>CBDDRG010000245.1:0-8784 GCA_965232975.1 uncultured bacterium
GGAAGCGCACGCGTTGAAGTTGATTTCGTAGCCGACTTTGTCGGTGCCGCCGTACTGTTCGTCGAGCGTTTCGCGGTCGATCCAGGTCTCGGCCACGTAGGGGCGCACCTCGCGCAGCACGCAGTTGATGTCCTCTTTCAGCGGGAGTCATTCGGCGTGGGGTCCGGTTCGAACTCGATGAACTTGCCCTTGCCCTCTGTGTGGCAGCCCCATCAAGGCTCATCCTTCTGATGTCGGGCCGGCAGTGTCTGGCTGGAGACAAGGTGGCACGATCCAACGGCTCGACCTTGTGATGCTTGGCAATGACCGGCACGGCCTCGGCGTTCACGGTGGTGAAGTGGTCGCGGAATATCCTTTTCTGCGCCGTCCCCTTGGCGCCCTTGGGCCTGGCCCTCTACGTCAGGCCACGCCTTGACGGCCTACAGTACGTCCACCCAAGCGCGGTTCCAGTCCAGTTGCGGTCCGCTGCCGAGTTGATCCTGCGCGGCCTCAGACTGTGTTGTACAACTCAGGGCAAGTCGGCGCTGTCGTGCCGGTTCGTGTTCAACAGGGCGCTGGCTTTGCAGCAGGAGCGCCACGAGCGCGCGAAGAAGCTTGGATACGCAGGACTTTGCAAGGAACTCACTGGGTGGCGCAACGGCGCGCAAGTGCCTTCGGTTTCCGATGCGCCGATCCACCCGCTGCAACAGACGCTCAAGGATTTAGCGCGGGTCTATGCCAATTTCTTGGCAGTGTCTCGGTGTCAGAGACATAGCCGAACAGGTTTTCATCAGCCAATGTCGGCATCACCAGGCCTAGAGCGGCGGCCGGCGCGAGAGACAATAAAAAACTCTTCTTCATCAACGAAACTCCTACCAATCAGGATGGGTAGCGCCCGATGGCAGGCGCGATGCGCGAAATGAAGTAAATGATAATAATTATTAGTTGTGCTGCAAAGCATCGAAGAGCGATTGACGCCGCTTGTTCATGAGCCTGAAATGGCGGCTAGAATACGATCCCTCCAACCATGGTGGGGTACAGGCCTTAATCCCGTCCGGGTAGAGCTGTAGTCCATCCAGGCGACCTATATTTCTGGTTTATGAGCGATAAGATACCCTGAGCGCGGAGCCAATGCGCTCGGACGTCGATTGACCCGCCCGCCGACCCGCGGGGTCTCATCGAGCTTCAGCCAATGCCGAAAAGCGATCCCCGTCCCAGACCTGGAACCGTCTTATGACCAAAGCCATCCGCGCCTACCTCGCCATTGCACTGCTCGCACTTGTTACCGCCGGCTGCGTAGTGAACCCGGTCACCCATCAGCAGGAATTTTCGATGGTGTCGCCGCAAGAGGAGATTGCCATTGGCGCCCAGCAGTACGGCCCCGCCCAGCAGTCTCAGGGTGGTCGCTACGACCGCGAGCCCGCGCTGCAGGCCTATATCGCCGAGGTTGGCCGCAAGCTCGCGGCGGTCAGCGACCGCCCCGATCTGCCCTATGAATTTGTCGTGCTGAACAATTCGACGCCCAACGCCTGGGCGCTGCCCGGTGGCAAGATCGCGGTCAACCGCGGGCTGTTGACCTATCTCGACGACGAAGCCCAGCTCGCCGCTGTCATCGGCCACGAAATCGTCCACGCCGCTGCCCGCCACAGCGCGAGCCAGATGACCCGCGGCAAGTTGATCGGTGCCGTCGCCCAAATCGCCGGCGCGGTCAGCCAGCAAAATGGTCTTGGGCAACTGGGCGGCGCGGTGGCGCAGGTCGGCTCATCGGCGTGGATGGCGCACTATGGCCGCAGCGCCGAACTCGAAGCCGACGCCTACGGCATCGATTACATGGTGCGCGCCGGCTACGACCCGCGCGCCGCGGTCACGCTGCAGCAAATCTTTGTCAAGATGTCCCAGGGCCGGCAACAGGATGCGTTCAGCGCCCTGTTCGCGAGCCACCCACCGTCGGAGGAGCGGGTTGCCGCCAATCAGGCCAAGGTGCAGCACCTAGGCACTGGCGGCGCCACCAATCGCGATCGCTTCCAGCAGAAAATCGCGCGCCTGAAGCAGGATCAGCCGGCCTATCAAGAGCAGGAAAAAGCGGTCAAGGCGTTGACCGCGAAGGATCCGGCCACTGCGCTGACCCACCTCGACAGGGCCATCCGGCTGCAACCCGCGGAAGGACAGTTCTGGCTGTATCGCGGCCACGCGCTGGCTATGCAACAAAACCCGGCCGAGGCCGACAAGGCCTACAGCGCCGCCATCCAAAAGGATCCCGGTTACTTCATGCCCTATCTGGTGCGCGGCATGCTCCGCTTCGAAAACGACCAGCATGGCACTGCAGGTGCCGATCTCGAACGCGCCAACGCGCTGCTGCCGACGGCGCCCGCGACCTTCTATCTGGGCGAACTGGCCAACGAGCGTGGCGACCGGCAGCAGGCGGTGGCGTACTACCAACAGGCGGCGCAGGATCAGGGTGAGGTCGGCAAGCTGGCGCGCGCGCGGCTGGCGGCGATAAAAGCGCGGTAACGCCGGTGGTCCTCAGCGGGCGCAGTCAAGGCGTGGCTTGGTCGGCGCCAACGCTGTCCGCCGCAATTCGATCGAGAGTAATAAAGCGGTAGCCCAGGCCATTGGCGGATGTCATGTCGGCCTGCCGCTCGGTCTCCCGCCACTGGCGGGCATCGATCGCCGGGAACATGGCGTCGCCGGTCACGGTCGCGGCGATCTGCGTCAAGTACAGGCGGTCGGCGTGCGGCAGGGCCGCGCGATAGATGGTCTCGCCGCCGATGATCATGATTTCCTGTGCCCCGCTCGCCGTCGCGACCTGCTCCGCCTGGGCCAGCGCATCGGCCATTGAGTGTGCGACGAGCACGCCGTCCGGGTGCCAATCCACCCGCGCGCTGATGGCGATATTGGTGCGCCCGGGCAGCGGTCGGCCGATGGCTTCATAAGTGCGGCGGCCCATGACGATGGGCTTGCCCAGCGTCAGCTGTTTGAAGTGGCGCAGGTCTTCGGGTAGATGCCAGGGCAGCGCATTGCCGCTGCCGATAACATTGTTGGCAGCGACCGCGACGATCAGAGCGATGCGCATGGCAAATCCGTCTCCGGCAAATCCATGTCTGGTAAATCCCCGTCAGACCGCGATGGGCGCGCTGATGCCCGGGTGGGGGTCATAGCCGGTCAGCGCGAAATCCTCGAGGCGGAAGCTGAACAGGTCGCGGACTTCCGGGTTCAGCGCCATCCGCGGCAGCGGCCGCGGCGCGCGGGCGAGCTGGCGGTCGGCCTGGTCGAGGTGGTTCAGATACAGGTGGGCATCGCCCAGCGTGTGCACGAAGTCACCGGGTTGCAGACCGGCGACCTGGGCGATCATCAGTGTCAGTAGTGCATAGGATGCGATGTTGAAGGGCACCCCGAGAAAGATGTCTGCGCTGCGCTGGTAGAGCTGACAGGACAGGCGGCCGTCGGCGACATAGAACTGGAACAGCGCGTGGCAGGGCGCGAGGGCCATGCGCCCGGCAGCCACATTGGCCTGCGGCGAGATACTCTCGTCGGGCAATTGGGCCGGGTTCCAGGCCGACACCAGCAGGCGCCGAGAATTCGGGCGGCGGTGCAACTGCGCCAGCAACTCGCTGATCTGATCGATACTGCCGCCGTCAGGAGTCGGCCAACTCCGCCACTGCTGGCCGTAGATTGGGCCGAGATCGCCGCTCGCCGTCGCCCATTCATCCCAGATGCCGACGTCGTGTTCTTTCAAATAGCGCGTGTTGGTGTCGCCCCGCAGAAACCACAGCAGCTCGTGGATGACCGATTTGACGTGGATTTTCTTGGTGGTCAACAGCGGAAAGCCGGCGGCCAGATCAAAGCGCATCTGATAGCCGAACTGGCTGAGGGTGCCCGTGCCGGTGCGGTCGCCCTTGCGGGTGCCTTGGGTGCGTACCTGGCGCATGAGGTCGAGGTATTGCTGCATATCACCTACTTTCGGTAGCCCCGCGTCCGGTAGTTCAGCGCCCGAGGGATTTGCCCAGCGTCTGCGGCTGGCGGCACAATGCCCACAGCATCAACAGCGCGCCTGCCAGGATCATCGGCAGGCAGAGTAGCTGACCACGGGTCACCCAGCCAAAAAGGTCGAAGCCGACCTGATGGTCCGGCTCGCGGAAAAACTCCACGGTGAATCGGAATACGCCATACAGCAACAGGAATAATCCGCCCACGGCGCCCGGCGGGCGCTGGCGATGGGAGTACCAGAACAACAGGATAAACAGCACCAAGCCTTCGAGTGTCGCTTGATAAAGCTGCGACGGGTGGCGCGCAAGCTGTTCCGGATCGCGCGGAAATACCATGCCCCAGGGCCCGGAGGTGGCCCGCCCCCACAGCTCCTGGCCGATGAAGTTGCCGATGCGGCCGAGGCCGAGGCCGATGGGCACCAGCGGCGCGACAAAATCGGCGACCGCCAGAAACGGCTGGTGGATGCGAAAAGCGAACAGCGCCAGCGCAACCAGCACGCCGAGCAGGCCGCCGTGGAAGGACATGCCGCCCTCCCACAGGCGGAATAGCCAAAGTGGATCGGCAAGCCATTTATCGAAGTTGTAGAACACCACGTAGCCAAAGCGCCCACCAATGATGACCCCGAGCGCCGCATAGACGATGAGGTCGTCGATCTGCTGGCGCGCGATCGGCGACCAGGACCGGCGCGTGCGCAGGCGCGCGAGCAGCCAGGCGGCGGCGAAGCCGATCAAATACATGATGCCGTACCAGTGCACCCGCAGCGGTCCGAAACCAAACAGCGGGCCGAGGCTAACGGCGATGGGATCAATGGCGGGGTAGGTCAACATCGGGTGTTCTTGGCAATTTTGCAGTGGGGATCATAGCGCCTGCGGTCGTTTTCTGCCTGGGATACCCGGGAGTCCGTTGGACTTGCGACTGCTCCCCTGCGGAAAAGCCGAATCTGGTCATATTTTGCGCAACTTTTCGTTCAATAATCCCCGCTATTCGCCGCGAATTTGCCCCCAAATCTGCGTCAAATCGGACTTGCCCTCGCTACGGACGCTCCAGTCCGACAGATTTCTAGAGCAGGCTGATCACCGGCCAGCCGGCAGCGCGGGCGACCGCTTCGAGGTGCGGGTCGGGATCCACTGCAATTGGGTTATCGACCAACTCCAGCAGCGGCAGGTCATTGCTGGAATCGCTATAAAAGTAGCTGCCATTGAGATCTCCCCCCGTCGTCGCCAGCCACTCCCGCAGGCGCACCACCTTGCCCTCCCGGTAACAGGGCACTCCCCGGACATTGCCGGTGTAGCGACCGCCCACCTGTTCCGGTTCGGTGGCGATCAGATCATCGACCCCCAGGCGTGCGCAGATGGGTTCAACGACAAAGCGATTGGTAGACGTGATCACCAATAACCGGTCGCCGGCGGCGCGGTGGCGAGCGAGCAGCGCCTCTGCTTTGGGCAGGATCAGGGTGCTGACCACCTCGGCCATGAAACGCGCGTGCAACTGGGTGAGTTCGCTCATTTCCAGCGTCGCCAGTGGCGCCAGTGCAAAGCACAGATAAGCGTCGATATCGAGGCACCCGGCCTGATAATCGCGGAAGAACTGATCGTTTCTGCATTGGTATTCGCCGCCGTCAACCCTGCCGCAACGCACCAGAAAATCGCCCCAGGCATGGTCGCTGTCCCCGCCCAGCAGGGTGTTGTCCAGATCGAACAGGGCAAGGGGCATGAGCAGGCAGTTGGCGGCAGGCGAAGGCGGCGGAGCATAGCTTTTATCCCGATCGCGCTCAATGGTGCAATTGCCGGGCCGAGAGCATCTGTGGAACAATGCAGCGAACCCGTTCCGCCAGCCCGACATCCTGATGTGCCCATGGATACCATCGACAAGCAAGGTTTTCGCCCCAACGTCGGCATCATCCTCGCCGATGGTCGCGGCCGCCTGCTGTGGGCAAAGCGTATCGGCCGCGACGCCTGGCAATTTCCCCAGGGCGGCATCGACGTCGGCGAAAACCCCGAGGATGCCCTGTTTCGCGAACTTTACGAGGAAGTGGGCCTCGAAGCGGCGGACGTCGAGGTGCTGGCGCAGACCCAGGGCTGGCTCCACTACCGGCTTCCCTATCGCTACATCCGCCACGATTCCCGGCCCCTGTGCGTCGGTCAGAAGCAAAAATGGTTCCTGCTGCGGCTGACCGGGAGCGAGGAGCGCATCCGGTTCGATCGCGGCCACAAACCGGAATTCGACGGTTGGCGCTGGGTTAGTTACTGGTATCCGCTTGGCCAGATCATCGAATTTAAAAGGGACGTCTACCGGCGCGCACTGCAGGAACTGGTGCGGGTACACACCAGCCTGGAGAGCCGTCAACTCGACCTGCAACGGGAAGCGGGGAGTCCGAGGCAACGTGCTTAATCAGCTGCGCACCATAGTCCAGGAAGTAAACGCCGCGCGGGATTTTCCGGCGGTGCTGAACATCATCGTGTCCCGGGTCAAGACGCTGATGCACACCGGCATGTGCTCGGTGTACCTGCTCGACAAGAAGCGCAATGCCTATGTGCTTGCCGCCACCGATGGCTTGCACCCGGATGCGGTCGGCAAGGTGGCGATGACCGCGGAGGAGGGGCTGGTGGGTCTGGTCGCCAGTCGCGCCGAGCCCATCAATCTCGAACACGCCGAAATCCACCCCAATTTTGCTTATTTTCCGGAAACTGGTGAAGAAAAATTCAGCTCGTTCATGGGCGCGCCGATCATTCATCACCGCGCGGTGCTCGGCGTTCTGGTCGTCCAGCAACAGGAGCGGCGCCGCTTCGACGAGAGTGAAGAAGCTTTTCTGATCACCATTTCCGCCCAGTTGGCGGGGGTCATCGCCCACGCCGAAGCCACCGGCGCCATTGCCCGCATGACCTCGCAAGGCATCGAGACCGGCAATGGCGAAACTTCCTACCGCGGCATTGCCAGTGCGCCCGGCATCGGCATCGGCACCGCCGTGGTGGTGTCGTCTCCGGTCGATCTGCACGCCGTGCCCCGGCGCCTGGCCGACGATATCGACGCCGAGCTCGCGTTATTCCGGCAGGCGCTGGCGCGCGTCCAGCTCGATCTGCGCGCTGTCCAGGATGAGCTCAAGGGCGTGTTCAATCAGGAAGAGATCGCGCTCTTCGATGTCTATGTCAGCATGCTCGAAGACCAGTCCCTCGGTGGTGAGGTCATCCCTCTCATTATGGGCGGACTGGCCGCGCGCAGCGCCTGGAGCCAGGTCATCATCGAGCATCTGCGCGCGTTCAGCAGCATGGAAAACGCCTATATGCGGGAGCGCGCCGCCGACGTCCGCGATCTCGGCCGCCGCGTGCTGGCGTACCTGCAACAGGTGCAGGAAGTGGTGCGCGAGTACCCCCCAAACGCAATCCTGATCGGCGAAGACCTGGCCGCGCCCAACCTGGGGGATATACCCTTCGACCGCATCCGCGCGATCGTGTCGGTCAGCGGTTCTCACCACTCCCACCTCGCCATTCTCGGGCGCGCCATGGGCATTCCGACGGTGATGGGCGCGATCGATCTGCCCTGGGCCGAACTCGACGGCTGCCCGTTGGTTGTCGATGGTCACGAGGGCCTGGTGATTCCGTCGCCGTCGGCGTCGACATTGGCCACTTACGAGGGCCTGCTGGAAGAGGAAAAAGCCCTCGCCGCAGTCCTCGACACCCTCAAGGACGAGCCCAGCGCCACCGCTGACGGCCACCACATCAACCTGTGGGTCAACACCGGGCTGCGCATCGACGGCATGATTTCGCTGGATCGCGGCGCCGAGGGCGTCGGCCTCTACCGCACCGAGATTCCGTTTTTTCTCCACGAACGCTTTCCGTCGGAGGAAGAGCAGCGGCAGATCTATCGCGAGCAACTGGAGATGTTCGCACCGCGCCCGGTGACCATGCGCACGCTCGATATCGGCGGCGACAAGGCGCTGCCCTACTTTCCCATCGAGGAGGCCAATCCCTTCCTGGGCTGGCGGGGCATCCGGGTAACGCTGGATCACCCAGAGATTTTCATGGTGCAACTGCGCGCCATTCTTCGCGCCAGCGAACAACTCGACAACCTGCGCATTCTACTGCCGATGATTTCCAACCTCAGTGAGGTGGACAGCGCGCTGGCCTTGATCCGCCGCGCGCATTGGGAGCTCACCCAGGAAGAGGGTTACCGGATTGTGATGCCCCTGGTCGGTGCCATGGTCGAAGTGCCGGCGGCGGTGTACCAGATCGCCGAACTGGCCGCGCGCGTCGATTTCCTCTCGGTCGGCACCAACGACCTGACCCAGTACCTGCTCGCCGTCGAACGCAACAACCCCCGCGTGGCCGAGATCTACCACTCCTACCACCCCGCCGTGCTGCAGGCGCTGCGGGCGATCATCGCCGGCGCGCGCAAGGCCAACTGCCCGATCAGCGTGTGCGGGGAACTGGCCGGAGACCCCCTGGGCGCGATCCTGCTGGTCGGCATGGGCTACGACACCCTGTCCATGAGCTCGGCGAACCTGCTGCGGGTGAAGGCTGTGCTGCGCCAGATGACGCTCGCCGAAATCACCGCCATTGTCGATATCGCCTGCCAACTGGCGCACGCGTCTGCGGTGCGCGACCACCTGGAAAAAGCTGTCAACGATCACCCAGGCAGCGCCCACTGGCTGCGGCCGCGAACCTCCGCCCGTCCGGGCGCCTAGGAGCCTGTCGGATTATCGGTGCGATTTCTGCATAATCATTGGCAAGGGAATTGACGGGGGCGAGGTGATGGCACAGCGGTTTATTGACGTGGATCGTGCGACGCCGTATCTGCTGCCGCCGTCGGTGGAGGAGTGGG
>CBDDRG010000246.1:0-7521 GCA_965232975.1 uncultured bacterium
CAGCGTTCGAGCACGCCCTGCTGGCGCGGCGTGCCGCGCTCGCCCAGCCGGCCGCGCCGACGCTCGATGAGCTCGCGCAGACGTGCGCTGGAGTAAAAGCGTCGGCGCGGGGTCGGGCGTGGCAACTCGATGTAGCGCACCGGCCGGCCGCTGGCGCAGGCATCGGCAAGCATGGAGGCGCTGTCGCCGGTGACGATGAACTCGTCGGCGAGCGCGAGGAAGGCCGCGTAGGGGTTGTCCGGGTCGTTCGGGCGCCAGCGGTAGCGCACAGCCGGCAACCCCGCGTCGGCCAGGGGCGAGTCGGCCACCAGGATGTCGGCTGCCGCCGCCGGTGTGCGCGGGCTGGTGGCGATCAGCAGCGCACCGCCGCGCCGCCGCGCCAGTGCCTCCGCTTGCAGGCGCAGCCGCGCTGCCGTGTCCGTGCCCAATACGCTGGACGTACTGTTGCCGCCGATCAGCAGCGCCAGCCAAGGCCGCGGCAACTGCTCCAGGCGCTGGCGCCACGTGGCCAGCTCGGTTGGCGATGGCAGCGACCGGTTGAGCGGCAGCAGGTTGTGCAGCACATTGGCCCGAGCGGGCAACTGGTACTGCGGCGTGGTGACGACCAGGTCGAAGGCCTCCAGCGGCGCACGCGGCCTGCCCACCTGAACTAGCCGGGTCGTGCCGCCGGAGCGGCGGCGAATCCAGCGGGCGACCGGCGCACTGCGGCCACCGGCGGCCAGCACCAGGTCCGGCCAGGGGGCGGTCAGTGGCGTTGAGCGGTCGCGGTCGAGCCGCCGCAGCGACGCGCCCTGCAGCCAGGGCCACGAGTTTGGCCGATCCTTGAAGACCAGCTGCCGTGTCTGGTAGGGCCAGCCCAGCGCGTCCGCCAGTGCCAGCAATTGGCGATTGTCGCCCTCGTGGCGACCCAGCAGCACCCAGACCCGCGGCGGATCGGCGGCGGGCAGGTGGCGGAAACACTGGCGCGCGCCAGTGCGGTCGGTCAGATCCAGCTGCCAGGCCACCGCCGGGTGGTGTGCCGCAGCGGCCGCGAGGCAGTCTCGCCACCAGCTGGCCGGGCGCCGCAGCCGCGCCGACGGCGGCCGGTCGGCGGGTGCGGCGGCCTGGCGCAGGTCGATGCGCAGATACAGCGCGCGCTGGGTCAGCGCAAATACGGCGGCGAGCAACCAGGGTATGTCCTCGACCGGTAGCCGCTCCAGCAGCCCGCTGACCATCAGCGCCGGCGCCGACGCGGTCGGCCACTGTGCGGTCAGCGCCGGATTGAAGTAGCCGACCGGTTCTGCCGGCGGTGCATCCAGCGTGCATAGCAGCGGTCGGTCGGCAACCCCGCGCGCGGCGAGAAAGTCGCGGGCCGCGGCTGGGATCGCCGCCGCCGGCGCTGCCGTCGCGCGCCGCTCCGCCAGCAGCCGGCGGTAGCCGGTGCTGGGTCGCTGGCGGCTGAACGCCTGATAACCCTCGGCGTCGGCCTCCCGCTCCAGCCGCAGCCAGAGTTCGCCCAGTGGGTGCGGGTGATAGGAGTACTGTTCCGGAGCCGGCCGCCAGGGTTGCAGGTGCAGCGTGGTGTAGTGCAAAAGTCGCGACGCGCCGGCCTGGTACTCGAGGTCGCGGGCGTTCCAGCCGGCGTCAAGCCGCCCCCACAGCCCCGGCGCGGCCGCGGGCGTCGGTACCAGTTCGCGTTTGCCGAGCTCACGGGCGGCGGCCAGGTGCCACCAGGGCAGCATGCGCGCGCAGTCCAGCACCATCACCGAGGTGTCGTTGGCGGCGACGGCGAGGTAGCCGTGGCCCCCCAGATCCAGGTCGAACAGCGCGGCCGGGTCGGCCAGATAGATCTGGTCGACGTCGTTGTAGATGGCGCGGCCGCCACCGCCGGCGAGTTCCGGGACAGCGAAGCGGTACTGGGTGAAGCCGGTGCGCCAGGCCCGGCGGTCGAACCCCGGCAAATTTTTCATCAGGTAGACCAAGTACACCCGGGCCGGATCGCGGTATTTGCGCACCGAATAAAGGAACACCCGCTCGGCGCGCCGCTGCGCCTCCTCGGTGCCGAGGAAGATGCGCACCGGCAGTTTGCCGCTGGGGGTGGCGCCGGGGGCGACCTCGAAGGTCACGCATTCGAGCGCCAGCGCCGCGGCCGTCTGCAGTGCGGCGGCTGTTGCGGCGGGCGGTACGGCGATGCCGGGGGTAGCGTTCATTGCGACTCGTCCTCCAAAAAACGACCGGCTGATTCTAATCTGGCCGGCGCCGCCCGCCGATCTGGTTGCCGCGACCGCTTCACGCCATCTGCGCGATGGTCTTGCGAAAGCGCGCCAGCGCCAGGCCGAACAGCGTCACCCCGATGGCGGCGATGGCTAAAAACTGCGGCCACACCACGGCAAGCCCGGCGCCGCGATAGAGAATCGCCTGGGCCAGCATCACGAACTGGGTGGTGGGCGCGGCCAGCATGGCGAGCTGCACCAGCTCCGGCATGCTCTCGCGCGGCGTCGTGCCTCCGGAAAGCATCTGCAGCGGCAGCAGAATCAGCATCAGCAGGAGGCCGAACTGCGGCATGGAGCGCGCAATGGTGCCGAGGAAGATGCCCATCGAGGTGGTGGCGAACAGGTGCAGGGCGGCGCCCGCCAGAAACAGCGCGACCGAGCCCTCGATGGGCACCGCGAGCCAGCCCTGAACGACTACCGCGAGCGCGAAGGCGGCGGCGACGAGCACCACCAGCGCCATCGCCCAGACCTTGGCGGACATGATTTCAAAGGGCGTCACCGGCATCACCAGCAGATGTTCGACGGTGCCGTGCTCGCGCTCGCGGATCAGCGCCGCGCCGGTGAGCACGATCGACAGCATGGTGATGTTGTTGATCACCTCCATCACGCCGCCGAACCAGGATTTGTTCAACTCCGGGTTGAACCGCGCGCGCAGTTCGAGCGCCACGGCTGGCCGCGGGTCGGCGCGGTGGCGGGCGAGAAATTCCGCCACTTCGGCGCCGACCATGGTCTGCACATAGCCGCTGCCGGCAAAGGCCTGGCTCATGCGGGTGGCGTCCACGTTGAGCTGGATGACCGGGCTGCGCCCGGCCAGCAGGTCGCGCTGAAAATCCGGCGGAATATCGAGCGCGAACACATAGTTTCCGGCATCCAGGCCGGCGTCCATCTGGGGCTGGCTGATCAGCGCCGGCGCGACGAAATGGGGCGGATAAAAGGCGCCGATCAGGCGCGCCGCCAGCGGCGAGCCGTCTTCGTCGACGATGGCGATGGGCGCCCGGTTGAGGGTTTCCGGCATCGCGGTGGCGGGGCTGTAGATGGCAAAGGTAAAGGCGTAGACGATCAGCACCAGCATCACCGGGTCGCGCACCAGGCTGCGCAGCTCCTTGATCCCCAGGTTCAGAATATTGCTTGTGCGCAAACTCAGCGCTCCTGTTTCCGGGTCAGCAGCACGCCGACGCCGAGCAGTACCGGGATGGCGAGCGCCAGGGGTACCAGGGCCAGGTGCAGGTCGGCAAAGTCGAGACCCTTGGAGAAGGTGCCCCGGGTGATGAGGAGAAAGTAGGTGGTGGGGTAGACCTGCCCAATGGTGCGTCCGGCACCTTCGAGCGAGGACACCGGGTCGATCATGCCGGAGAACTGCACCGCGGGCAGAATGGTGAGCACGGCGGGTCATGGGAACGCGAAACAGGGTCACCGCGAGCAGCCACAGCAGGGCGAAGTTCACCATCGCGAGGGCGATATAAGGCAGTTGCTTGCCGAGCAGGAATTCGAGCCGGCTCACCGGCGTGACATAGAGGTTGACGATGGAACCCAGCTCTTTTTCACGCACCACGGCGAGGGCGGCGAGCATGGCCGGGATCAGCATCAGCAGCAGCGGAATCATCGCCGGCACCATGGCGACCAGGCTTTTCACGTCCGGGTTGTAGCGAAACCGGACTTCGATGCGCATCGGCTCCGCGGCGACGCCCGTCGGACCGCGCGCCAACCGGGTCGCGAGCCATTGCGCGTGCATGCCCTGCACATAGCCGCGGATGGTCTCGGCGCGGGCGGGCATGGCGCCGTCGATCCAGGCACCGACAGCGGTCGGCCGCCCGCGCGCGACGTCGCGGCCAAAGCCGGGCGGGATTTCCACCGCCAGACCGAGCTCGCCCGCGCGCATGCGCCGGTCGAGGTCGGCGTAGTCCCGCAGCGGCGGCCGCTCGGCGAAGTAGCGCGAGCCGGCGAGGTTCAGCGCGTAGTCGCGACTGGTGGTGGTCTGGTCGCGGTCGAGCACCGCGAAGGTGAGATTCTCGACATCGAGGGTGATGCCGTAGCCCATCACTAGCATCAGGATCAGGCTGCCCAGCAGCGCCAGCGTGAGGCGGATCGGATCGCGGCGCAGCTCCAGCCCTTCGCGTCGCGCGTAGCTGACCATGCGCCGAGGGTCGAAGAAGCGCCGCCAGCCCAGCGGCTCGGCATGGATCTCCTGCGCCGCGGTCGCAACCGACGGCGCTGCCGCTTCCGGAAGCCCCGCTTCGTCTTTGCTCGCGGCGGCAGTCTCCTCGAGATAAGCGATGAAGGCCTCTTCCAGGGTGTCCACGCCCCGCTGTCTGATCAGGGCGGCGGGCGTGTCGGTGACCAACACCCGACCGGCGTGCATCAGCGCGATGCGGTCGCAGCGCTCGGCCTCGTTCATGAAGTGGGTGGAGATGAAGATGGTCACCCCGTCGTGGCGCGACAGCTCGACCAGCGCGCGCCAGAAGCCGTCGCGGGCTATGGGGTCCACGCCCGAAGTCGGCTCGTCGAGAATCAGCAGTTCCGGCCCGTGGATCAGGGCCACGGCCAGCGACAGGCGCTGGCGCACGCCGAGGGGCAAGGCGTTGGGCAAGGTGTCCATGACGCCCGCGAGATCGTAGCGCTGCGCCATCGCTCCCACCCGCGCGGGAATGCTCGCCGCGGGCAGCGCGAACAGGCGCGCGTGCAGGGCCAGGTTCTGGCGCACGGTCAGCTCGGTGTACAGCGAGAATGCCTGCGACATGTAGCCGACGCGGCGGCGGGTCGCGAGGTCGCGCGGATCGACCGCCTGACCGAACAGCCGGGCCTGCCCGGCGCTCGGCGGCAGCAGGCCGGTCAGCATCTTCATGGTGGTGGTCTTGCCGCAGCCGTTGGAGCCGATAAAGCCCGAAGATCTCGCCGCGCTGGATCCGAAAGCTGACCTGATCGACGGCGACGAAGTCGCCGAACCGCATGCTGAGGTCCTGCGCCTCGATGGCCGCGTCGCCGTCGCCCGGGCGCGGCGGGATCACCACGGCCCGATGGTCGCGGCGCCGGGTTTCCGGCAGCAGCGGGATGAAGGCTTCCTCCAGACTGGCGCTGCCGGTGCGCTCCAGCAGCGCCTGCGGCGTGCCGGTGGCCAGCACTGCGCCGGCGTCCATCGCCACCAGCCAGTCGAAGCGCGCGGCTTCCTCCATGTAGGCAGTCGCCACCAGCACGCTCATGCCGGGGCGTGCCGCGCGGATGCCGGCGATGAGTTCCCAGAACTGGCGCCGCGACAGCGGATCGACGCCGGTGGTGGGCTCGTCGAGGATCAGCAGGTCGGGGTCGTGGATGAGCGCGCAGCACAGGGCGAGCTTCTGCTTCATGCCGCCGGAGAGCTTGCCGGCCGGGCGGTCGAGGAACGGCTTGAGCCCGGTGGCCAGCGTCAGCGTCTCGATGCGGCGCGCCCGTTCGCCGCCATCGTGCCCGAACAGACGGCCGAAGAAGTCGATGTTCTCGAACACCGACAGTGTCGGATAGAGATTCTTGCCGAGGCCCTGGGGCATGTAGGCGATGCGCGGGCAGACGCGCCGGCGGTGGCGGGCGTCGGCCATGTCGCCGCCCAATACCTCGATATGCCCGGCCTGGACGGCGCGGGCGCCGGCGATCAGGGCGAGCAGGCTCGATTTGCCGACGCCGTCGGGGCCGAGCAGGCCGAGCAGCTGGTCGGCGGGCAGCTCCAGATCGATGCCGGCGAGTGCCCGCGCCACGCCGTAGCGCAGGCCGATGCCGGTCAGGCGCGCCACCGGTGCCGAGTCTGCGGGCGCAATGCTCACTGCGGGCTCACGGCTGGTAACTCACGGCTGCGCAGCTCAGGGCTGCAACGTGACGGTCAACCGCTGCGGCCACTCCCGGGTCGGGTCCAGGCGCACATAGGCGACGCCCGGCAAGCCGGTCTTGACCTGGCGGATGTATTTTTTCAGCAGTTCCGGCTCAATGCGGGCCTTGATGCGAAACATCAGCTTGAGCCGCTCCTCCGCAGTTTCCACGGTCTTGGGCGTGAACTGGGCGACATCGGCGACAAAGGTGGCGCGTGCCGGCATCACGTGCTGGGGCAGGGCGTCGAGCACCAGACGCACTTCGGCGCCGAGCGCTACTTTCCCCGCCGCCGCGGTGGGCAGGAAGAAGGTCATGTAGACATCGCTCAGGTCGACCAGGCTGAGTAGCCGCCCGCCCGCCGGCAGCACCTCGCCGGGTTGCGCCACCCGGTACTGGACGCGGGCGTCGCGCGGCGCCTTCAGGACGCTGTCGGCGAGGTCGGCCTGGATGCGCTCTATGGTGGCCGCGACCGCCGTCACCTGGGCCTGCGCCGCCACCACCTGGGCGCTGGCATTGCCGATGGCGGCCGCCGCGGCCGCCACCTGGGCCTGGGCCGCGGCCATCGCCGCCCGCGCGCCCTCGGTGCGGGCGCGATCATCGTCGAGAGTCTGTGCGGAGATGGCATCGCGGCGCGCCAGATTCTCGGAACGGCCGAAACGCAGTTGGGCGGCGCGGGGCTCGGCCTCGCGCTGGGCCACCAGGGCCTGGGCAGCGGTTTTTTCGGCCTCGCGCTGGGCCACCAGACTGTGCGCGGTTTCGATCCCGATGCGGGCGCGCTGCAGGCCGGCCTCCGCCTCGCGCAACTGGGCTGCCAGCACGGCGGTATCCATCTCGGCGAGAATCTGTCCGGCGCTGACGAAATCGCCTTCATCGACCCGGATGCTGGTCACCCGGCCCGGCGTCTTGGTGGCGATGTCGATCTCGGTCGCCTCGATGCGGCCGTTGCCGCTGGCGATCCAGGGTTCGGCGGCAGCGGCGGTATAGAGGCGCCAGCTCCAAATCAGGGCGCCCGCAACGGCCAGGCCAATGCCGAGTCCTAACAGCCGGGGCTTGGGCAAAGGGCGCATTGCGGTGGATCTCCTGATGATCGGCGTCCGGGCGTGATCGAGGCAGGATACACCGGGCGCATTGACCGCAATAGGGACAGCGGATGGAGCGCAGGCGGGCCGGTTGCCGGACAAGCTGCGGCAACGTCGGCGGTTCGCTCATACCCTGATCGCCGTGGTGAAGCGCCGACACGCTCGCCGGAAGCAGATTCAAGCGTCAGCGGCCGCGGTGATCTGGCCCCTCTCCCGGCTTTTTGGGGTGGGCGTATGAGTGGTGGTAGGTCGGCCGGACAAAGGGTGCCTTGGCCTGGATGTCGGCGATGCCGGCACGGTAGGCGGCGACCAGATGATCCTCGGCGGCGTAGTCGAAGGGGTCGGGAAAGCTGGGG
>CBDDRG010000247.1:0-9089 GCA_965232975.1 uncultured bacterium
CAAAAATGATCGGAAACACGACGTAGTACGCGAACGCCATGCCGGCATAGAACAGGCCGACGCTGGAAACAAAGAGGGGAATGACGATATGGCGCTCGCGGCGATAGAGGCCGGGGGCGACAAATGCCCATACCTGGTACAGCGTGAACGGCATCGATGCGAACAGCGCTGCCACCAGCGACAGCTTGAACGGCGTCAGAAACGGCGACATCACCTGGGTGGCGATCATCGACGAATTGGCCGGCAGCAAGGCGCGCAGCGGTGCGGAGACGAATTCGTAGATGAGGCTGCCAAACGGGAACATCATCGCGAATAGCAAGCCGATAACCAGCAGCGACCGGAGTACGCGATCCCTGAGTTCGATGAGATGGGCGACAAAGGGTTGCCCTTTCGTCTCCGGCGGCTCGTGTTGCGGTTGGTCGGACATCAATCAGTGCCGAGTCGGGCGCGGCGCGGGAGGGGACTCTGCGGTGCCGGTGGCTAGTTCAGTGATGACTGCCGGAGGCATATCCAGGTTCAGCGCGTCGTCCAGGGTGCGACTGCGGGGCTCGGGATCGATTAGCGGCGGCGCGGCTCCCGGTTCTGGAGTCACCCACTCGATAGCGTCTTCCGGTTCAGCAAACAGGTCGGGCTGCCGGCGATCCCCGGTGGCGGAACCGGGCAGGGGGTCATTGATTCGCTCCCCCACCGCCAGGCGTTCGTTCTCGAGTTGGTTTCTCACCCGCTGGTCGGCCAGCCGCCCCAGCAGTTCCTGGTTGTAGAGTTCGCGGCGCACCTCGTCGAGGCCAAACTCGCGCTCCATGTCGGCGCGCGCGCGATGCAGGTTGCGGCGCAGGCGCCCGACCCAGAAGCCGGCGAAGCGCACGGTTTCCGGCAGCCGCTTGGGCCCGACCACCACCAGGCTGACGACGGCTATCAGCAGCAGCTCGGAAAAGCCGATATCGAACATCTCGCGCTGCGCCCGGTCAGGACGATTTGCGGACGTTGTCTTTCTCGACTTCGGGCCTGGCGTCGCTGCCGGCAGCCAGGGTTTGCTCGTCGCCGGCCAACTCGGGTTTGCTGGGCTTGTCGTCGTCCTGGCCGTGGCCCATGGACTCTTTGAAGCCCTTGATGGCGCCGCCCAGGTCGCTGCCCAGGCCCTTCAGCCGCTTGGTGCCGAACAGCAGCATGACGATGACGAGAATAATCAGAAGATGCCAGATATGGAGTCCACCGAGTCCCATAAGTACCTCTACGATTACGATTGCGTTGGGGGTGTTGTGGCGCGGAATTCAACGGCCGTCTACGCTTTGAGCCATTAAACCTGGAGCTATGAAGAAAAAGACGCCACGTAGCATCACAAGAGTAGCTGATAGCCAGGAGCCTGTCGGACTTGAGGCTATCCTACTGCGGAAAAGCCGAGTTGGTCACATTTTGTGCGGATTTCGTTAAACAACCCCGGTTATTCGCCGCAAATCTGCCAAAAATCTGCCACAAACCAGACTTTCCTTCGCTGCGGACGCTCATGTCCGACAGGCCTGGGGCGGCTAACTGCGACTGGCTTTTTCATCCAGCCCGGACAGGTGAAACCGACGCTGGAGTTCGACCAGTACCGAGCCGGCATTCTCCCCCAAGTGGGAGAGCATTACCAGCGTGTGAAACCATAGGTCGGCGGTCTCGCGGATGAGCTCGGTGGCATCGCCGCTGGCGGCCGCGTCCTTGGCGGCGAGCAGAGTCTCGACGCACTCCTCGCCGACTTTTTCGAGGATCTTGTTGAGCCCGCGGGCGTGCAGGCTGGCGACATAGGATGTCGCCGGATCGGCCGCCTGTTTGCGCGCGGCGAGAATTTTGTCGAGCTCGATCAAAACGTCTTGCATGGTCGTTCGCGGTTGGCTTGCAGGTTTGTCGAAGGGCTGTGGTAGTAGTACGCGCAGGGCGGCAAACCGGATGTCAATCGAGCCTCTTGCGAAATTTCCCGAGGGGCCGATTTTCTCGCCGGCGATGGCGGCGAGAAAGAGAAGCGCGGGTACTGCCATTCAGGTACTGCCATTAAAGGCGCGATGGCTTGTCAAGACAACATCAACACCCGCCTCGTGAATACTGCACTGCGCGCACGTTTGACGCAATTCCATCGTTGTAAATCAATTGAGCCTGCCCCCATCGACCACTTCTTCGATCAACATCTGCTGACCAGCCCAAACCGCCTCGCCAAACGCAACTCGCCTCCCGGCAAAATTCCCGTGGCATCAGGATTGACCCGATGCGCATGATGAGCCTGGTGTATCGCTTTCGCCAGCCGGCCCACCGCGCACCTACCCCACCTACCCCACCGGCCCCATCAGCAGCTCCGCGAGTTTGGCGCGTTGATAGCCGGCATCGCCGAGAAACATCTGGTTGTGTTTCTGCCGCTTGGTGTACAGGTGCACCGCGCACTCCCAAGTGAAGCCTATACCACCGTGGAACTGGATTGCGCGGTTTGATCCGTAGGCGGCGACATCGGATGCGGCGGCTTTCGCCATGTGCGCGCAACGGGGCGCCTGTGCAGGTTCGCTGTCGACCGCGCAGGCGGCGTTGTAGACGAGTGATTTCGCTTGGTCGAGGGCGATCATAAGATTCACCAGGGGGTGTTTGATGGCCTGGAAAAAGCCGATCGGGCGGCCGAACTGTTCGCGCACGCGGGCGTAGTCGGCGGTGGTTTGCAACAGCCACTCGGCGGCGCCGCACATGTCCGCCGCGACGATGGTGAGCAGCGCTGGTGCGGCGGCCTTCAGCGCAGCCCCGCCCGCGCCCGGCGCCGCCAGCATCTGCCCGGTGGCGATCTCGACGCCATCGAACTGGACATGGGCCTGGTCGCGGGTAAGGTCGATGATGGCGTCGGGCACGATATCGAGGCCGGCGCTGGTTACCGGCACGGCGCAGAGTGCGATGCCGCCCGCGCTCGCGGCCTTGACGACCAGCACCTCGGCCTTGCCGGCGTCCTGCACGAACCAGGCGCTGCCGTGCAGCACGCCGCCGTCCAGGCGCACATCGCAGGCATCCACCTCCCAGGCGCCGCTGCGCGGCGTGGTGGCGAGGGTCGCCCTGCGGCCGCCGGCAATCTCGCCGAGCAGCTTGCGCGCGGGGTCACTGTGACATTCGCGCAGTACCAGAGTGGCAAGCGCAGTGGCGATAAAGGGCGAGGGCAGCGCGGCGCGGCCCACTTCCTCGGCCAGCGCGGCGAGTGCGGTGAGGCTCATGCCCATGCCGGCGGCGGCCTCGGGCACGGCCACCGTGGTCCAGCCCAGTTCGACGATCTGCCGCCACAGCGCCTGATCCCACAGGCACGTCGGCGCGCGGAAGGGGTCGGACTCGGCCGCGACCAGGCGGTGCAGTTGGTCGGTGGGCAGGCTGTCGGCGAGAAATTTGCGCGCGGTGTCGCGCAGCATGGTGGCGTCGGCATCGAAGCCGAAATCCTTGGGTTGGTTCATGGTGTTGGTAGTCCCCTTGGCGGTGGCGTTTTTCTACTTGGATTTGGCCAGCCCCAACACACGCTCGCCGAGGATGTTGCGCTGGATTTCGTTGGTGCCGGCGGCGATGGTGACGCCGTACGAGTTCATGTAGCCGAGCGCCCACTCGCCGGCATCGGGCGCGTTGGCGTCGCCCATGGCAAGCGAGCTGGATGCGCCCTGAATCTCCATTGCGAGCGCGCACACGTCCTGGCGGATCTCGGACATCACCAGCTTGGCCTGCAGCGGAACCCGCTGCGCGTGTTCGCACAGCGCCGGCACCCGCGCCCGGCGCGCGCCCTGGCGCGAACCCTCCTGGCGGATGATCAACTGCATGATGCGATCGCGGATGACCGGGTCGTCCGCCGCCGTCTTGCCGGCGCGCGGCGATTTGCGCGCCAGCTCGATCAGGCCATAGGCATCGGCGATCTGGCGGTCGGGGTCGCCGCCGCGCCCGCTCGACGGCGTCACCATCGGCCCCGCGCCGCGCTCGTGCAGCAGCGTGGTCTGGGCCACCTGCCAGCCCTGGCCGATGGCGCCGACGCGGTAGTCGTCGGGAATTTCCAGATTGTCGAAAAATACCTCGTTGAAGCCGGTTTCGCCGGTGATCTTGATCAGCGGGCGCACCGTTACGGTGTGCCCGAGTTCGGCCTTGATGGGCACCACGAAGTAGGTCATGCCCTCGTATTTCTGCGCGCGGTCGCTGCGCGCCAGCAGGATCATCCAGTCGGCAAAATGGGCCAGAGACGTCCATACCTTGTGGCCGTTGATAACCCAACGCTCGCCGCGCCGTTCGGCGAAGGTCTGCACATTGGCCAGGTCGGAGCCGGCACCGGGTTCGCTGAAGCCCTGACACCAGATGTCGGCGCAGGAAAACAGGCGCGGCAGCAGGGTCTCGCGCACGGTCTGGGTGCCGTGAAAGTGAATGGTCGGCGCGGCCATGCCGAGGCCGAGAATGTTGGGCAGAAACGGCCGGTTGTCCCGCTGCATCTCCTGGTTGGCGATGATCTGGCAGTCGGTGCGCCCGCCGCCGCCCTCGGCCACCGGATAATCGCAGCCGACCATGCCGGCCTCATAGGCGAGCCGCTGCCATGCCCGCAGATACTCGAGCTGGGGGGCGTGCATGATCTCGATGGCCGACTGCGGCAACCGCACCGGCGCTGCCGGCATGGGATTGGCAGCCAGCCAGGCGCGGCAGTGGGCGCGGAATTCGGCTTGGGCGGGGGTATCGCGACTGCGTTCGTCGGCCATGGTGTTACCTTCCTGTCTGCGTTGAATTCGGTGGCGTGCAAGAAAAGTGGCGTCAGCGCGGCAGCGCGCGCACCGGGTCGCGGCCGTCCCAGCCGACGGCGGCGTCCTCGACCATCTGGAACAGATCCTTGAACACGGCGTTGTTGTCCCACAGCTCGATGTAGTGGCCGACGCTCGCGAGCGTATCGAAATACACGATGGGCGCGCCGCCGAGCGAGCATTCGAACGCGGGTCTGTGCCCGAGCGCGCGGTAGTGGGCGCACATGGCCGCATAGTCCACCGGCATCAGGCCGAGGTGATGCACGCCAACGCGGCCGGCGTCGAGAAAATCCCGGTACACCGAGGGGGCGGCGTCGTGCTGCTGGATCAGCTCGATCTGCAGCGCGCCGCTGTTGCCGAGCGCAACGCTGATGTCGGTGTGCGCCGGCGCGCCGTAATAGCGCTGGTTTTCCAGCGGGCAGTGTTCGAGCACAAAAAATGGGCCGGCGCGCAGCGTCTGGGTCCAGTAGGTGAGCGCGGCGCCCAGATCGCGCACGACGTAGGCGAGCTGACGCACGGTATAGAGTGGCTGGGTCATGGCGATCTCCGGGATTGCCTGATGCCCCGTCCAAAGTAAGGGGCGGTTTTGTTATCGGCGTTCTGCGGACTTGGGATTGACGGTTCGTATTATTGTGTAACTTGAACAATTCACCCCAGGCGGCCGTGTTCCAGCCAGTGGGCGAGTTCGGGTTCGAGCCGTTCGGCGACGACCTGACGATAAAGCGCGAGGTCGTCTTCGGTCAGCCCGTCCTGCCACTGGCCGCTGGTCCCTTTGTTAAAGAATCGCCCGGGATCCTGCCAGACATCGTCGGTGACCTGGGGGGCCAGGCGACCGGCATTGGCTTTCATGTTGGCGAAACTCGCCGCCTGCACCAGCGCCGGCCATTCGGCGGCCGGGATTTCGATATCGAGGAAGGCCGCGATGCGCCGCATCTCGCCCTCGAGGTCGGTCTTGAGGTCGTCGTAATGGACCATCAGCACATTGGGCAAGTCGCGATAGGGCCAGAAGCTCAGCATGAAATAGAGCACATCGTCGCTCATCATCTTGCCCTCTGCGTACACTCCGCTGTGCTTGATCCACAGACGGAACCACTCGCGGACGTCCTTGGGCGCCGGCCGCGGCGGCTGCCACCAGTCGCCGCTGGCGTTGCGGGCAAGGCATTGCAGCGCTTCCGACTTCATGTTCGCCATGTGGTTTTGCAGCGAGAAGATCACATCGCGCGGATCGCGGCCGACGCAGATGTAGCGCACCGCGTCCGACCAGGGCAGACCATCGAGGGGCGTGTGGGTCTTGATGAAGCGGCGATGGGTCTGCGCGGCAAGCTGGGCGTGCACGGCCGCCTTGGGCGCCAGCAGGGTGTCGAGCCAGGGCGAGTATTCAGTGAGCGGGCGCGCCAGTTCCGGCGTGCGCAGCACCAGCAGCGCGCAGATCATCTGCGTCCAGGTGGTGCCGCACTTGGCCGGCGTACAGATCAGGATATCGTCATCGCGCAGCGCAAAGCCGTCCCAGCGGCTGCTCTCCATGACGAACTCGCGGTAGTCGCGGATCTTGGTGGGTTTCGCCGCAGCGGTCATGGTTGTTCTCCTTAAGGAGGCTGCGTCGGTGGCAGCCGATCAGGTTTGCGGGATCACAACACACTCGCAAGATGCCCCGAGCTTGTCAATCGCCGGAGCGAGGCCAGGACCTAACCGCGCAGGAACAACGGGGGGTTCGCCGCTGTGGCGTTCGATCGCCCTAAAGCTCGACCTGGGTACCCAATTCAACCACCCGGTTGGTGGGTATCTGGAAGAAGTCGGTAGCCGTCGCGGCATTGCGGGACATGGTTGCGAACAGCTTTTCCCGCCAGATCGCCATGCCCGGCGTGGCGCTCGCGATCAGCGTCTCCCGCGACAGGAAAAAGCTGGTGTCCATCAGGTCGAACTTGAGGCCGAGCACACTGCAACCGGCCAGCAGCTCGGGTACATCGGGCTGTTCCTTGAAGCCGTAGTAGCCGGTGAGCAGGTAGAAATTGCGGGGCAGCGCCGTGATCTCGACCCGTTTGTCGTCGTCGATAAAGGGCACATCGCAAGTGACGAGCGTCAGCAGCACGATGCGCTCGTGCAGCACCTTGTTGTGTTTGAGATTGTGCAGCAGCGCCGAGGGCACATAGGCGTGGCTGCTGGTGGTGAACACGGCCGTGCCGGGCACCTGGGTAGGGCCGTCGCCGGCATCGAGGGACGCAATGAAAGGCGCGAGCGGCATGGTCTCGCGGCTGAGTCGCGTGGCGAGGATTTTTCGCCCCTCTTTCCAGGTCGCCATCAGTGTGAAGGCGACGATGCCCATCAATAGCGGAAACCAGCCGCCCTGCAATATCTTCAACGAGGTCGCGCCAAAGAACGCGACATCGATCAACAGCAGCGGTAGGCCCACCAGCACTGCCACGGCAGGGTGCCAGTGCCACAGCCGCCAGGCGATGACGATGGCGAGCAAGGTGTCGCAGATCATGGTCAGCGTGACCGCGATGCCGTAGGCGGAGGCAAGGTTGCTGGACGTTTTGAACAACAGCACCAACAGCACCACCGCTGCGAACAACACCCAGTTAAGCGTCGGAATGTAGATCTGGCCGATCTCCCGGCTGGAGGTGTGCTGGACGTGGATGCGGGGCAGATAGCCGAGCTGCACCGCCTGGCGCGCGATCGAAAACACGCCGGAAATGACCGCCTGGGAGGCGATCACGGTGGCGACTGTGGCGAGCGCGATCAAGGGGTACAGCAGCGGCTCCGGCGCCAACAGGTAGAACGGGTTTTCGACCGCCGCCGGGTCGTGCAGCAGCAGCGCGCCCTGGCCGCAGTAATTCAAGAACAGGCCAGGCAGCACAATGAAAAACCAGGCACGGCGGATCGGCCGGCGGCCGAAATGGCCCATGTCGGCGTACAGCGCCTCGCCGCCGGTAATGGTCAGCACCACCGCGCCGAGCACCAGAAAGGCTGTGCCTTGATGGGTGGTTATGAAGCCGACCGCGCGCAGCGGATTGACCGCCGCCAGCACCTCCGGGTATTGCGCCACCTGAACCAGGCCGAGGCTGCCAAGTGTGACAAACCACAGCACCATGATCGGGCCGAAGAGCCCGCCGACCGAGCCGGTGCCGCGACGCTGAATCGCGAACAGCCCACACAACACACCGAGGGTGATCGGAATAATGTAGGGATCGAACACCGGTGTCGCCAGGCTCAGGCCTTCGATGGCCGACAGCACCGAAATGGATGGCGTAATGACGCCATCGCCAAAAAACAGGGCCGCGCCAAACAGACCGATGGTCACCATCACCACCCGGCCCCGGGTGTCGGCATCGGAACCGCGCAGCGTCAGCGCCAGCAGCGCCATGATGCCGCCCTCGCCATTGTTGTCGGCGCGCATGATGAACAGGATGTACTTCACCGACACCACCAGCGTCAGCGACCAGAAGATCAGCGACAGGATGCCGAGTACGTTGTCGGCCGATGGCGCGATACCGTGACTGACGTGGAAGCACTCTTTCAGCGCATACAGCGGGCTGGTGCCGATGTCGCCGAACACGACGCCGAGCGCACCCAGCGTCAGCGCACGCTTGCTGCTCACGCCGATGGGGCTGCCCGCAGGGGTGATGGCAGAAGCCGACATTGACGGAGCCCTCGTCGATAGCCCGGCGGCGTGCCTGCGGGGCGTCGAGAATAGAGAAAAAATAAAGGAACAATTCCGGCGGGAACCGGTATTTGGCCGGCGCCGACGGGCGGAAACCGCGAACTATCCCGATCCCGTGGGTGCTCGTCAACCCGCGGCGCAGGCCTGTGCGCGCGGGGCGGCGGGTGTCTGGCGCGGCACCAGATCTATGCGGGGTGATGGTGGGAATCTTGGTCTCAACGGCCAAGTGCAACATGTTTGGCGAACTTGGCCATTTCTTCATTCATGGCGTCCGGCGGCGCCGTCCATCCCAGCGTTGGGCGCGGTATTCCCGCTTAGTTTTCAACGCTAAAATGCTGGTACGTCTTGCTCATGCTTCCACCCTGCCTCAGTCAGGGCGTTGCGCTGGGGGAGCGAGGCTAAGGAACGACCAAGGCGCGCGGCCCATCCCCAGCCTACGCGGCGGGAGGGGTATGCGAATTGCTGCGGAGCCGCATACACAGTAAAATCGCCGGCCCAGCGACGCGCCTGGGCACCTACCGGTATAAGCCTTCATCCCGCGAGCTCTAGCAGTCATCCCCCCTATTCTCGCGGGAGGCCTGATCGCAGTTGCGTCTTTCTGCTCCGCACATACGGGGCAAATTCTCCTTTCTGTTCCCTTAGCTGGAGAGACGCATTCGCATTTGCGTGCCTTC
>CBDDRG010000248.1:0-6203 GCA_965232975.1 uncultured bacterium
TGCGCGCGGTGAAGGTGGGATAGCCAAAACGCCTGCCGTGGGGAGTTTCCTGATTTGGACATGAGCGCTTCTCCGGAATGAAAAGCGCAGCATCATCACATCACGGAAGCGCTACAAGATGTGCTTGGTGGATCGCTTACGTTTGTTCGCCATCAGGATCGGCACCAGCCGCCGCCACTCGGCCAGCGCGTGCGCATTTGTCAGCCAGTCCGGCGGTGCCGGCGGCGCCTCGACCAGGGGCAGGGCAATGACTGTTCTGGCGCGGTCTTTTCGAACGGTGCCGGCCAGGGCTTTCAGTTGCGGCGGCTTGAAGTGTGCTGGCATTGGTAGAACCTCTCAACGGACTGTGTGAAAAAACGCTTAACCACGGCGGTCTTGGACGTTAAACCCCCAGACTTTTGACCGCCATGGCGTGGCGCGTGTCGTACTCGGCCCGCAGTCTTGCGCCTGACTCGCAATACGTCCCGCTTGGCCCATGGCAGCACCCACCGCCACCGAACAGGTGATTGTGGAAGGCATCCGCCGCGGCGCGCACGTCAGGCCGCTGGATGGCCACCACGGGCCGCCCGGTGGGTTGCTCGGGCGCCGTCGCGATCGACGCTTCAGGCTCGGCAGGCGCGGCCGTGGTGGGACTGTCTGCCGGCCCGGCGGCCATGTCCGCCGCCTGCGCCAGCACATACGCCCGCGTATCCCGCCGGGTGCGGCAGCGCTCCCAGACGCGGGCGAGTTCTTCCGGGTCGGTCTCGCCGATGTGTTCGAGCCAGGCGGCGATGGTGGCTTCGTCCTCGACGGATAGCGGCTCCGGTGGGTTTGCTACATGTGGATCAAGCGGCAAATTTGCCGCTTGATCCTCCTCGAAGACGGATAGCGGCTCCGGTGGGTTTGCTACTGCTACAGTTGCTATTCTTGCTACGGTTGAACAAGAACCACCGCCCGCCGTGGCTTTTTCAGGGCTATCCGTAGCAGGAATAGCAGGAATAGCAGGAATAGCAGTAGCAAGGCTCCGGGTGCGCCGTTGGCGGATCAGGTCGGCAAGGCTCACAACGTCGCTCCCTCGCTTACCAGCGCCGGGTTCACCCGGATGGTGACGCGCTTTCCGTCCTTCGCCAGTCGCACGCGGTCGAGCTCGGCAAGCTCACGGATCGCGGCACCAAGCCGCTCGCCGTCCCTCAGCGGCCCATGCTGGCGGACATGATTCTTGCCGACAGCGGCAACCCTGTTCCGTCGGCAATACTCGATAAGCCAGCTATCCAGCCGCACCGCGTCAGCAAGTTCCGCCGGCAGGGCAAGCTCGCCAAAGAAACGCCGCGACTCGTTCAGGTGCCACGCCGCGATGGGGCTTGCCGACGCGAACGCTTCCGCGCCAATGGCGCTGCCCGCGCCCTCGAACACCTGGAACAGGGCCGCGATCCGCGTCGCGTTGTCGGCGGTTTTGCTGGCCACGTCGCGCACGTCGTAGAGTTCGCCGCCGCTGACAAGCTCGCGCTCGATGGCGTCGTGAAAGGCCACCCACTCCGCCTTGGCTTCCATCGCCAGCGGCAGCAGTGGCGGGCTGAGCGCGCCGTCTTCATCGACCGGCACGGGCTGTTCCAGAATCGCGGCAATGCGCCGGTTGAACGCCGCCAGCGCGGGCCAGCTTGCGGACGGTTCTGCGAAGGGACGGAAGCCTTGCGTCGATGCCGGCCAGGCCACCAGGAAGCGGGCCAGAAAGCCGGTGCCGCGCGCCAATTCGCCGGTACGGTCGAAGAAGCTGCGCAGGGTCGCTTCCTGCACCTGCAGGGCCATGGTCAGCCGCGCATCGCGCACGGTGAAGGATTCTGCCGTGCGCCGGTCGATGGGAAGATGGCCACCGTCCCACAACACATTGAGCAGCGCGAGGTTGCGCATGACCGAATCCTTGCCCATGCCGTGCGCGCCGAACACGATCCCGTCTTCGGCCGAGACCACGCCGCCGGACGGCCAGTGCTTCGCCAGGCCATAGGCCAGCGCTTCCGGTGTCGCGTCGCCATAGAGCAGGCGCGGCACGCGCGGCGGTTCCGGCTTGTCGTGTTCGATCTCGCGCAAGGCCGCCTCCCTGTCGCTGGTCGGCTTGTTCTCTTTGGCAAGCTGGCGGATTTTTTCCTTGATGCCGCCGCGTTTCGCTTCCCAGGCCTCGACGGCCGCCTTGTGGTCTGTGAGCGCGGGCTTTGCCAGCTCGGCTTGCGCTTTCTCGTACTCGTGGATGGCCTTGGTAAAAAACCGGTCGCAAGTGGATTTGCGCTCGCCGGAATCAGCGATGGTCAGCAGAAACAAACCCACCGGGCCGGTGAGTTTTTCCGCGCGTTTCGCATCGGCATGTGCCTGGATTGCGAGCGACAGCGCGGACAGCGCGCAATTGGCCACCAGCGCCACGGGTCCCTGGACGAAGTCTTGAACCTCTTCCACGGCAGCCCTGATGGTGGCTGGTAGCGCGTCGAGCGGGTAGGGCTCCGGTTCGGTTTTGGCAGTCAGCGGCTGCGGCGCAGGCCAGTGCACGCCCTGCCAGTCGCCAGCTTGCCGCGCCTGCTTTATGGCGTCGCGCACCGCATCCATGTCGCGCGCCGCCTCCATGTCGTTGAAGTCCGTTTGCCCGGGTTCGCGGTCTGCGCCGAAGAAGGGCGCCGCCACCAGCCCGCCGACAGTGCGGGCCGCCTCGATGGCATGTGGGTCGGGTTCGCCGGTCGTCTTCACCAGGTCGGCCAGGAGCACCAGCTCCGCCGCCGGATAGCGCGCGCATGGCGCTGGCGACCTTGCCCAGGTTGCCGGATGACAGCGCGGCGATGACGGGATGCCCGGTCGCCTGCTTGGCGGTCAGCACGGTCGCCACGCCCTCGCCGATCAGCAGCTTCAGGCCGGCACCGTCGCCCTCGGGCAGGGATAGCGCGGCCCAGTACCCGCCAGACATTGCACCGCCCGCGAGCGCCGTCTTGCGGCCTTCGCCGTCGATGAATTCCAGGGTAGTGAGCTGGCCGTCCCGCTCGACGGGTGCCACCAGCAGGCGCCCGGTCAGCGGTTCGCCGCGCGACTTCGGTTGATAGCCCAGGATCGCCGTCGCCGCATCCGCATCGACCTCCCACAGCGTCGCCACGGGTGAAACCTCCTTGCGCACCAGGTAGGGATGCAGGGAGGGATGGTCGTGGCGCGCGGGTGTGGCCTTGGCCCGTATCGCGGCCGCTTTCGTTGCGGCCTTTGTTGCGGCTTCGGCCTTGCGCTTCACTTCGTTGGCTGCACGCGTCCGCCGCTCAACGCGTGCGCGCTCGTTCTCGGCCAGTGCTTCGGGTGTCGGTAACGGGCAGGTGCCACCGTCGCGCCAGCCGTGTTCCCTGGCGATCTTGAACAGCGTGCCGGGCCCTATGCCGCCATCCTCCTTGATGCTGTTCCAGGCGTCTCGAACGTCGCGTGCGTTGTAGTTGTCCGCCTGCTCGCTCCAGTTATCGAAGTCCTCAAGGCTCAGCCCAGCGGCCCGGGCGGCCATGCCGATCTTGATCCATTCATCGCGCGGCAGATCAGGTGGTATCCAGTGCAGGGCATCGCGTGCGCGGGCCAGCTCGGCGGACGGATCACGCGCCAAGCCGCCGGTGCGCGGTCGGAAGCCATCAGGGAAATTCGGCGTCAGGTCATTCATTTCGCAGCCCTCCGCGCTGGATCAGCCAACCCGCCACCCTTGCCGGCAGTACGCCCCAAAGGGCAAGCCGCACGATGGCCGCCTTGGTGCGCCGGCGGGTGCTGCGGGTGCTTGCGGGTGCTTGCGGGTGCTGCGGGTGCTGCGGGTGCTGCGCTATACTGGCCAGGAGCTTGTTTCGCGATGGGCTCAGCGATCCCGCCCCGCCCGGCATCCACCGGCGGGGCTTTTTCTTGCCAGTTCATAGGCGCCCCCCAAGCATCGCGGCCATTTTGCGCAGGTGTTCGCGCTCGGACTGTTCCGCAACCTTCGCCACCGCCAGCGCGTGCGGCGGCAATAGCGCATCCACCTGGTCGCACAGGATGGCCCGCAGGATCTTTGCTGGCATCGCTTCCGCCTCGACGGTGTAGGCGATGTGCCGCGAGCGTTTATCGCCAACCTTGCGGGGTTTCGTGGGCAGGTCGTAGGCTTCGACCTGCTCCTCGTTGATGGCAATGCGGATGAAGTCCATGTCGATGGCGCTGTTCAGGTGTAGCCGCAGTTCGCGCTCCAGGGCAACGTCGATCAGCACGCCAGCCGGATCGAAGTCGCCAACATAGAGCACTATCAAGGGTCGGTCGTCGCCCGAGTTATTCCGGCTCTCGGCGGCTTCGTGGACAAACGAAAGACTCGAGAAGCCGCCGCAGGGGTAAAGACCGACGGCCAATTTGGCGCAGTCGGCCATCAGTACGCTGGCGATAGAGCGGCTCTCTGCCCAGACTTCACACAGGCAGTCGGCGTCGCGCCATAGATCGGCCCGATAGAGTCCCGACATGCGGGTTACAAAGTCGCTGGCGTCGGCAAAGGTGTTGACGAAATAACCCCGGCGCGACAGGTCTGCTATCCAGCCGTAGGGCAGCCTTCCGTTCCGTCGCAGTGCCACGCACCGCGCCTGAACGTGTCGATAACCGCGGTCTGACTTTTCCACCGGCTCCGGTAATCTCGGGTCGGTCATGCGGTAGAAGACGTGCCGGACTGACTGGGGATGATCCTCCCGCAGCGCCGCCAATATCTGCGCGTCAAGTTGATCCACCTGGTCGGTGGTGCGTCGCGTTCTTTTTAACGTGCCAGCACGATAAAACCGCTTTGGTTTGACTTGCGCCGAGTTGTTGTGGCGCGGGCTGCCTGCGTGTCCCGGTATCGTGCCTTGGTTCGCACGGTCGTCGCTGTCACCGCCCTTTGTGGTCGCGATGGTCACGGCGCTCATGGCGTCGCACCATTGACGCGGGTGCGGCCATCAAGCCAGGCATGCAGGCCCTCGCGGCTGTAGCGAACCTTGCGGCCAACCTTGACGAACGGCAGGCGGTAGCGGCCGGTGCTGCGCCAGACAGACAGCGTGCCGGGGGCTACGTCGAGGATGCGCGCGGCTTCGCGCTCATCGACCAAGTCGGAAAGTTTCGGCCGAAGGATTGCGGTGGGGGTGTGGTCATTGTCCACGGTATGCGCTCCATAAAATCCGGTAAGGAGCGCACAGGATGGATATCAGGGCGGGGTTAGTATTCCCGCAAAGTTTGCAGAATTCGCGGAAGTCAGTGGCGCTTACGCCACCAGGGGCGTCTTAACCCTTCAGGAGCTGCATAGTACAGCGCTGCCGCCAGCGTCTTCCCGATGTGAAACTCAGCACCCACGCGCTCGAACAAGGCTTCGTCAATCGGCGTGTGGGGCTCGCTCCCCAAAACGGCGTTGATCCGAAGCGCTACCGCGTATTTCAACGTTCTGCGCTTGCGTGTTGCAGCAAGGTTGGTTCCCTTCGGGTATGGCTTGCCGAAGACTTCATCCCAGGACGCCGCCCGCGCGTTGAGCACTTGGTCAAATGCGGCGATGTAGGCTTTCGAAGCCCAATCTGGCAGCGGTAGATCGTGATTCGCGCATATCCGGATGGCGGTCGGCAGGCTGAACCGGTTACCGGCCTCGAATGCCAGGCGGTGCTGTTCCAGTCGATCCAGTGCGTCCAGGCGATAAATGGGAAGGGTCGGGTCGTTCTTCCGCTCGGGCTGCGCGGCGATGATTCGCGCGGTGGCCGCCATAGCCTCATCAAGTGCCGCTCGCTGTTCATCGCTGGGTGGTGGACAGGATTTCACAGCGGCCGCACCGTTGCCGCCTGCTTGATGCCCGCCGCCTCCATCATGGCGCTGGTGGCCGTGTTCACTGACCGGCGCACGGGGTCGAGGTCGAGGCGCGCGTAGATGGCCGTCGCCTGGTGCGTCTTGTGGTTCAGGCTCTTGCCAATGATGGTCAGCGAGGCGCCGGTCTTCGCTTGCCAGCTTCCCAGCGTGCGGCGCAAGTCGTGGATGCGTAAATTCTCGATCCCGGCCTGTTTCAGGATGCGATTCCAGGCTTTCTTGGGTTCCACCAGATGGCCTGTCCGCCCGGTGCTGGGGAACGCCGGCAACGCGAAGTTGTTGGTCAGGAACACCAAGCGTTTGCCAGTCGCGGGGTCTTTGAACTTGATGCGGCGCGGTGGCGTGTCGAAGTCTTGGCGCGAGTAGAACCCCGTGAGCACGATGGTCTGATCGCAAATCAA
>CBDDRG010000249.1:0-5798 GCA_965232975.1 uncultured bacterium
GTTCCAGGCCTACGTCGTGGCCAAAATTACTCGCCCGCTGCCGCCGTGGCTCCCGTCAGACCGGCTCACAGTGGCAGGGTAACTGCCGGATTTAGGTTTATTAGTGGTCAACGGGTGGTCATGGGCTGGTCGACCAAGCCACCGGGCCCCTGCGCGCCCTATTCCACGAACCGCACTTCCTGCGCCACCGGCGCGCGCGGTACCCGGGTGCGGTTGGCGGCGACCGCCGGATCCTCGTAGCCAAAGGACAGCGCCATCAGCAGACCCAGATTTTCGTCCACGCCCAAGTGTTCGCGCACGATGGCCGGGTAGCGGCCGATGCTGGCCTGGGCGCAGGAGCTGATGCCGTGTGCGGTCATCGCGAGCATCAGCGTCTGGGCGTACATGCCGACATCGAGCGCCACTGTCGAGCCGAATTGGCGCAGCATGAAGATGAAGGCGCAATGGGGTGCGTCGAAGAATTCGAAGTTGCGCAGCATGGCCCAGCGCCGGCCGGCCTTGTCGTCGCGGGCGATGCCCATGTTGCCGTACAGTTCGGCGGCGGTGTCGATCTGGCGGCGGCGGTAGACGCCCTCGAACTGATCGACGCGGGCGAAGTCGGGCTGGGTGGGGCGCCCGGCACGCACCTCATCGACCAGCTTTGCCTCCAATGCGCGCAGCGGTGCGCCGCTGGCGACCACGACACACCAGGGCTGGATGTTGCAGTTGGATGGCGCCTGCTGGGCGAGGCTGAACACCCGGTCGAGGACGTTTCGAGGTACCGGGTTGGGCAAAAACCCGCGCACCGAGCGCCGTGTGAGCACGGCGTCTTCCAGGCTCCAGTTGGAAACTGGTGGGGGTCCGATGCCAGTGGGTTCGCTGGTGGGCGCGCTGGTGGGTGTGGTTGCCGACATGGTGGTCGTCCTCAGGCAGGAGATAGTCGCGGGCGCAGGTGATTGGTGCCGATTCTACCCCGTCACGGTGTCAACGACGGCGCGCCGGGCGGCGCCAGATGAGGCAAATGCTACAATTGCCGCCGCTTTTCACGGCCGGATAACGAGGAGAAACCTATGGCGGGCTTATATTTCGAGGATTTTGAAGAAGGCAAGATTTACGACCACGAGGTGCGCCGCACCGTCAGCGAATACGACAATACGCTGTTTAGCTGCCTGACCATGAACACCCAGCCTCTGCACCTCGACGCGGAGTTTTCCAAAAACAGCATCTATGGCCAGCGCATCGTCAACAGCATGTTCACGCTGGCGCTCGTCGTCGGCGTGCAGGTGACCGAACTGACGCTCGGCACCACGCTCGGCAACCTGGGCATGACCGATGTCGCCTTTCCCCGCCCCGTATTTCACGGCGATACCATCCGCGCGCGCACTACGGTGCTCAACAAACGCCTAAGCCAGAAGCGCAATGATTCCGGCATCGTCAATTTCCTGCACGAAGGCTTCAACCAGAAAGACGAACTGGTGGCGACCGTCAAGCGCACCGCGCTGATGGCCGTGCGACCGCAATCCTGATAGCTGCGTCCCGACGGAGACGACAAGATGCGCTCAATGCTGTTTTTACCCGCCGACAGCGAGAAAAAACTCGCCAAGGGCATGGATACCAATGCCGATGGCCTGATCCTCGACTTGGAGGATTCCATTGCGCTCAGTCGCAAGGAAGTCGGGCGCAAGCTGGCGCGGGAGTATCTCGACGCGCACCCGCTGGGGTCGCGCCGCAAAAAGCTGATGGTGCGGATAAATCCGCTCGACGGCACCATGACCCTCGGCGATCTCGCCGCCGTCATCGGCGGCGCGCCGGATTACCTGCTGCTGCCGAAGTACCGCACGCGCGAGGACGTGCTCCGCCTCGATCACTATGTGAGCGCGCTCGAAGTCCGCGAAGGCGTGCCCGCAGGCCACATCAAGATCCTCGTCATCGGCACCGAGACCGCCCAGGGGCTGCTGAACCTCGCCGGCCTGACCGACAGCAGTCCTCGGCTGGCGTATGTGAGCTGGGGCGAGTTTGACCTGTCCGCGGATGTCGGCGCCGAAACCCATCTGCGCGCCGATGGCTCCTGGGACGATCTGTTCAGCATGGCGCGGGCCATGTGTCTGGCGGCGGCGACTTCGGCGCGCATCGAAGCCTGCAACACGGTGTTCACCGACTTCAAGGACGACGCCGGCCTGGAAGTCGCCGCCCGCAATGCGCGCAAGGCGGGTTTCACCAGCATGATGGCGATCCACCCCAATCAGGTCGATACCATCAACAGGGTGTTCGCGGTCGGCGAAAAAGAGCTGGAATGGTCGCGGCGGGTGGTCGAGGCTTTCGAGGCCAGCCCGGATGTCGGTGTCGTCGGTCTCGACGGCATCATGCTCGACAAGCCCCACTACACCCAGGCCAAGCGCATCATCGCCCGCGCGACTGGGGGCTGAACGCCGCCAAGTGGCGCGGTTGCGATGGCTGGATGCGGTGTGGCCGGTCGACTACCGCAACCGCGGACGGTTAGACCCTGTTCAAGATCGCGCTGAAGGGCGCATCGCGGCGTTAAAACCGGCCGCAAAATGCTCGCATACGCCGTGCTGCGCTTTTTCGGTCGGTTTTGCTGTGCGCTGCATCCGCTGATCGAGATCTTGAACAGGCGCTCAGCGCGGCGGGGATAAATGGTGGGCCCACCAGGACTTGAACCTGGGACCAATCGATTATGAGTCGACTGCTCTAACCAACTGAGCTATGGGCCCGTCAGACGGGGGTGATTTTGGGGTCGTCGAGGAAGTCAGTCGTCGAGAAAGGTGCGCATGTGATCGGAGCGGCTCGGGTGGCGCAGCTTGCGCAGGGCCTTGGCCTCGATCTGGCGGATGCGCTCGCGGGTGACATCGAACTGTTTGCCGACTTCTTCCAGCGTGTGGTCGGTGTTCATGTCGATGCCAAAGCGCATGCGCAGCACCTTGGCTTCCCGCGCGGTCAGGCTGTTGAGCACCTCCCGGGTGGCCTCGGTCAGATTCTCGCGGGTAGTGGCGTTGACGGGCGAATCGACATTGATGTCCTCGATGAAGTCCCCCAAGTGTGAGTCTTCGTCGTCGCCGATGGGGGTTTCCATCGAAATTGGCTCCTTAGCGATCTTCAGCACCTTGCGGATCTTGTCCTCGGGCAGATCCATGCGCTTGCCGATCTCTTCCGGCGTCGGTTCGCGGCCCATCTCCTGCAACATCTGCCGCGAGATGCGGTTGAGCTTGTTGATGGTCTCGATCATGTGGACCGGAATGCGGATCGTGCGCGCCTGATCCGCAATCGAGCGGGTGATCGCCTGGCGAATCCACCAGGTGGCGTAGGTCGAGAACTTGTAGCCGCGCCGATACTCGAATTTGTCCACCGCTTTCATCAGCCCGATATTGCCCTCCTGGATCAGATCCAGGAACTGCAGACCGCGGTTGGTGTACTTTTTGGCGATCGAAATGACCAGGCGCAGGTTGGCCTCGACCATCTCCTTTTTGGCGCGGCGGGCCTTGGCCTCGCCGATGGACATGCGCCGGTTGATTTCCTTGATCTGGGTGACCGTGAGACCGCTGTCCTCCTCAATTGCATGCAGGCGGCGTTGGCAGCGGAGCAGGTCTTCCTGCACTGCCTTGATCGCGGTGGCGTAGGGCCGCTTGCGCCGGCTGAGGTTGAGTATCCACTTTTCGTTGCTCTCGTTGCCGGGGAACTCCTGGATGAATTCCTCGCGGGACATCCTGGCCCGGCGGACGCACAGGGTCATGATCGCGCGCTCGTGGGCGCGAATCTGGTTGATGCTTTTGCGAATGTCGTGCAGCAGCGGGTCGAACTGGCGGGGTGTCAGTTTGAGGTATTTGAACAGGTCGCTGAGCCCATCGAGATTTTTCTGCGCCACTGCGCTGGTGCGGCCGTGGGTCGCGAGCGAGCGCTTGGTGCGGTCGTTTTGCTTGCGAATGGCGTCGAATCGCCGCTGCGCCTCCTCCGGATCGAGGCCGCCCTCGTCCTCGTCGACAGTGGTGTCGGTGCCGGCGTCGTCGGCCTCGTCGTCATCTTCACTGGCCTTGAGCAGCGCATTGGCCGCGGCAGTGGCGGCCTTGCGATTGCTCTGTTCAAGGGCGGAGGGCACATGTTCGACCGGGTCGAGATAACCGGCGATGATGTCCGTCAACCGGCGCTCGCCGCTGGCGATCAGCGCGTACTCGGCGAGCACGCGGTCTACAGCCTTCGGCCACTGGGCGACGGCGGACATCAGTTCGCGGGTGCCCTCTTCGATGCGCTTGGCGATTTCGATCTCGCCTTCCCGCGTCAATAGCTCGACCGAGCCCATTTCGCGCATGTACATGCGCACCGGATCGGTGGTGCGGTGCTGTTCGGTTTCGACCGCGGCGAGGGCCGCAGCTGCTTCGGCGGCAGCGATTTCGTCCGGGGTGTTATCGCCAGAAGTGATTAACAGCGTGTCGGCATCGGGGGCGAACTCGTACACTGTGATGCCGAGGTCGTTGATCATCTGAATGATGTCTTCGACCTGATCGGGATCGGAGATGTCCTCGGGCAGGTGGTCGTTTACCTCGGCATAGGTCAGATAACCCTGTTCACGGCCTTTCGCGATCAGTTCCTTGATGCGGGATTGTTGCTGGGACGTTTCGCTCATGAGATTTCCGGTAGGGACAGCAGTTTTCGAAAGCGGACAAAGGCTAAATTATAGCTCATAGATCGGGGCTGTCCCATGATGGTTGGCGTGGGTACGCGCCATGCCGCGCTTGACGCCGCGGCGCCCCGCTCGCAGGCTGCCTACATTATCAACGATACCAAACCGCGAGGAATCGATATGGCCGAACTGAACGGCAAAGTGGCAGTCATCACCGGCGGCGCGAGCGGCATTGGCGAGCGCAGCGTGCGCCTGTTTGTCGCCGAGGGCGCGCGCGTCGTCATTGCGGATATGCAGCGCGAGCGCGGCGAGGCACTGGCCGCCGAGTTGCAGGGCGCGGCGGTGTTCGCAGCCGTGGAAGTGCGTCAGGAGGAGCAAGTGAAGGCTGCCATCGAACTGGCGGTCAGCCATTGGGGGCGCCTCGACTGCATCTTCAACAACGCCGGTTTTGGTGGCGCGATCGGCCCCGTCGAAGCGACTCCGGTCGACGAGTTCGACATGACGTTCGACGTGCTGGTACGCGGTGTGTTCCTGGGCATGAAGCACGCGGCGCCGATCATGAAGCGGCAGCGCTCCGGCAGCATCATCAATACCGGCAGTGTCGCGGCCTTGACGGCGGGGTACAGCCCTCACGCCTACGCGGCCGCCAAGGCGGCCGTGCTGCAACTGACCAAATCGGTCGCGATGGAGCTCGGCGAGTATCAGATTCGCGTGAACGCGATCTGCCCGGGGTTTATTGCCACGCCCCTCGCCGCCAACACCGTCGGCAGAGATGACGCACTGGTGGCGCGGGTAAAACCGGCGTTCGAGAAAATGCAGGCGATTCCGCGGTCCGGAGTGCCCGACGACATTGCCCAGATGGCGTGCTGGCTGGCTGGCGACCGCTCGACCTTCGTGACCGGGCAGAGCCTGGTGGTCGATGGCGGCGCTATCGGCGGGGTGAAGTGGGCGGATCAGCCCAGCTTCCAGAAGGAGTATCACCCGATCAAGGTGTACCGCCCGCAAGGCTAGGAGGCGGTCGGATTCAAGCGTCCGTGGCGAGGTGGCGGCGCTTTTACCGGCTCGGGTGGGCGGCCTCGGCGGCGGCGATGTGCTGCTTGACCGCCAGGAAGCTGTCCGGCGTGACCGATACCGAATCGATGCCACAGGCGACCAGGAACTCGGCGAATGCCGGGTGGTCGCTCGG
>CBDDRG010000250.1:0-4248 GCA_965232975.1 uncultured bacterium
CAGACCGGCCTGCTCGGCGTGACAACCACCACAGACCATTTCGCGCTGCCAATCGTAGGTACCATTGTGCCTGGTCTGCTCGGTACCGGAACCGGCGGTCTACCCTTGGTGGGGGGCCTGCTAGGCGGCGACAGTGGCGTGCTCAGTCTGTTGATGGGCGACAACGGTCTGCTGATCGGCAACAGCGGCCTGCTCACGAGCTTGTTAGGTGGCGGTGGCGTCAGTGGTACCAGCTTGCTCGGCGGTGTCGCCGACGCCCTGTTAGGCGCCCCGACGCGGAGCTCCAATGGCGCTATCTCCCCCCTAGAAAGCCCAGGTCTGCCAATTCTCGGCAGCTCTGTACTCGCCGTGTTGGGCAATGCCCAGGGCGGCGGTCTGCTCGGCTCTATTCTGGGTAATTACACCCGCACCGGCTTGCTCGGCGGCCTGCTGGGTACCGACATTAGCAGCGGCGTCGTTGGACTTTTAGGCGGCAGGAGCGGCCTGCTCGCCGGGGTCATCGGCGGTGACGACTGGGCGCTCGGCGGGATACTGGGCAGCGACGGGAGCGTGCTGAGTGGAGTCCTTGGCAAAGGGCTATTGGGCGGTAGCGACGGCCTGCTCGGTGGGTTGGTGGGCGGCAGCCATGGCGGCCTGCTCGGCGCAGTCCTCGGCGAAGGCGGCCCAAACAACTCCGGATTGCTGTTTGGCAACGGCGGCCTGGTGACGGCGTTACTGGGCGCAGACGGCCTCACCGTGCTCTCCCAGTTGGTGCCGGAACTGAGTGGTGGCGGAAGCGCTCTGCTATCGGCCGAACACGGCCTGCCCATCGTGAGCTATCTGATTCCCGCGCTGGGTGGCGATGGCCAGCTACCCTTGACAGCCTTGGTGAATTTGGGCACCGATGGGCTGTTTAGCCTAGCCGGCGGGACGCTGTTCACCGGCCCGTTGGCCCCGTTGGGCGTGGGTGATCTTCATGGCACGCTTGGAACTGCCCTGTTCAACACACTGGCTGGCACTTTTCCGTTGTTGAACGGCCTGCTTCAGGGGACTCCGCTGGTATCGACCCGCTAGCCCGCTATTAACGGAAAACCGAGATCCACTGACAAAACGCGACAAGTCATGCCCGTATCTCCGGATACGGGCATTTTTTTTGCTCGCGTTTTGGTTGATCCGCTCGCCCTGTCCAACACCGCAACGCGAGCCCCGCCCCTTGCCGTCGCCACGGGCGGAAATTTGGCTTGCGGTCAGCCCTCCTTTACCATGCCCGGATAATTCGACTCTTGATAAGGACAGGTTGACCATGGGCACAAAAGCCATCCGCTTTGATTTTTCCGCCAATCCCAACGACGCCAACGGCGTCGGCCACCGTGAGCGCTACGCCACCACCGTCGCCATGGCCAAGCACGGCTATGCCCTGGGTTACGACACGGTCTGGCTCGCCGAGCACAATTTCACCGAATATTTCCCGACCCCGAGCCCGCTGGTCACGCTGGCGCACATCGCCGCCCACTGCCCGGGACTGGGCCTGGGCACGCAGGTGCTGGTCTCGCCCTGGTACAACCCGGTGCGCCTCGCCTCCGAGATGGCGATGCTCAGCAAGCTGACTACCGGCAAGTTGCACATGGGGCTCGGCCGCGGCACCGCGCCGCGCGAATACGGCGGCTACGGCGTGGACATGAATCAATCGCTGAAACTGTTCGAGGAGAGCGTCGCCGTGCTCCAGCTGGCGCTCACCGGCACGCCGTTCAAATTTCAGGGTGAGACGTTTTCGATGGCGCGGGAAACTCAGATCATGCCCACGCCCGATCCCGGCCAGATCACGCTCTACGGCGCCGCGACCCGGCCACAGAGCTCTAAACGGCTCGCATCACTGAATCTGGGGTTGCTGCACACGCCCGCAGGCCCGCACAGCTCGCAAGTGAAGATGATCGAGGTCTATGACGAGGAGATCGCGCGCAACCAGTTTGACGCCACCCGCGACAAGCCGATTTTGATCGGCGCCGTGGTCTGCAAAACCGATGACGAGGCCGTGAAGCGTGCCCGCGAACACGCGCCACAGTTTTTCGCGCTGAGTGCCGCCCACTACGAAGCCGATCAGAACGTCCAGGGGCAATACAAGGATTACGAGGATTACGTCAAATTCTTCGAGCGCATGAAAAACATGCGCACCTCTGAGGGAGTGGACGGCTATATCTACAGCCAGCTCGTCGGCAGCCCCGACACCGTCGCCAAGCGGGTGCAAGGTTACATCGATGCCGGCTTCGATCGCATCATCGTCCATGCCGATCTGCCCTCAGTGCCGCGCCAGCTGCAGATGGAGCACCTCGAGCTCTTTGCCAAGGAAGTGGCACCGCGCTTTGCGCCCCAGTTCGGGCCTCGGTAAGCCGTCGTTTCGGGACTGGCCGGCGGGGCTCTGACATGAGCGCAACAGTCGCCGCGCTGGCGAGCGCATGGCGGGCGGCGGGTGTCGCGGAGGGCGACACCCTGCTATTGCACAGCGACATCAAGCGCACCTTGCGGCGCACCCTCAAACAGCGCATCGAAATCAACCCGCAGTTGGTGCTCGAATCTTTTCTGGCGGCCGTCGGCGCCCGCGGCACCCTGCTGCTGCCCCTGTTCAACTTCGATTTTGCGCAAGGGGTGCCGTTCGATATCCGCACCACGCCGTCGCAGATGGGTGTGCTGTCGGAGGCTGGCCGCCGGCATCCGGCGGCCGTCCGCACCGGGCACCCGATCTACTCCTTTGCCGCTATCGGCTACCAGGCGTCGCGCTTTGCCGGCGTGGACAATCGCACCGGCTGCGGCCGGGATTCGCCATTTGCCATGCTACGGGAACTAAACGGCAAGATCGCGGCACTCGATCTGGCCGAAAATCACAGCATGACTTTCTACCACCATGTGGAACAAATGCACGCCGTGCCCTACCGCGAGTTCAAGTCCTTCACCGCCGACTACCGGGGCGACGATGGCCAGGCGCGACAGAAAACCTATGCATTGTTCGTGCGCAAGGCCGGCGTGGTGACCGATGCCTCCGCCACCGGCGAGCTGGCGTGGGCAACGGGCCTGTACCGGGGCAATCGGCCGGGGGAGGGCACCGGTTTGCGGGTCATTGGCGCGCAGCCGCTTTACGACCTGATTGCCGACATCATTCAGTCCGGCCGCGCCCGCGGCATGCTGTATCGCACGACGGACGCCATGAATGACTGACCTCGGCACCGCGATGCACGCACTGTGCCGCGAGCTGTGGCCGATCTGCCGCAGCATAACCGGCGCTGGATTTCGCCAGTCGCTGGCGATGCTGGCGCGGAATCTGCCTGGCCTGACCGTCGCCGAAGTGCCGTCCGGCACCACCTGCTTCGACTGGACGGTGCCACCGGAGTGGAACCTTCGCGATGCCTATGTCATTGGCCCCGATGGCGACAAGGTCATCGATTGCAAAAATTCCAACCTGCACGTCCTGGGCTATTCGACCCCGATCGATTGCACGCTGCCGCTCGCCGAACTCCAGCAACACCTGCACTCCCTGCCGGAGCAGCCCGACGCCATCCCCTATGTGACTTCCTATTACCAACAGCGCTGGGGCTTCTGCCTGAGCCACAGCCAGCGACTCCAGCTCAAGGACGGCGACTACCGCGTGCGCATCGACAGCGATCTGAAGCCCGGCAGTCTCACTTACGGCGAGCTGATTGTGCCGGGCGCGACGGATCGGGAAGTGTTTCTGTCCACCTACCTGTGCCATCCCTCCATGGCCAACAACGAGCTCTCGGGCCCGGTCGTCACCGCATTTCTTGCACGCTGGCTGTTGGCGAAGTCCGACCGGCGTTTTACCTATCGCATCATCTTCATCCCCGAAACCATCGGCTCGGTCACCTACTTGAGCCGCAACCTGGCGACGATGCAGGCGCGCACCGTCGCCGGCTTCAACGTGTCCTGCGTCGGCGACGACCGCGCCTATTCGTATCTGCCATCGCGGCGCGGCGACACGCTGGCCGACCGGGTGGCGCTCCATGTGCTGAAGCATCTGCACCCCGACCACGTGCGCTATTCGTTTCTCGACCGCGGCAGCGACGAGCGCCAATATTGCAGCCCCGGCGTCGATCTGCCGGTGTGTTCGCTGATGCGTACCAAGTACGGCTGCTACCCGGAATACCACACCTCCCTCGACGATCTGAACCTGGTCACGCCGAGCGGCCTCGCCGGCGGCTATGAAGTGCTGAAAACAGCGATCGAGTGTCTGGAGATGAACCAGACCCTGGTCGCCACGGT
>CBDDRG010000251.1:0-28450 GCA_965232975.1 uncultured bacterium
CAGTATCGGCTGACCGGCCCATTGCTGGTCTACGATCACCTGGTCGACCGGCTGTTGGGCGCCCCGGCACTGACCTTGGGGCTGCCCTTGCTCGCCATCGTACTCGTCTGTGGTCTGTGGTATCGCTCGCCGCTGCTGGCCGCGATGGCGGCCATTCCCAGCCTGCTCGCGATCGGCGTGGTGCTGGGCGGGATGGGCCTGTTCGGCGTTCGCGCCGGCATCGAAACCGCGCTGATCATGGTCATCGCCATCGCCTTCGGCATCGACCAGGGGGTGCGCGGGTTGCAGCAGTTCCGCGCCGAGTTCGCCCGCGACCTCAGCCTCAACGGCGCTGTCGCCCGCAACCGGGCCGTGACCGGCACCGCGGTCTACTACGCGGCGGCGGCGGTGGGCGCGCTGCTGGCGGTGCTCGCCACGTCCCAGTTGATGCCCCTGGCGCGGCTGGGCGCGCTGTCACTGGCCGCCATCCCGGCCGCTCTGTGGGCCGGACAGATATTGCTGCCGGCGCTGTTGCAGATGATGCTGCCCCCCCCTGGCGACGGCTAGGTCGCGCTTTGTCCGGTCACCGTTGAAATCGGAGCACCGGCAATGCTCAGACCAGTGCCCCGCGCCGGCCGCCCCAGACCACCGCCACAACGCCGCAGAGTGCGATCGCCCACACGATCAGCGCGCCGCTGGGCAGATCGACAACCGCAGACAGCGCCAGACCCAGCGCATAGCCACAGGCGCCAATCCCATAGGCCGCCCACGCCTTGTGGACGGTGCGCAGCCGCGCGCTGGCCAGCGCCGGCACGATCAGGCTCGCAAACACCAGATAGACCCCGATCAGCTGCACCGAAGCGGTGACCGCGAGCGCGAAGAGCGCATAGAACCCGGTGCGACCCAGGCGCTCGCGGAACCCCCACCACACCGTGAGCACCACCACCGAGATCGCGCCGAGCGGCAGCAGTTGCGGCCAGTCCACCCACAGGATCTGGCCGACGAGAATCTCCTGCAGGTGTTCGCCACCCTGGGGACTGTTGGCAAGCAGCAGGATGCCGGCGGTAGCCGCCAGCACGAACACGACGCCGATCAAGGCCTCCTGGTGCCGGCCCAAACGGCGCTCAGTCCAACTCAGCAGCAGTGCACCGGCGAGCGCGCTGGCGAATGCGGTGACCTGAACCTCGACACCGTGCATCTCGCCACCGAACTGCGCGGCGGCGATAACACCGAGGCCAGCCACTTGGGCAACTGCCAGATCGATAAAAATGATGCCGCGCGCAAGCACCTCTCGCCCGAGCGGCACATGGGTGGCGAGCACCAGCAAACCGGCCACGAACGCCGGCCCGGTGACAGCTAGCGCCAGCTCCCCGACCGTCATCGCGCGATCTCCATACCGCGCGCCCTGGCGCTGTCCAACAATTGCCCGATAACGCCGTCGAACCATTTGAACAGCGCGTCCGGCACCTCGGGGTCGGTGACGCTCTGATCCAGCGCGAGCACCGGGATTCCGGTCTTGGCCGCCAACCAGTTCGCCGGCCGGTCATCCTGATAGGTGGCGCGAATGATCAGGCTGACGGACTGGGGTTGCAGCCGCGCCACCAGCTCGGCCAGATACCTGGACGACGGCGGCACGCCGGGCTTGGGTTCGATGGTGGCCACTTCATTGAAGCCGAGCCAGTCAGCCAGATAGGGCCAATTGTCGTGGTGAACGACTATGTTGATGCCACGCAAAGGCTGCGCGCGGGTTTCCCAGCCCTCGATGGCCTGTGCCCAGCGCCCGCGAAAATCCGCCAGGCGCTCCCGGTACTGCGCCGCGTGCTCGCCGTCGACGGCGGCGAGCGTCGCCGCGAGCTGCTCGGCCACTTTCGCGATGCGCCGCGGATCGGTCTGGATATGCGGGTTGCCGGCGGCATGCACGTCGCCTTCACTGCGGTCCAGGCGAGTGGGCTTGCCGAGCAGTGACACCTGGTCGGCGGCCATGAAATGCCCCGGCGCACCGGCCTGAATCGCCGGATTGGCGCTTTTGCGCAGCAGTATCGGCAGCCAGCCGATTTCGAATTCGGCGCCGGTGCAGACCAGCAAATCAGCCTGCCGCGCCTGCGCGATCAGACTCGGCCGGGCCTGGATTTTGTGCACGTCCTGCAGCGCGGTAGTCGCCGTGTAGACCTCGACGAGGTCGCCGCCGAGGGCTTTGGTCAGTGCCGCCCACTCGGGTTCGCAGGCGAGCACGGACACTTGCGCCGACAGGGAACAACTGATCGCGAATAGCGCCACGCCGGCGCACCAGCGCAGGGTCGGTATCGAAGTTTTCATAGCGAAGATTCCTGAAAATGAGTCGGGGAAATCACCTTGGCAGCAGCCGTCAAAACGCGTGCGCGCCATGAGCGCCCAGGCTGTAGGTGTATTGCAGGAAGATCTGGTGATCGGTCAGTGGCAGCGACCGGTCGAGGTTGTATTGCAGCCGGATGCGGCTGAATTCGCTCGGCACCCATTCGATCATCGCGCTGTAGCGCCGGGGCGCAGCGCCCATGGCCAGCAGACCGGCCTCGTCCAGCACTTCCAGATCGGCGCCGCGATTGTCGCTATCGACGCGATCGAAGCGCAGCCCCAGGCGCCAGCACGGCATGAACTGATAGACGCCCTGGACATAGTAGCCATCTTGATCACCGCGATAGCTGGATACCTCCAGCGGATCGCTGCCGGCGAGCGTGATCAGGCCATCCTCATCGCGCTGGAAATACTCCATCTGCAACTTGGCGTTGCGCTGCGCGGGATTGCCGTCAGGCGCCCATTTGTAGACCAGACTCGCACCCACGACGTCGCTGTCGCCGCTGAACAGCGGCGTTTCCGCCACCCCATCGCCATGCGCATGATCGCCGTTGTCGGCGCGCGCTTCGGGCTCTGCGCGCCAGTAGCTCAGCCCCGCCTGCCAGCTGTGGCTGACACCGATATCGCCGCCCACATTGGCGAACGCCGTCCAGCTACCGGCGCCGCTGTGCTGGCCGCCGGCGGGAAACTTGGCACCGCTGAAGATTTCGCCGCCCAGCTCCAAAAACAGGTCGGTGGGCGCGACCCAGCGCAGTTGCACGCCGTCGTCGCGGTACTGGTTGCCGAACAGGCCGCGGTAGACCGGCGGCGCTACGGCGAAAACCCAGGCGTGCTCGTGCTGCTGGTTCAGGTAACCCAGCGCCGACAGAAACCGTCCGCCGCGCAGCGTGAAGCCATGGCTCAGACCCAGGGTTTCAAAGAACGCCTCCTCCAGCTCGACCTCGGTCTCGCCGTCGTGCTCGGCAACGGCTGCGGTCAACTGGCCAAAAAACAGATTGTCGATATTGGCGCTGGCGATGATCTCACTGTGGCCAATCGACAGCCCCTCGCGCGCCAGACCGGCTTCGCTCCCCTGGGCAAACCCCGGCAAGCGGTAGGCTTCCGGGTCGCGCCGGTAATTGGCAAAGCCACCGTCGAGAATCACGCTGAGCGCCGGATTCAGGCTGTTGGCATTGCTCTGGGGAGCCGCCGGGGGCGCAATTTGCGCGACCGCCGCGGCGATTTCGTCAGTTTTCGCGCGCGTGCTACCCGCGCTTTCCTCGGCTTTGTGCAGGCCCGCCTCAAGCGCTTTGATACGGGCTTCGTACTGCTGCTTTACCGCGTCGAGATCGCGCTGGAACGCCGCGCGCAGCGCGTCGATCTGCGCATCGGTAGCGGCTTGCGCGGGGGGTGACAACGCGGCCACGGCCGCGAGCGTGGCAATCGCCACGGGAACACGTTTGTTCATGGTCTGATCCTGTCATGACTGGACATTGCGGCCGACGGCGCACAGCCGACGGCCGGGCGCGGCTCCCGCAAAAAACTCCTGGGGCCGCGCGGCGAAACGCAGGGTAGTCAGATCAGGACAAAGGGTGGTGCGCGGCTCTGATGGGGCTCGCGGCGAGCGGAGAACGGCACCGGCGCGATGGCGACATCGACTGCCAATACCGGGGGTGGAGCGATTGCGAACGGCGGCGCCGCCGACGGCACCGGGGCGCCACCGCCCACCGTGAAGAAAGCCTCGCACACCGGCGTGGCCGGGTGGAACTGATGCTGCTCGGCGTGGATGGCGGCGCCCAGCTGGGCGAATACCAGCGCCAGCGCAACCAGCACCATGCGGCGGGGAGCATGGGCGCGGCGGGCGGCGAGCAGGCGCGGCGGCGGGCGCAAGCGGTCGCGGTGGAAGCGGACAACGAGGTTCCGGGCCGCCGCGGCCACCGGCGCAACCGAACCCCGTCCGCGGGCGGACACCCTATGCATAGGGAGTGGGATCGGCGATGCCGGCGGCGGCGAAACCCGCGGCCCGCAGCCGGCAGCTATCGCAGCGGCCGCAGGCCAGGCCCGCGCCCCAGGGCTGATAGCAGGACATCGTGACGCTGAAATCGACACCGAGCGCAGCACCTCGGCGAATGATGTCGGCCTTGGTCAAGGCCTGGAGCGGCGCATGGATCCGCATTCTCCGACCCTCCACGCCGGCGCGGGTGGCGAGATTGGCCAACTGCTCGAAGGCCTGGATGAACCGGGGGCGGCAGTCGGGGTAGCCCGAGTAGTCCACCGCGTTGACACCGATGAAAATATCCTGCGCGCCCAGCACTTCCGCCCACCCGAGGGCTATGGCGAGAAAAACGGTGTTGCGGGCGGGAACATAGGTGACCGGAATACCCTCACTGGCGGTTTCGGGCACGGCGATGCTGTCGTCGGTGAGCGCCGACCCACCGATGGCGCGCAGATCGAGGCCGACCACCCGGTGGCTGACGACACCCAGGGCCCCACTCACCCGGCGGGCGGCGTCGAGTTCGGCGCGATGGCGCTGGCCGTAATCGAAACTGAGGGCGTGGCACTGGTATCCCTCCGCCGTGGCGAGGGCCAGCACAGTGGCCGAATCCAGGCCGCCGGAGACTAGTACCACGGCCTTGCTGTCGTTCAAGCGCCCTCCGCTAACCACTTCGGCACCCGGACAAGGAGCCTGTCGGACTTGAGGCTTCCTGCTGCGGAAAAGCTGAATTTGGGCTTATTTTGCACAAGTTTTTGTTGAATAGCCCCACTATTCGTTCCGCGCCGCCGCGCAGAGCGACCTTCCGGAGAAAATCTCCAAGCGAGTTCGGGAAGGCGAAACCTGACCCGGATGCGGGAGCATACGAGGCGGCGGTTAATTCAGCTTCAGCGCCGCCCCCAGCACCGCACCGATTTCGGCATTGATGACCAGATCCGCGACGCCATCCTGATCGGTCGGCTCGCGGTTGATGATCGCGAGGCGCGCGCCGTTGCGTTTGGCAAGCAGCGGGAAACCGGCGGCCGGGTACACCACCAGCGACGAGCCGATGGCGAGCAACAGGTCACAGGCGCGAGTCGCCTGCTCGGCGGCCGCCATCGCCGCCTCCGGCATCGCCTGCCCGAAGGAGATGGTCGCGGTCTTGACGATACCGCCGCACAGCATGCACACGGGTAGCGTGCCATCGCGCAGGAAGGCGGCCTTGATCGGCGCCAGGTCGTAGCGCGCCTGACAGTCGAGACAATGGGCGCAGGTCGCATTGCCGTGCAGTTCGATGACCCTGTCGTCGGCCACCCCGGCGGCCTGATGCAGGCCGTCGACATTCTGGGTGATGACGTGACTGACCATCCCGCGCGCGACCAGATCGGCGATGGCGCGATGGCCAGCGTTCGGCTGGGCGTCGCGCAGCGCGACATCAAACTCGAATTTCATCTTCCAGGATGCGCGGCGGGCGTCCGCGGATTCCACAAAATCCTCGAACAGCACCGGTTTGTAACGCGACCAGACTCCGCCGGGGCTGCGGAAATCGGGAATGCCGGATTCGGTGCTGATGCCGGCGCCGGTGAACACCACCGCGCGTTGACAAGTGGCCAGCAACTGCCCGAGTTTTTGTATTTTCGCAGCCACGTCGAGGTCAGCCATGGGTCGTTGTCCGCGCGTATCGAGTCAGTTGCGATAGGAGGGATCTTTGGCATCGAGCAGCCGCAGCAATGGCGGCCACACCAGATCGGCGCCCTCGCCAAACGCGCGCCGGCCCTGCATCATCGTCAATTCCTGCACTTCGCGTGGGGGTGTGATGACGGCGGCACCACCGGCGAGCGCGGCGACCTGCATGGCACAGGCGCGCTCGAGAAAAAACAGCCGATAGAACGCGTCGGCGGCGCTGATGCCGGTCGCCAGCAAGCCATGATTGCGCAGGATCATGGTCCAGGCATCGCCCAGATCGGCGACCAGACGGGATTTTTCATCGGGATTGAACGCGATGCCCTCGTAGCCGTGATAGCGCAGCGAATCGAGCGCGACCAGCGCCGTCTGCGACAGCGGCAACAGGCCGTCGCGCTGGGCCGACACCGCGACCCCGGCCGTCGAGTGGGTGTGGAACACGCACTGAATATCGTGGCGGTGCTCGTGCACGGCGCTATGGATGATATAGCCGGCCTTGTTGATCTTGTAGGGCGTGTCGTCGAGGATGCGGCCCTGCAGATCGACCTTCACCAGACTGGACGCGGTGATCTCGCCGAACATCATGCCGAACGGATTGATCAAAAAATGGTCTTCAGGCCCGGGCACGCGCAGCGAGATATGGGTCGCGATCAGATCGTCCCAACCGTGGTGGGCAACCAGACGATAGCAGGCGGCGAGCGCGACCCGCGCATCCCACTCTGCCACTGATACCTGATTCTGCAAGGACGCAATGCTGCCTGGGATTGCGGACATGTCGATACCCTCAGCTGCCAATGATGATTTTTCACCATGTTAGCATCCCGCCAACCAGCGCGGAAAAGCGCTGACGGACACTGTCAAGGTACAGTCGAGGTAATCAATGACCGCATCTGCAACGCCTTCACCCTTGGATGAGGTCAGGATGATCAGCGCGCTGACCCTGGTCACTGCCGACATGGCGACAGCAGTGACCTTTTATCAGGCGTTGGGAATGACCGTTCGCTACGGCGGCGGGCAGGCGCGCTTTACCAGCCTGCAAACCGGCGATTGCTACGTCAATCTGACGGTCGGAAACCGCATCGAACCCGGAGCTTGGGGGCGTGCCATCTTTTACGTCGACGACGTCGATCGGCTTTACCACCAGATCCGCGCGGCCGGTTACGCAACCCTGACCGCGCCGGCGGACGCCCCCTGGGGCGAGCGCTATTTTCATATTCGCGACCCCAGCGGCCACGAATTGAGTTTCGCGAAGCCACTGCGGTGACCTGAATACCGGAAGGTAGTTTTGGCGCTTGGCATTGTGGCCGACGGCAGCCGAGCCGCCGCTCGGCGAGCCTTGCCCCTGACACCACTGTGTTAAAAATAAGATTAGGGCGGCCTCTTCAGGTGCATCGCCAGAGCTCTGCTGCAATGTCCTTGTGGTGGGCGCCGAGCGGTGAGCCAAGCTTATTAACACAGCAGTTTCAACAGATGTTGAAAAAGGGCTTCTCCGCCCTTTTTCAACCCGGCTCGTCGCGGCACACGCCCGCGACGGCCCCGAAGCTCAAGCACTTAGCGTGCTTGAGCTTCGGGCAATCCTTGGCTTGCTTTAGCAGGCCGTTGAAACGCTTTTCAACGGCCTGCTCGACGCCAACCTCAGCGAATCAGCGACAAAAACTCGCTGCGGGTGGACTGGTTGCTACGGAACACGCCCAGCATCGCCGAGGTTTTCATCACCGAATTCTGCTTTTCGACACCGCGCATCATCATGCACATGTGCTGGGCTTCGATGATGACGCCGACGCCCTGGGCGCCGGTGACCTTTTCGATGGTGGTGGCAATCTGGGTGGCCAGATTCTCCTGAATCTGCAGGCGGCGGGCGTACATGTCCACGATGCGCGCGACCTTCGACAGGCCGAGAACCATGCCGCGCGGGATATAGGCGACATGGCACTTGCCGACAAAGGGCAGCAGGTGGTGTTCGCACAGCGAGTACAGCTCGATGTCCTTGACGATGACCATCTCGCTCGAATCGCAGGGAAACAGCGCGTTGTTGATGACCTCGCCGAGGTTCTGGTGATAGCCCTCGGTGAGGAATTCGAGCGCCTTGGCGGCGCGTTCCGGCGTGCCCACCAAACCGGGGCGATTCAGATCTTCGCCGATGCGTTCGATCAGGGTGGCGTAGGCGGCTTTCATGTCCGGCATGGGCGGATATCCTTGGCAAAAGAGGGCGATTGTAGCGGCAGAGCGTCCGTGGCGACACCGGCCGCCCCACCCCGCCCCACCCATAGTCTGAGCGCGGCTGGCCTAGGGTACAATCCGCGCCTTTCCGGGAGAACCCGATGGCGCGCGACACCGAACTGCTACAGCGTCTGCAAACCCTGCGGGATTTCGTCCGCTGGGGGGCGAGCCGCTTCAACGAGGCCGGGCTGTGGTTCGGCCACGGCACCGACAACGCCTGGGACGAGGCCCTGACGCTGGTGTTGCACGCGCTCTACCTGCCGGACGAAGAGGGGCCGGAGGTATTGGATGCGCGACTGCTGGACGACGAGAAGGCCGCGGTGCTGAAGCTGTTGCGACGGCGCCTGAACGAGCGTCTGCCGGCGCCCTACCTGACCGGTGAAGCCTGGTTTGCCGGGCTTCGCTTTCAGGTCGATCAGCGCGTGTTGATTCCGCGCTCGCCCCTCGCCGAAGTCATCGAGCGGCGCTTTTCGCCCTGGCTGACCAGTGATCCCGAGCGCATTCTCGATCTGTGCACCGGTTGCGGCTGCATCGGCATCGCCTGCGCCTACGCCTTTCCCGACGCCGAGATCGACCTCGCCGACATTTCCACGGATGCGCTGGCAGTCGCCGAACTCAATGTCGCGGGCCATGGCCTGCAACAGCGGGTGCGCACACTCGCATCGGATCTGTTCGCCAAGCTGGACGGCCCCTACGACCTGATCATCGCCAATCCACCCTATGTCGATGATGAGGATCTGGCGACACTGCCCGACGAATACCGCCACGAACCGCTGCTCGCTCTCGCCTCCGGCCCCGATGGCCTGGATTTGACCCGCCGCCTGCTACAGGAGGCCGAGCAGCACCTCACCGAGGAGGGCGTCCTCATCGTCGAGCTGGGGAATTCCTGGGTACACCTCGACAGCGAATACCCGCAGATCGACTTCCACTCCGCGGAGTCCGTCGCGGTCGGCCATGGCGTGTTCGCCCTCACCCGTCGCCAGTTGCAGGCCAACCGGCAGTATCTGACCCGCCCCGCGCGGCGGCTGCAGTAACGGAGTCGGACGTGGCGGGCAACACGATAGGCAAACTGTTTGCGGTCACCACCTTTGGCGAGAGCCACGGCCCCGCGCTCGGCGGCATCGTGGACGGTTGCCCGCCGGGCATGGCGTTGTGCGAGGCGGATCTCCAGCGCGATCTCGATCGCCGCAAACCCGGCCAGTCCCGCTACACCACCCAGCGCCGCGAAGCCGACCAAGTGCGCATCCTGTCCGGCGTGTTCGAGGGCGTGACCACGGGCACGCCGATCGGCCTGCTGATCGAGAACACCGATCAGCGCTCCCAGGATTACAGCAGGATCAAGGACGTGTTCCGCCCCGCCCACGCCGACTACACCTACCTGCAGAAGTACGGCATCCGCGACTATCGCGGCGGCGGCCGCGCGTCGGCGCGCGAAACCGCGATACGCGTCGCCGCCGGCGGTATCGCCAAGAAGTACCTGCGCGAGCGCTACGGCGTCGAAGTGCGCGGCTACCTGAGCCAGCTGGGGCCGATCAAGATCGCCCACGTCAGCTGGGACGAGATCGACAACAACCCGTTTTTCTGTCCCGATCCGGCGCAAGTGCCCGCTCTCGAAGCCTACATGCAGGCGCTGGTGAAGGCGGGCGATTCAATCGGCGCCCGCATCACCGTCGCCGCCACCGGAGTGCCGCCCGGCTGGGGCGAGCCGGTGTTCGACCGCCTGGATGCCGCCATCGCCCATGCACTGATGGGCATCAACGCCGTCAAGGGCGTCGAAATCGGCGACGGTTTTGCCTGCGTCGAGCAGAAGGGCACCGAGCACCGGGACGAAATGACGCCCACCGGATTTCTGTCCAACCACGCCGGCGGCGTGCTCGGCGGCATCTCCACAGGGCAGACGGTCGTCGCCCATCTGGCGCTGAAGCCGACCTCCAGCCTGCGCCTGCCCGGCCGTTCGGTAGACGTCTCGGGCGCCGCCAGCGAGGTATCCACCACCGGTCGCCACGACCCCTGTGTCGGCATCCGCGCCACCCCCATCGCCGAGGCCATGCTGGCGCTGGTGCTGATGGATCACGCGCTGCGCCACCGCGCGCAGAATGCCGATGTAGTGCCACCGCTGCCGCCGCTGCCCGCCGGGGCATCCTGATTGCCCATGGGGGAAGTGCTGGCACCCGCGTCAGCGCTGCCCTACTGGCGGCTGTCAGGGTTTTACTTCTGCTACTTCGCGCTGCTCGGCGGCACCTACCCCTACTGGTCGCTGTATTTCCAGTCGCTCGGCTATGACCCGGAGCAGATCGGCCTGCTGCTGGCGCTGCCGATGGCCACCAAGATCATTGCCCCCAACATCTGGGGCTGGCTCGCCGATCGCAGCGGGCGCCATCTCGACGTCATCCGCCTGGGTTCGGCGCTGGCGCTGCTGTGTTTTGCCGGCATCGCGCTGAGTCCGCCCTTCGGCTGGCTGCTCGCGGTAATGGGCAGCTACAGCTTCTTCTGGAACGCGGTGTTGCCCCAGCACGAAGCCATCACGCTGCGCTTTCTGCACGCCGCGCCCGAGCGCTACAGCCAGTTGCGGCTGTGGGGTTCGATCGGCTTCATTGGCGCGGTGGTCGCCGCCGGTCGCGGCCTCGATAGTTTTGGTATCGGCGTGTTCCCGCTGATCGGCGCTGGTCTGCTCACCGGCATTTTCGCCGCCAGTCTGCTGATTCCGCGCCCGCCGCCCGCGGTCAGCGCCGGCCGGGGCGGCGTGGGACGGGCGGCGCGGCAGCCGGCGGCAATCGCCTTTCTGGCCGCCGGCGTGCTATTGCAGATGGCTCACGGCGCCTACTACAGCTTTTTCAGCATCTACTTGGTCGATAACGGCTACAGCCGCACCGCCGTCGGTCTGTTGTGGTGCGTCGGGGTAGTCGCCGAGGTGGTGATTTTTTTGCTCATGCACCGGCTGCTGCCGCGCCTTGGCGTGCGCCTTATCCTGCTCGCGAGCCTGCTGCTGGCCGCGCTGCGCTGGGTGGCGATCGGCCATGGGGTAGAGGTGTTGTGGCTGCTGATCGCCGCCCAGTGCCTGCACGCGTTCAGCTTTGGAACTTTCCATGCCGCCGCCATCGAAACCCTGCGGCGTCTGTTCCCCGCCGGCGCCCAGGGCGGGGGCCAGGCGCTGTACGGCGCGCTGAGTTTGGGCGCGGGAGGCGCGCTCGGCTCCTGGCTGGCGGGCCGCTACTGGGCTTGGGGGGCGAACCTGGTATTCGACGGCGCCGCCCTGCTGTGCGTGCTGGCAGCCGCGATTGCCTGGCGCGGTTTTCGCGATCCCCGGTTAAGCTAGGAGCCTGGTGGGCGCAAGCTGCCGTGGAGACCGGGATGCACACGCTCTTGATCGAAGACCACGCCGACCTCGCCGCCAATATCGGCGAATACCTGGAGGCGCGGGGCCACACGCTGGATTACGCCGCCGACGGCCTCACCGGCCTGCACCTCGCGGTAGTCAATCGCTATGACGCCATCGTGCTCGATCTCAACCTGCCGGGGCTGGACGGCGTGTCGCTGTGCCGCCGCCTGCGCCAGGACGGCGGCAGTACCGTCCCGCTGCTGATGCTGACCGCCCGCGACACCGAGCAGGACAAGGTCGGCGGCCTCGACGCCGGTGCCGACGACTACCTGACCAAGCCATTTTCCCTAGCCGAGCTGTTGGCCCGCCTGCGCGCGCTGGTGCGCCGCGGCGCGGGCAGCGGCCAGGTGCTGCGCGTCGCCGATCTCAGCCTCGATCTGCGCACGCTGGTCGCCCGCCGCGGCGAGCGCCCCCTGCAACTCACCCGCACCGGTCTCAAGCTGCTCGAAACCCTGCTGCGGGCGGCGCCGGGCGTGGTCAGCCGCGCGATGGCCGAGCGCGCGCTGTGGGGCGATACGCCACCCGACAGCGACGCCAGCCTGCGCGGCCATATCCACGCGCTGCGGCGCGCCATCGACGATGGCGAGGACGTCAAGCTGCTGCACACCCTCCACGGCCTGGGCCACCGGCTGGCCGCCGATGCCGCGCCCTAGACTGGGCCTCAAGGCGCGTTTTCTCGCCGCCTGCCTGCTGCTGGTCAGCATCAGCACGGCCGGCTATTTCGTCGTGGTCGCGCAGTTCGTCGAGCTGCTCGAGCGGGAGCTGCGCGACACCGTCCTGGAGCAGGAACTGGACGAATTCGCGCACAACTACGCCCGCGATCCCACCGCCGTCGGCCCCCGGGCGGCGGGGTTGAGCCATTATGTGCTGCCGCCCGGCGCGGACGACAGCGCGCTGCCGGCGCGCCTGCGCCGCCTGCCGCCCGGCGTTCTCGACGATATCCGTCTGGACGGGCGCGAGGTCGCAGTGGGCCGCCAGGACGTCGATGGCGCCCGCCTGTACGTAGTGCTCGACATGGAACCCATCGAACAGATGGAATCCCGGTTCGTCGCCACGGCCTGGCTGTGCGCCGCGCTGTCCTGGGCGGCGGCGATCGCCTTGGCACTGTGGCTGGCGCGCCGCGTGATGCGCCCGGTCACCGAGCTGGCCGCCCGCGTCGGCGCCTGGCGACCCGACGACCATCAACAGCGCCTGGCACCCGAATTCGGCGACCAGGATGTGGGCATCATCGCCGCGGCCTTCGATCGCTTTGTGGCGCGCATGGCCGAGTTCGTCGGCCGCGAGCAGGCGTTCACCGAGGATGCCAGCCACGAATTGCGCACCCCGCTCGCGGTCATCGACAGCGCCGCGCAATTGCTGGCCGAGGATGCCGCACTGAGCGCTACCGCGCGCAGCCGAGTGCAACGCATCCAGCGCGCCACTGAGCAGATGACAATGCTGATGGAGGCGGTGCTGTTCCTGGCCCGCGAAGACGGTGGTCTCCCGGTCGAGAAGATCGCACTGGATCAGCTCGCCCGCGAGCTTGCCGACAGCCACCGCAGTTTGATCGAGGTCAAGTCGCTGACCCTGGTGATCACCACCCTGCCGACATCGATAACCGCACCGCGCGGCATGGTCAGTTGCGTGATCAACAACCTGTTGCTGAACGCGATCCACCACACCAAGCAGGGGCGGATCGAGGTGGGCGTCGCGGCGCACGGACTCTGGGTGGAGGACACCGGCGTCGGCATCCCGCCCGCTGATCTCGCCCGCATCTTCGAGCGCCAGTTTCGCGGCGCCCAGAGCCGCGGCCTGGGTCTGGGCCTGTACCTGGTCAAGCGCGTCTGCGATCGGCTGGGATGGACGGTGCGGGTCAGCAGTGCTGCCGGCGCCGGCACGCGCGTTGAGGTCTGCTTTCGACAGGCTGTTGCCGACTAATCGCCGGCTCGCCCGCGGCGAAGCGCGGATACCTTGTGCTTGAAAATGGCCGCGCTTAGAGCCTGTTCAAGGTCTCGATCAAGGGATGCAGCCTAAGGCAAAACTGACCGAAAAAGCGCAGCATACACGCAGTATGTGAGCATTTTGCGGCCAGTTTTAACGCCGCGATGCGCCATTCAGCGAGATCTTGAACAGGCTCTTACGAAACGCTAACGCTTCGGCAACGGGCCGCTGACGCCAGCATTGCGATGCTGACGGCATGGCCTCGTCCCGCTCCACCTCCCCCGCCACTGCCGATCGGCGCGCCGACGCCGGGGCCACGCCCCCGCCGGTCAGTCGGCGCGCGCTGGAGTTGCCGCGCGGCCGACTCGGCATCAACCGCCTGGTGTTGAGCGTCGCCCTCTATCTGGCGCTGACCCAGAACCTGACGTTTTGGCACCAAGTCTTGCTGGGCCTACCGGAGGGTGTAGGTGGGCGCGATCTGGGCTTGCTGGCGTCGCTGGCGGTCGCCCTCGTCGCTCTGTTCACACTGGTGATGGCGCCGCTGAGCGCGCGGCCGCTGGTCAAGCCGGTGCTCATACTGCTGCTCATGATCGCGGCCGGGTGCAGCTATTTCATGGGCGCCTATGGCACGGTCATCGACACGTCCATGATCGCCAATCTGGTGCAAACCGACGCGCGCGAAGCCGGCGAGCTGTGGAGCCCGTCCCTGGTGGGCCATGTGCTGTTGCAGGGAGTTCTTCCGGCAATCCTGGTCGCGCGGGTTCGGCTCACCACGGGGGGCATGGCTGGCGAAGCGCTGCGCCGCGGCCTGCTGGCACTGTTGGTGCTGGCGGTGCTGGCCGCCAGCGTCGCCACCAATTACAAAAGCCTGACCCTGTGGGTGCGCGAACACCGGGATATCCGCCTCTATGCGAATCCGACCTATCCGCTGTACTCCTTGGCCAACTACTTGTCGTTGCAGTTCCAGGCCGACGCGCAGGCCCCCGCGGCATTGATACCGGTCGCCCGCGACGCGGTGTTGCACCCGGCGGTTTCGGGCAAGCCGCGCGTCGTCGTCACGGTGGTCGGCGAAACTGCGCGCGCGCAGAATTTCTCCCTGCTCGGCTATTCCCGGCCGACCAATCCTCAATTGGCGGCCACGGCGGGCGTGGTGGCGTTCAGTCAGATGTGGTCCTGCGGCACGGCGACCGCGGTCTCCGTGCCCTGCATGTTCTCGCGCCTCGGCCGCGCCGATTTCAGCACCACCAAGGCCGCGGCGGAGGAAAATTTGCTGGACGTCCTGCAGCGCGCCGGTGTCGCCGTGCTGTGGCGGGACAACAATTCCAGTTGCAAGGGCGTTTGCGCTCGGGTGCCGACGGAGGATCTGCGCAGGCAGCGCGCCCCGGCAATTTGCGACGCCGATGGTTGCCGCGATGAAATCCTGCTCACCGGCCTGGATGACCTGATCGCCCAAACCCAGGGTGACCGCTTTATCGTGCTGCACCTGCTCGGCAGCCACGGCCCGGCCTACTACAAGCGCTATCCGCCAGCGTTCCGCCGCTTCCAGCCCGACTGTGCCCAGGACGACGTGCAGCATTGCGCGCGCGCCGCCATCGTCAACGCCTACGACAATTCGATCCTGTACACCGATCAGGTGCTGGCCCAAGTGATTGCGTTGTTGCAGCGCCACGCCGGTGCTATCGAGCCGACCATGGTGTATCTGTCCGATCACGGCGAAAGCCTGGGCGAGAACGGCATCTACCTGCATGGCCTGCCCTACGCGCTGGCGCCCGACGAACAGAAACATGTGCCTATGGTGGTCTGGGCGCCGACCCGCGATCAAGCCTGCCTGCAAGCGCAACGCGAACGCCTGTCCTCCCACGACAATCTGTTCGACACCGTGCTGGGGCTGTTTGCGGTGAGCACCCGGGTTTATCGCCCGAGTGCCGATCTGCTGCGCGGATGTGAACCCCCGGCATCGCGGCCGGCACTCAAGACCGGGTGACCACCCGCGGACACCCCGCTCGGCAACGCTCGCCAAACTCGGACGCCGACGCCTAGGAGCCTGTCGGACTTGTGCGTCCGTAGCGAGGGAAAGTCCGATTTGAGGCAGATTTTGGGCAAATTTGCGGCGAATAATGGGATTATTCAACAAACATTTGCGCAAAATATGACCAAATTCGGCTTTTCCGCAGTAGGACAGTCTCAAGTCCGACAGGCTCCTAGCAACCGCAATTCCCCGGCGCCGCCATTTGGGCTAAATTGGCCCACCATGACCCTTATCGCAATGGCCATCGGCGGTCGCTCCGACAGTAGCCTCACGCCGCTCTCTGGCAGGCAGCTCGCCCCCGTTGACACCCCCGCTCGGAGCCCTGAGTGACGCTGGCGAGCGCCGTCGATCTGGTCGGCCGCGAGGGCACCCGCTGTGGCCCCTTCGCCGAGACCGTCAGCTATTGGCCCCTCCCCTATCGAGATCGCCAGCAGACCCCTTTGGGCGGCGCCGACTTCGTGTGGGATCCAGCGCACCCGAAAGCCGCCCACAATGGCGGCAGCGTGGTCAGCCCGACGGTGCCCTGGGACGGCACTGAGGGCTCTTTTGCGGACTATATTGCCGGCGCCGGCGAGACCAGTCCGCACGGCAGCGGTTGCTGGGTGCACCGCAACGGCGGCCCGCCGTTCGACGCCGCGCAATGGGGGTGCAGAACTGACGGCACCACGACCGCCAACGACGCGCTGCTGCAGCCGCTACTGGATCACGCCGAGCGCGCCATCAGCGGCGGCTTTGGGGCGGTCGTCCTGCTCCCGGCGGGCGCCATTCATTTCACCCGGCATTTATACATTCGGGATCGAACCTCGCTGCGCGGCGCTGGCACCACCCGCACCGTGCTCAAATGCGTCGGCACAGCGCCCGGCAACCCCATCAATCTGGGGCCGCGCGGGCCGCACAACCCGCTGTCTGCGAATCGCGGCGGCTATGTGTTCGCGTGCCGGCTCGAGAATATGTCTATTTCCGGCGCCGACATCGATCGCGGCGCCGACAACGCCCTCATCCACACCCATGGCGCCCACGAGCACAGCGGCGTCTTTCAATGCACGGTGCGCAACTGGCGCAACTGGGGGATTCACTATGACAGCGGGCGCGGCGGGCCCGCTTTCTTCAAAGTCGACAGTTGCGAGCTCTTCAGTAGCGACCAAGCCCCGGTGGCCGGCGACAAACGCGGTCTGGTGTGCAGCGCCGGTGGCGCCATTGTCGAAGTGGGGCAGCTGACGATCGCCGGTGGACGGGCGTGCCGACTGGCAGTCGGTCTCGACATGCGGATGGATCACTTGCGAATCAGCGGCGGCCTGCATTTCGAGCTGTGCGACGTCGGCCTGCGGATCAATCAGCTCGGCCCGCCAGAATATCGCGACAAATTCACGGTCTCCGGCGGTGGTGTCAGCGGCAACTCGTCGGTCGGCAAGCTGGTGCAGATCGCACCGACCTTTGCCGGGGTCATCAATCTGGCCGGGTTGTCACAGGCAACCCGCGTGCCCAACCTGGTCGTGGTCGAAAACCAGATCGACGGCGAAGTGCTCACCAACACCTGTGCGAGCTATGTGTGGCCGCCACCCGACGCCCCCACGGCGCCGCTGGCCTGGGCGCTGATCGCCGGCGAAACCGGGGCCATCCGCAAGCAGCGGGGACGGCCGTTCACCTTGGCGCGGAACCAAATGGGCGTGCTGATCGGCACCTTCATCACGCCCTTGGCGGATGCCGATTACCTGGGGTTCGCGACCGCCACAGGTGAGAGCCCGACGCTGCTCTGCCAATTCGAAGCCCTGGCAAAGGATCGGTTCAGAATCCGCACCTTCGATCAGGCAGGCAAACCGCAGGATGCACACCGGCTGGGACTGGCGATTTACGGGTAACAGCTCAGCCTACTGGGGATTCCGCAACGCTTGGGCGGAGGGCTCGCCGGTGATGAAAGGCGAGAGTGGTCGGAGAGCCAGGATTTGAACCTGCGACCCCTGCGTCCCGAACCCAGTGCTCTACCAAGCTGAGCTACTCTCCGATCCCGGTGGAGATTCCGGGGCGCGCATTATAGCACTCCCGCCGCCGTCGGCCAGCCTGGGCTGCAGGCTTGCGGGGCAGCGGCTGCCCGTTGGCAAACCACCACCAAAAAAGTGGCGACGGCGACAAGCAGCCATGTGGGCGAGAAGCCGTGAGCGCAGAAACAGCAACGCCGACGTCAAGCGTCGGCGTTGCTGGAACTCGCCGGAACCGTATAAAGCGATATTAGATGCTGATCGGCAGCGAGTAGGTCACGACAAATTTGACGTCTTCGTCAAAGGCGCCGAAGTTGCTGTTGGCAACACCGGATCCGTTGACCATGAAAGCACCGGAGTCCTGATCGACGACCTTGCTCACCGTGAAGCTCAGGTTGCTGTTGAAGGCATAGGTCAGGTTGACATGGGTCATGTCGTTGCCTCCACTCGGCATATCATGGTGGCCCACCGTGAGGGAAAACTTGTTCACGTTGCCGGTCAGGGTGTAGTACTCGTAACCGCTGCCGCCAGCAATGTTGTCGTAGTAGGAAAAGCTGAGCAGACCGGCATAGCCGACGGTGAAAATGATCTCGCTCAACTCGCCGGTGGTGTCGTCGCTGACATCAACACCTTTCGCGGTGCCAAGAAGGCCGCCGAATTTGCTGATCGTGATGGGCGTATTAAGGCTGGCGTCCGAATAGTTGTAGTTCCACAGGCTGAGGTCGAAGGTGAAGTCGCCCGCCTTCATGCCATAACCCGCGTAGTAATCATACTCATTGCCCAATTGGGCGTCGCCACTGCTCATCCACACCCCGACATAAGCACCACTGAGCACGGTGGTATCGAGGGTGTAGCGGATGTCGCCGGACACGGCGGCATCGCCGTCGCCCAGATCTAAACCGCGCCACAGGTACATATTGGATACTGCGGCGGAGGCGGTGACCCCTGCGGATGCCGGCGCGGCCAGGGTTGCAGCGCCGCCCATGGCGACAGCCAGGGCGCCCACGCGCAGCAAGCCGCTTACATCAACAGGCTTTTTTAACACGGTCTTTGCAAACATGGTTTCTCCCTCTAGGATTTTTGGATGCCAGTGCAAGCACCATGGCTAGTGCACGGTTAGATTAATACACGCTTCATGCCAAGCTGGCAGTGCTATGGACTTCGACCTCTTCAGCCCCCACTGCTGGTCGGCAGTGGAGGACGCCCCTGGTCGCGCACCAAGCTGGCACACACCCCTTGCAACGAGCGGTGGCGCGCGGCGCATAGTACGCCTGTGACATTTTAATGACAAGGCGCCAGTTTGAATCGCAAATTCAGGGCGTTAGAGCTGTTTCGGCAATCACCCCGCCGTCCGCTCGGCGACACGGCAAGTCAGGTAATTGGGTTGTGTACGGTGACCAGCTTGGTGCCGTCCGGAAAAGTGGCCTCGACCTGGACGTCGTCGATCATCTCGGGCACCCCCTCCATGACGTCGCCGCGCGCCAGCAAGGTGCGGCCTGCCGCCATCAGCTCGGCGACGGTGCGCCCGTCGCGGGCGCCCTCGATGATGGCGAATGAGATCAGCGCCACGGCTTCGGGATAGTTGAGTTTGAGTCCGCGCGCGCGGCGGCGCTCGGCCAGCAGTGCGGCAGTGAACAGCATCAGCTTGTCTTTTTCGCGGGGCATCAATTCCATAACGGCTACCTTGGCTTGGCGAATCGCCGATCAAATCACGTCGAATCAGGTGAACCAGATGCGCGGCGCGCTGCCCGGCGCCCGCCAACGCGCATGCCGCAGTTCCTGCCACAGGGCTATGAACAATGCCTTGACGGTGGCGGCGGAATCCGCGAGCGCCCGCACCACCAGCAGCTCCGGCAGCGCGGTGACTGCCGCCAGCAGCGGTGGGCCGGGCCGCGCGCCATTTTGCCAAGCCTGCCGATGCGCGTCGATGATGGCCCGCAATTTGTGTACCAGATCAGCACCGGCCGTGGTGCTGACCAGCGACGCCAGTACGCTGCGGCCCTGCAAACCCCAGGGAGCGAGGAGCTGGGGACTGCCGCCGACGACGCGGCTGGTCTCAATCAACAATGGTCGATCGCCGCGCCAGACCTGGCAACTCTGCATCAGATTTCCGCTGGCGAATAACTCCCCCGCCGCCGGCCGGCCAAGGCAGGTGATTTCCCAACCCGTGTATTCGGCGCCCACCGCCAAGCTCACCTTGACGCGATTCTGGGCCAGCGCGCCGGCAAACAGGATGTTCTCTTGGGGCAGCCACTCGCAGGTGGCGCCGCTATCGACACGCAACTCAACGCTCTGGGTCTGCGGCAACCGCGCGCAGTTGCTGTGGTAGACGCGGCCAGCGGCGGGAGCCGTCAGTAACGCGCGGGCGCCGGTATGGCAGTGGGCGGTCACCGTCAATTGATCGCCAGCGACCAGACCGCCGGGTGGATGCAAAATATAGAGGTGGGCCACTTCGCCTTCAGGGTAAAAGGCTCTCTGTACCCGCAGCGGCCCCTGGTGGCGGCACTGGATCAGGCAGGTGCGCCCGGCGCGCGGCGCGAGTTCCAGGTCGAGTTGCGCCTGCCAACCCGGGGCCGGCAACCCGCGGATAAATGGGCCCGTGGTCACCATGATTCTCTCCCGCAGCACCCGGCGCCGACGGGGAGCTCGGCCAATACGCCATAAATACAAAACCCCTGCCATGCAGGGGTTTTGTATTTATGGCGGTGAGGGAGGGATTCGAACCCTCGATACCGGATAAGGGTATACTCCCTTAGCAGGGGAGCGCCTTCGGCCACTCGGCCACCTCACCGCGACTCTTCGTTGAATCAATCGCGCCTGAACCAATCGCACTTTCGCGACACCGACTGCCACTTGGCCGAATTCGCGGGCCGTGATGATACCACACCCCCGACAAAACGGCTTGGCGCCGAGGATCAGGCGCCCCCTGTGCCCTGCTGTTTTTCCTGCTGGATGCGTTGATAGATCTCTTCGCGGTGCACGGACACTTCCTTTGGCGCATTGATGCCCAACCGTACCTGATTGCCTTTCACGCCCAGCACGGTCACCGTCACTTCGTCGCCGATGATCAACGCCTCACCCACCCTTCTGGTTAAAATAAGCATCTCTGTTCTCCCTAAACTGCAATCAATATTGCCGCTCGTGGCGGCTCATCCCGGGATCGGATAAATTTTATTGTTGCCGATGCCGACACGCGATGAGACTGCAAGCGCGTGCCGCGCCAGTATAACAGCCAAGCCGGCGGGGTGAGACCGCCCCGAGTAGCTGGAAAAGTGCTAAGAACCCAGCTCGGCAGCGTCCAGATCGAAGGCGGTGTGCAGCGCGCGCACGGCGAGTTCGAGGTATTTCTCCTCGATGACGACGGTGATCTTGATCTCGGAGGTCGAGATCATCTGGATATTGATGTTCTCCCCGGCCAACCCCTGGAACATCTTGGCCGCGACCCCAGCGTGGGAGCGCATGCCGACGCCGACCAGCGCGAGCTTGGCGATGCGATCATCGGCGAGCACGCTTTTGGCGCCCAGATCGGCGGCGACCCGGTCGAGAATGGCCTTGGCCCTTTTCATGTCGTTGCGGTGGACGGTGAAGGTCAGCGCCGTGGTGCCGTCCTCGGACACGTTCTGCACGATGACGTCCACCTCGATATTGGCATCGGCGATCGGGCCGAGGATGCGATAGGCTACGCCGGGGGTGTCGGCGACCCCCAGCACGGTGAGTTTGGCCTCGTCGCGGTTGAAGGCGATGCCGGATACGACCGGTTTTTCCATGGTGTCGTCGTCCTCAAGAGTAATCAGCGTGCCGGGGCCGTCGCTGAAGCTCGACAGCACCCGCAACGGAACCCGGTATTTGCCGGCGAATTCCACCGAGCGGATTTGCAGCACCTTGGAGCCTTGGCTCGCCATCTCCAGCATTTCCTCGAAGGTGATGCGGTCGAGCCGGCGCGCGCGCGCGACGACTCTGGGGTCGGTGGTGTAGACGCCATCGACATCGGTAAAGATCTGGCACTCGTCGGCCTGCAATGCCGCCGCCAGCGCGACCGCCGTGGTATCGGAGCCGCCGCGGCCGAGGGTGGTGATGTTGCCGTCGCCATCGACGCCCTGGAACCCGGCGACCACGACCACCCGACCGGCATCGAGATCGGCGCGCATGCGATGGCCGTCGATGTGCTCGATGCGCGCCTTGGTGAAGGCGCTGTCGGTGAGGATTCGCACCTGCGCACCGGTGTAGGAGCGCGCCGGGCAGCCGCGCTGGATCAGCGCCATCGCCAGCAGCGCCATGGTGACCTGCTCGCCGGTCGCGACCATCACGTCCAGTTCGCGTGGGGCGGGGCTATCGACGAGATCGTGCGCGAGCTTGAGCAGGCGGTTGGTCTCGCCGCTCATCGCCGACACCACCACCACGGTGGCTTCACCGCGACCGCGGGCGGCGGCGATCTGGTCGGCCACCGCGTTGATGCGTTCGACGGTGCCCACCGAGGTGCCGCCGTATTTGCGCACGATCAGGGTCATCTGAGATCCAGCGATCAGTTAGTTGGGATTGGTATTTGCGCTATGCGAGTCGATCAGCTCAACGAGTCGATCAGCTCGCGCCCAGTCGCGCGCCGAGCCAGGCATACACGGATTCCAGCGCCGCCGGCAGTGCGGCCACATCGGTGCCGCCGCCCTGCGCCAGGTCGGCGCGCCCGCCGCCCTTGCCGCCGAGCTGGGGGGCGACGAACTGCATCAGCTCGCCGGCGCTGACGCGTGCGGTCAGATCGGCGGTGACCCCGGCAATCAGCGCCACCTTGTCGTCGGCGACGCCGGCCAGCAGCACCACACCGGTACCGAGCCGCGTGCGCAACTGGTCGGCCAGCTCGCGCAGGGTCTTGGCATCGGCGCCGGCGAGCTCGCGCACCAACACGCGCGCGCTACCACCGGCGATAGTGCGGGCGCCGGCCAGTGGATCGCCGCCGGCGGCGCTCGCGAGGCGCACTTTCAGGGTTTCGGCCTCGCGGCTGAGCAGGCGGTTCTGTTCCATCAGCTGTGCGGCCTTGTCGAGCACGGCTGCGCGACTGGTCTTGAGCGTCGCCGCAACCTTATCCAGCCCGCCTTCCACTTCGTCGAACAGCGCCAGCGCGCGCGCGCCGGTCACCGCCTCGATGCGGCGCACGCCGGCGGCGATGCCGGATTCCGCAACGATCCGCAACAGGCCAATATCGCCGGTGCGGCTGACGTGGGTGCCGCCGCAGAGCTCGACCGAAAAACCGTCGCCCATGGTCAACACGCGCACCTGGTCGCCATATTTCTCGCCAAACAGCGCCATCGCGCCCTTGTGCTGGGCGTCGGCAATGGCCATCTCCTCCGTCTGCACCTGGGTGTTGCGGCGGATTTCGGCATTGACCCTGCGCTCGACGGCCTTGAGCTGGGCGGCAGTCATGGCCTCGGGGTGGGCGAAATCGAAGCGCAGCCGCTCGGCATCGACCAGCGAACCCTTCTGGCTGACGTGATTGCCGAGCACCTCGCGCAGCGCCGCGTGCAGCAGATGGGTCGCGGAGTGGTTCAGCGCCGTCGCCTGGCGGATTTCCGGCGCGACGCAGGCGGTCACCGCATCGCCGGTCTTGAGTTCGCCCGCCAGCAGCTGGCCGATGTGCAAATGGTTGGCGCCCTGCTTGCGGGTATCGCCGACCTCGAAGCGGTTGGCGCCGACGGCGAGATAGCCGCAGTCGCCGACCTGGCCGCCGGCCTCGGCGTAAAAGGGCGTGCGGTCGAGCACGACACCGGCCCGCTCGCCCGCCGCGATCTGCGCAACCGACCGCCCGCCGGCAATGAGCGCGACCACGCGGGCGTCATCGGCGACGCGGTCGTAGCCGCTGAAATGGGTTTCAGCATCGATATCGACGACAGCGGCCTGTTCCACGCCAAAGCGGCTGGCGGCGCGGGCGCGCGCGCGCTGGGCGGCCATGCACTGCTCGTAACCGGCCATATCGAGGCGATAGCCGCGCTCGCGGGCGATGTCGTTGGTCAGATCGACCGGAAAGCCGTAGGTGTCGTAGAGCTGGAACACGATCTCGCCGGGGATCTCGCCGCCCACCAGGGTCGCGAGCGCGGCTTCGAGCACCCCCATGCCCTTGTCCAGCGTGCGCGCGAACTGCTCTTCTTCCGCGCGCAGCACCTGTTCGACCCGCGCCTGTGCGCGCGCGAGTTCGGAATAGGCGGCGCCCATCTCCGCCACCAGCGCCGGCACCAAGCGGTGGAAGAACACGCCGGTTGCACCGAGCCGATGGCCGTGGCGCAATGCGCGGCGGATGATGCGCCGCAGCACATAGCCGCGGCCCTCGTTGCCGGGCAGCACGCCATCGACGACCAGAAACGCCGCCGAGCGAATGTGGTCGGCGATGACGCGCAGCGACTGATCGGCCAGATCGGCGGCGCCGGTGACCGTAGCGGCGGCGCGCACCAGGTGCGCGAACAGGTCGATGTCGTAGTTGGAGTGCACGCCCTGCATCACGGCGGCGATGCGCTCCAGCCCCATGCCGGTGTCGATGGAGGGCTTGGGCAGCAGCGTCAGGGTGCCATCGGCGCCGCGCTCGTACTGCATGAACACCAGGTTCCAGATCTCGATATAGCGGTCGAGATGGTCGCCAGGGCTGCCCGGCGGGCCGCCGGGAATCGCGGGGCCGTGGTCGTAGAAGATTTCCGACGACGGCCCACAGGGGCCGGTCTCGCCCATCTGCCAGAAATTGTCGGCGTCCAGCCGCGAAAACCGCGTCGGGTCGATGCCGATCTCGTGGAGCCAGATCGCGGCCGCGTCGTCGTCCGACACATGCACCGTGACCCACAGCCGCGCCGGCGGCAGTTGCAGCACCTGGGTGAGGAATTCCCACGCATAACCGATCGCCTCGCGCTTGAAGTAGTCGCCGAAGCTGAAGTTGCCCAGCATCTCGAAAAAAGTGTGGTGGCGGGCGGTGTAGCCGACGTTTTCCAGATCATTGTGCTTGCCGCCGGCGCGCACGCAGCGCTGGGACGATGCGGCGCGGCGATAGGGCCGCTGCTCGCCACCGAGGAACACATCCTTGAACTGCACCATGCCGGCGTTGGTGAACAGCAGCGTGGGGTCGTTGCCCGGGATCAGGCTGCTGCTGGCCACGGCCTGATGGTCGCGGCTGGCAAAGAAATCGAGAAAGGCTTGGCGGATGGCGGCGCTGTTCATCGCGGGTCTATTCATTGACGAGAGTCGGTACGGGTCGTGATTACGGCGAGATTCGGCGCCGCCCCGAGATCCGGGGCTGCCCGCGGACGGCGTGGTCAGAAGCCCAGGCTGGATTCGTGAAACGCCTTGCCGCCGAGAATGTGCAGGTGGAGATGGAACACCGTCTGCCCGGCGCCGGCGCCGCTGTTGACAATGACCCGGAAGGCATCGCCGATTCCGGCCTGCTGGGCGATGGTGTTCGCCGCCAGCAGCAAGTGGCCGAGCATGGCCTGATCCTCTGCATTCGCATCCGCGAGCCGGGGAATCGGCTGGCGCGGGATCACCAATAGATGCACCGGCGCCTTGGGCGCGATGTCCTTGATCGCGATGCACAGCTCGTCCTCGTAGACGATGGTGGCCGGGATCTGGCGCTCGATGATCTTCGTGAACAGCGTGGTCGCGGTCATGGTGCTGTCTCGGATGTCTCGGAGCCCGTCGGATTTGCGCGTCCGTAGCGGGGAAAGTCCCGATTTAAGCCCGACGGGCTCCTAGTGCCGTGCGGCCAGGGTCAAGCGCTGGCGCGTCATCGCTCAGCCGCCGCGCAGTTTCTCGTCCGCCGACAGCACCCGCGCCTCGCTTTCGAGCATCACCGGAATACCGTCGCGGATCGGATAGGCGAGGCCGCTGGCGCGGCACACCAATTCCTGGCGCTCGCGGTCGTACTCCAGCGGTGCCTTGGTTGCTGGACACACCAGAATGCTCAACAACTGCTTGTCGATCATACCCGCGCGCTCTCGCTGTCAGGGACCCAGTTTAAGGGAAAGGCCGCGCCAACTCCACGCCGAAACCCGACACCGAAACCCGACACCGAAACCCGGCGCCGTCTCGCCCGGCAGCCCGTACGCCGGCGCACCATCGCGTTGCTGTCTGGTCATCGCGCCGCGCAAAATCACACTTCGCACCCAAGCACGAGCAGGGATAGAGACCAGATGACCGATCCGTCGATGATGGCCTGCGTCTGCGATCGGCGCGCTCACTGCGGCAAATCGGCGGGAAAACTCTGTAACACAAGGGCTGGATCGATACGCACGTCGAACCAGTTCATGCGCCAGTCCAGATGCGGCCCGGTGGCGCGGCCAGTCGCGCCGACGCGGGCAATGGGATCGCCGGGCCGGATGCGAGCGCCGGGCGCCACCAGCACTTCGCTTAGGTGAATGAAGGTCGAGGACACGCCATAGCCGTGATCCAGAATCAGCGTGCCTCCGGAAAAATACAGGTCGGGCTCGGCGAGCTTGACGATGCCGGCCGCCGGCGCCCGCACCAGCGCGCCGGTGGGGGCGGCGATATCGAGCCCGAAGTGGGGGTTGCCGGCAATGCCGTTGTAGATGCGCTGGCTGCCGTACACGCCGGTGATGGGGCCCGCCAGCGGCATCGCGAAGCCCCGGCCAAAGTCTTCGCGGCGGTCGGCAGAGGCGCGCGCCTTCGCGACCAGCGCCATCTCCCGGCGGATGCGTTCGAGTACTTCTGGCGGCGGCGTCACCGTGGCCTGGGGCACGCCCTCGATGCGCTGGATTGCGTACTGCCGCTGGTCAACGGCAAAGGTGAGTACTTCTTGCTTATTGTTGGCGACCACTTTCAGCGTCGCGGTGGCGGGCGCATCGCGGTCGAGGCCAAACACGAAGCGGCCGCCCGGCGTGACTTTCAGCGCGCGCTTACCGAGCCAGACGCGGGCGCCGGGCGCGGCCTGACCAAGAATCAGACCGCCCTGCTCCCAGGCGCCCTGGAATTCAACCCCATGACTGGGGCTTGCACCCAGACCGGCGCCGATCAATACGGCGACCAGGATCCAAAACCGCAATCGATTCGACACGGGGCCTCGCGTTCGACGGGAGAAGTTGCGCAGGATATCGCAGTCCGACTTGAAACTCGGTGACGCTGGCGGTCGAGCCCCCATCGATTGATTGGCGCCCTGATCTGCAAGGGCAGGCGACAACGGTGGCAATCACAGGTAGCGACGGCGGCGACCCGCGCGGGCTCTGGTATCCTTGCCGGCACAGCCGTCGCATTGCCCGTATCCAGCCATTTTCAACAGGGGTCGCACCATGCCCACCTATCGCTCGCATACCACTACCCAGGGCCGCAACATGGCCGGCGCCCGCTCGCTGTGGCGCGCCACCGGCATGACCGACGCGGATTTCCAGAAGCCGATGATCGCGGTCGCCAACTCCTACACCCAGTTCGTGCCGGGCCATGTCCACCTGAAGGATCTGGGTGATCTGGTCATGGGCGAGATCGCCCGCGCCGGGGGCATCGGCCGCGAATTCCACACCATCGCCGTCGATGACGGCATCGCCATGGGCCACGACGGCATGCTGTATTCGCTGCCGTCGCGCGATGTCATCGCCGACAGCGTGGAGTACATGGTCAACGCCCACTGCGCCGATGCGCTGGTGTGCATCTCCAACTGCGACAAGATCACCCCCGGCATGCTGATGGCCGCGCTGCGCCTCAATATTCCCACCATCTTCGTGTCCGGCGGGCCGATGGAGGCGGGCAAGACCAGACTCGCCGACACCAAGCTCGACCTCGTCGATGCGATGATGATCGCCGTCGATACCGCCGCCAGCGACGAGAAGGTCGCCGAGTACGAGCGCTCCGCCTGCCCCACCTGCGGCTCTTGCTCCGGCATGTTCACGGCCAACTCGATGAATTGCCTGACCGAGGCGCTGGGCCTGTCGCTGCCCGGCAACGGCTCGCTGCTCGCGACCCACGCCGACCGCCGCGAGTTGTTCCTCGAAGCCGGGCGGCAGATCGTCGCGCTGACCCGACGCTACTATGAAGACGACGACCTCAGCGCGCTGCCCCGCTCCATCGCCAGTTTCGAGGCTTTTGAAAATGCGATGACGCTGGATATCGCCATGGGTGGCTCCACCAATACCATTCTCCACCTGCTCGCCGCGGCGCGCGAAGCCGAGGTCGATTTCACCATGGCCGACATCGACCGGCTATCGCGCCGCGTGCCCAACCTGTGCAAGGTGGCGCCGAGCACACCGCTGTACCACATGGAGGATGTCCACCGCGCCGGCGGCGTCATGGGCATTCTGGGCGAACTGGATCGCGGCGGCCTGCTGCACCGCGATACCCCCATGGTGCATGCGCCGAGCCTCGCTGCGGCGCTCGCCAAGTGGGATGTCATGCAGACCGGCGACAACGGCGTGCGGGGCTTCTATGGCGCGGGCCCGGCCGGTATTCCGACCCAGACCGCGTTCAGCCAGGCGACGCGCTGGCCGACGCTCGACCAGGATCGTCGCGGCGGCTGTATCCGCGATATCGAACACGCCTACAGCCACGAGGGTGGGCTGGCCGTGCTGTACGGCAACATCGCCGTCGATGGCTGCGTAGTCAAAACCGCCGGCGTCGATGAATCCATCCTGGTGTTCGAAGGCCCCGCGCATATCTGCGAGAGCCAGGAGGCCGCCGTCGAGGACATTCTCGCCGAGCGCGTCAAACCCGGCGCGGTGGTGGTGATCCGCTACGAGGGCCCGCGCGGCGGGCCCGGCATGCAGGAGATGCTGTACCCGACCAGCTACCTGAAGTCCCGCGGCCTCGGCAAGGCCTGTGCGCTGGTCACCGACGGCCGTTTTTCCGGGGGCACCTCGGGGCTGTCGATCGGCCATGTGTCGCCCGAAGCCGCGGCCGGCGGCGCTATCGGCCTGGTGGAAACCGGCGACCTGATCCAGATCGACATTCCCCAGCGCAGCATCCACGTGAAGCTGAGCGAGGCGGAACTCGCGCGCCGCCGCACCGCCCGCGAT
>CBDDRG010000252.1:0-2639 GCA_965232975.1 uncultured bacterium
ATTGCCGTACTTGACCAACACCTCCATGTTGCCGGAATCCGGCGCATTGCAGTTGAAGATCTCGGGCGCCCACAGCACGCGGCCCATGATATCGGCCAGTGGAGCGTACTCCAGATTGGTCAGACCTGCGCCATATTCCTCTTCCGGCATGAACAGGTTCCACAGCCCGGCCTGCTTGGCCTTGGCCTTGAGTTGGTGCATCAGCGGCGGCGTGGTCCAGGGGTTCGCGGCGGTCTTCAGGTATTCGGCATAGGCGTGCTCGACGGGATAGACCTCATCGACCATGAATTTTTGCAGGCGATCCTGCAGTGCCACGGCGCGCGGGGAGTGTTCAAAGTTCATGCTGGTTGGGCTCTCCTGATGCGGATGGAAAATTGGTTGCAAAGAGCGGGGTCATGCGGGTGCGAAACAAGACGGTCCAGCGCATTTTGGCCATTTCGGGAACAGCCTCGACAAGTGCATTGGCCGGCCTGCGCGATTTTTGCTCAGGTCCGGGGCAACGATGGGCGGGGCGTCAGTTTTCACGTGCATCGTAAGCCGCTTTCCATCCCTGCGCCAATTCAGGAGGGATGTGATTCTGCCGGTCTGGGCTTTCTCGTTGCCGCCACCGCGGCTATGATGCCCCGGCGCGGCGCGCCGTTTGCGGCGACAGTTTACGCTCACGCAAGCATGCGGAGAGTCACTGCGATCCGCGCCACCAGGACGCGATCAAATGGGGATTTCGCTCAATCACGCCCGCCTGCTGATCGCAGCGGGCCGATCCGGCGTCGACTACCGTCACACCTTGATGATCGGTCGCCAGCAGATGCGGCCGTCCACACTGACCGGCGGAGCCCTCGACAGGCTGTTGCAGCCGTCCGGGCCGACTGAATCGGCGATCTCTGCGACAACCGGTGAACGGGGTTACGCCGAACCTTTTTTCCGGCGCCTCGGCGCGCAGCAGATCGATTCGCTGGATGTCAGCGCCTATGAGGGCGCCACCTTACTACATGACATGAACGATCCGCTGCCCGCCGCGATGACAAGGCAATATTCGGCCGTGCTCGATGGCGGCTCCCTCGAGCACGTGTTCAATTTTCCGCAAGCATTGCAAAACGCATTGACCCTGGTGGAGGTTGGTGGCCACTATCTATCCTTTACGCCGACCAACAACTTTCTCGGCCACGGTTTTTATCAGTTCAGCCCGGAGCTGTTCTTTCGCGTGTTGACGCCCGCCAACGGCTTTCAACTGGAGCGTCTCATTCTGTTCTTCAAAGGCGATCAGGCCAAGCTGTACGCGGTCGAGGATCCCGCCAGCATTCCCGGTTACAACACCAAAGTACGCAAAACCCTCACTGCCCTGCCGCGCGAACCGGCCTATCTGTTCGTACAGGCCCGCAAACTTGCGCACCATTCCCATTTGACCAAGCCTCCACAGCAGGCAAATGACGAGCAGCAGTGGGAAAGCGGCCGCGACCGACCTGAGAAAAAAGGGATATTTGCGGCTATGTCCAGATCGACGGGTGCGTTCGACGCGCTCTACCAGAAACTCCACTGGCGGGAGTTGCTATAGCTGATCGACCGGCGCCGAAGCCGGCTGCCGCGCGGCGGGGTCCTTGTAGAACCCGCGCCGGCGCGAGCGCAGCAACAGATTGGCCTCGGTGCCATTGGACAAGATGACGCGCAGGCGGCGGTCCACTTTCCCGACAGTGGTTTTAGGTCCACTGCTGCACGGGCCGCATCCCAAGCCGATTGGCCTTGGTCGATGCGCCGTCGCGGGGTGTAGGTGACGGAAACGGAGAGACCAATGGGCGGCTAGGCCAGGAGGCGCAGGCTCGCCTCCCGGTCCCAGTACCGCCGGCTGGCCGCCTGGACAAAATTTTCGTCGATGGCGAGGACACCGGGATCGGCCTTCACGCCGGCCTTGTCCAATAACGGCTCAGCTTCCGCGGTATGCCCTATCGCCTTGAGGTGACCGTAGGCATCCATCACAAACTGGATCGCCGCGGCTTCGCCGAGCAACAAATCACAACCGGCCTTGCTCAGAATCACGGCAATGGCGTCGACCAGTACGGAGGGCGTACCGGCCAGCTGGCCATCGGCTTTCAGCGTGGAACCGTCCGACAGCGTGGTGCCGCCGACCTTGGGGGCGATGACAAAGGGCCTGCCACCAGCCTCGGTAATGGCTTGGTTCAGCGTGGCGATGACTTTCGCATCGGATTCATCGGCGATAAGAATGCCGACAGTCCGACCTTCCAGGGTATGGCCAGCGCGGGGACCGTCGACGATGCGCAGCGCTGGGGACAGGTCGAGCTCCAGCACGGGCGCTGCGCAATCCGCGGCCTTGGGCAGCACCATGTTCAACCCCCCGGCCACCCGTCCGGCCAGCCCGGGGTCGACATTGCCGAGGTTGGCGAGCATTCGCGTGCGGATGTGTTCCAGTCCGACTTTCGACAATTCGAACACCAGGGCCGAGGCCAGATGCGCCTGTTCGGGTTTTGCCAGCGAGCGAAAGAACAATCGCGCCTGGCTGTAGTGATCGGCAAAGCTGGCGGGCCGAATGCGCAATTTGTCGCCCTGTTCATTTCGCTGCGCGCGACCTTCCACGGTCCTGAACCCAGTTATCGGGCACTCTCGCGGTCCGCTGATCTCGCCCATAT
>CBDDRG010000253.1:0-3494 GCA_965232975.1 uncultured bacterium
AATCGTGGCCTGCGATCCAATCAGGATGCCCGTACCCATTGCCAGCAAGGTGCCAATCAACAGAGTTGTTTTCATGGAATTTCCTTATCGTATAAAGAGGGCGTTCAACGCGCCAACGTCAGCCCGGTGACCAGCGTGGTCAGCGCCAGTTCGGCTTCCATCTGGCCGGTGACGATATCGCGGTTGTATTCCAGGGCCTTTTCGGCGAACGAACGGCTGGTATCCACGGTCTTGTTCACCAATTTGGCATTCCTTTCTCGTAGCGATTTCAGTTTCTTGTTGTTGGTTAGCTTGGGCTTGGACATAATCGAAGGCTCCGGAAATGGGTCGGGGGCATGCAATTCGGGTCAGGTGGTCCGATCTCGGTTGCACTGCGGATCGTGGGCGGCACTATCGCCTGAAATAATATGGCCGCCTGCCATAACATAGCGGCCGGAAACATGGCCCGAAAGAATAGTGGCCCGAAAGAATAGAGCTTAAAACCTAAAAGTGCAGATTATTTCGCTGTTTTGCTGTGGGGGGCGTGCCCTGGGCGCCCACGGTCATTGGCATCCGGAACCTCGATGGCGAGTCTCCTTATGGAATCCTCAGGCAGTGATGATGTCGCCGCGCCGCGCGTTGCGCGCTGACCGGCGATAGCCGCAGACAGGATGCGCGCGCGCACCACGCGAGACCGCATATTGGGGGCGAGCCTGGCGCTCTTCAACGCTGCCGGCGTCGCATCAATTTCCACCAATCATATCGCGGTTGAGCTGAACATCAGCCCGGGCAATCTCTACTACCACTTCAAGAACAAGGCGGATGTGGTCGCGGCCCTGTACGAGCAGTTCGAGGGCGAGTGGAACCCACTGTTGTTCAATGGCGACGAACAGGGCGCCCTCGATATCGAGCAACTGTGGTTTTATCTGCACATCAGTTTCGAGCTGGTATCCAAATATCGGTTTCTGTTCCGCGATACCGATTATCTAACCGGCAAAGTGCCCAACTACGGAAAGAGATATCGAAAACTGCTGCTGGGCAAACGCCAATCCATTGCCACAATTCTTCGCAATCTGGCTGCGAATGGCATCCTGGTGGCATCGGTCAACGAGTTGGACACCATCGCGACCAACATGCTGATGATCATCACGTACTGGGTCAGCTTTCGCCAGGCGATCGCAACTGGTACTCGAGGTGAGGACGATCGCGCCGAATTCACGCGCGGCGTGTTTCAGGTGATCGCGATCCTGGTGCCCTATCTCGCGCCAGGGTATCGCGACGGACTGCAGGCCCTGGGTGATGGCTACAGGTAGGGAGCTCACGCGCGAATCGGAGCGCCGTGCAGCACCGGCGCGCGCGGCCGGAGACGCGCAGTTCACTGCGCTTCCGGGGTATGACCGAGCATCTGTCGCGGATCCACATGGCGATCGAAGTCGTCCGCGGACAGAAATCCGGTCTTCACTGCGGCTTCCTTCAGGCTGATCCCCTCGTGCCAGGCCAGTTTGGCGATGGTCGCCGCGCGGTCGTAGCCGATCAGCGGGTTGAGGGCCGTCACCAGCATCAGTGAACGTTGCAGATGAGTATCCAACTGTGCCCGGTTGGCGATGATTCCCACCACGCAGTGGTCGGTAAAACTGTTCATGGCGTCGGCCAACAGGGAGATCGACTCCAGCACGTTGTGGATGATCAGGGGTTTGTAAACATTCAGTTCGAGATGTCCCTGGCTGCCGGCGAAGCCGACCGCGGCGTCGTTGCCCATCACCTGCACCGCGACCATGGTCAGGGCCTCCGCCTGGGTGGGATTGACCTTGCCCGGCATGATCGAGCTGCCGGGTTCGTTCGCCGGCAGCTGAAGCTCTCCCAGGCCGCAGCGCGGGCCGCTACCGAGCAGGCGCAGGTCGTTGGCGATCTTGAACAGGGCGGTGGCGAGCAGGCGCAAGCGGCCGTGCAGATCGACCAGGGCGTCGTGGGCCGCCAGCGCCATGAACTTGTTTTCGGCGCTGGTAAATGCGATGCCGGTCAGTATCCCGATGTGGCGCGCCGCGGTCTCCGCCCAGCCGGGCGGGGTGTTGACACCGGTGCCAACCGCGCTGCCGCCGATGGCGAGTGCCTGCACGTCAGGCAGCGCAGCGTGCAACTGTACCTGCGCATAGCGGAGTTGAGCGGCGTAACCGCCAAACTCCTGGCCCAGGGTCAGGGGCGTGGCGTCCATCAGGTGGGTGCGGCCAATCTTGATCAGATCGCGAAATTCGCGGCTCTTGTCCGCCAGCGCCGCAGTGAGCCGCGCCAGCGCGGGCAGCAAAGTGCCCGCCAGGGCGGTGACTGCCGCGACGTGCATGACGGTGGGGAACACATCGTTGGATGACTGGCTGCGGTTGACGTGGTCGTTGGGGTGCACCGGCCGGGCGCTGCCGCGCTCGCTGCCGGCCAGCTCGTTGGCGCGGTTGGCGATGACCTCGTTGAGATTCATGTTGGTCTGGGTGCCGCTGCCGGTCTGCCAGATCACCAGTGGAAACTGGTCGTCGTGATGGCCGGCGATGATCTCGTCGCAGGCGGCGCCGATCAGGGCGCACAGTTCCGGCGGCAGCGCGCCCAGTTCGAGGTTGGCGAGGGCGCAGGCTTTTTTCACCTGCGCAAAGGCGCGAATGAAGGCGAGCGGAAAACGTTGTCCGCCGATGACGAAATTCTTTAGCGAGCGCTGGGTTTGTGCGCCCCACAGCGCCGCGGCGGGAATCTCCACCGAACCCAGGCTATCGTTTTCCAAACGGGTGGCGACCATTGTGTTTACTCCTCGGGCGAGCCGTTTTGAGTCTGTCCCTGGCGGCTGACATGGGCATTATTGCTGGTGTAGAAATTGGCGGGTTCAAGCATACGCCCCTGCGCCGCGACGGTCGGCGACCGGATCCATCAGGCGCGGCCGCATCCATTGGCGAGAGCAGCCCGGGTGAGACCAGCCCGATTGGCGCGCCGTGGCCACACCGCGCAGGCGCTCGTATAATGCCAAACTTGCATTTTGCCCGCTCGCGGGCCACTCAGGCGAAGCACCATGACCTCACGCACGGCGACAGTCACCCGCGATACGCTGGAGACGCGCATCACGGTCGCCGTCGATCTCGATGGCAGCGGGCGCGCCGAGTTCAGTACCGGCGTGCCCTTTCTCGAACACATGCTGGACCAGATCGCCCGCCACGGCCTGATCGACATCAAGGTCGATGCCCTGGGCGATCTACACATCGACGATCACCATACCGTTGAAGACATCGGCATCACCTTCGGGCAGGCCGTCGCGCAGGCGCTCGGCGACCGCAACGGAATCACCCGCTACGGTCACGCCTATGTGCCGCTCGATGAGGCCCTGTCCCGCGTTGTCATCGATTTTTCGGGGCGGCCGGGACTGATCGCGGACGTCAAGTTCACCCGCGCCCGCGTCGGCCAGTTCGACGTCGATCTGGTGTGGGAATTCTTTCGCGGCTTCGTCAATCACGCTGGCGCCACGCTGCACATCGATAACCTGC
>CBDDRG010000254.1:0-4366 GCA_965232975.1 uncultured bacterium
GCGCTGACCACTCTCGACCAGCCGCACCGCTTCTTGCTTGAATTCGAGCGTGTAGCGCGCCCGCGTTGTCTTGGTCATGTCGTTCTCCTTGCGTGAATTGAATCACACAGCAAGGGATACGTTTTACCAGGGCAAGGTCAGGGGCTCATCTACACCATGAATCCCGCTGCGACAAAAGTTCAGTCTCCATGCGTTCAATCACCGCTGCGCCCACCCGCTGTCGCGCGGTAAGAGTCGCGCGGTAAGACAGGGGCGCACCAAGTGCGGAAACAACGGACGGAGGCCGTTTGCGTTAGACTGTGCGCCCTTTGTCAAGACAGGCTCATCCAGGTCGTTCACCATGATTCAGCGCGCGCTTGAGAACATCAACATCCAGTCGCAAGAGATTCTGCTGCCGCCGGAGGAATTGAAACAACATATTCCCCTCACCGAGGCTGCGGCCCACACCATCGTGCAGGGTCGGGAAACGGTGCAGAACATCCTGACCCACCGCGATCACCGCCTGATGGTGGTGATCGGCCCCTGCTCGATCCACGATATCGAGGCGGCAATGGACTACGCCCGCCGCTTGCAAGTGCTGGCCGCTGAAGTCAGCGACACCTTGTTCATTATCATGCGCGTGTACTTCGAAAAGCCGCGCACCACGGTCGGCTGGAAGGGGCTCATCAACGACCCCTACCTGGATGATTCATTCCGCATCGCCGACGGCCTGCATATCGGCCGGCAGTTGCTGCGGGACATCGCCGAACTCGGCCTGCCCGCGGCAACCGAAGCCCTGGATCCGATTTCACCGCAATATCTGCAGGAGTTGATCTGCTGGTCGGCGATCGGCGCGCGCACCACCGAATCCCAGACCCACCGCGAGATGGCGAGCGGGCTGTCATCGGCGGTCGGCTTCAAGAACGGCACCGACGGCGGCCTCAGTGTCGCCATCAATGCGTTGCAATCGGTTGCCAAGCCACATCGGTTCCTCGGCATCAATGGCGAAGGGAAAGTCGCCATTATCGCCACCAAGGGCAACCCCTACGCCCATGTAGTGCTGCGCGGCGGCGACGGCCGCCCCAACTATGATTCGGTCAGCGTCGCGATGTGCGAACAACAACTGCGCGCAGCCAAGATTGCGCCCAACATCATGGTCGATTGCAGCCACGCCAACTCCAACAAGAACCACGAGTTGCAGCCACTGGTGATGGACAACGTCGCCAATCAGATTGTCGAGGGCAACCAGTCAATCATCGGCCTGATGGTGGAAAGCCACCTCAAGGCCGGCAACCAGAAGATTTCGGCAAACCGCGCCGAGATGGAGTACGGCCGCTCGGTTACCGATGCCTGCATCGACTGGGAGACGACCGAAGCGGCGCTGCGCAGTATGCGCGACAAGCTGAAAGCCGTGCTGCCGGTGCGTTGCCATAGGGCTCGAAGCTGACACAATTCGCCCCTTGTATCGGCCTGCTGTCGCATCTCACCCGAGGACTGGCGTAAACTCGGCCTATCGACTTTTCACCATTGACGAAGGAGATAATCATGAGCACACCAGTCGTTTCGGCCGATTCACACATCGTCGAGCCACCCAACTGCTATATCGATTACATCGACCCCAAGTACCGCTCCATCGCGCCCCGCATCGGGCCTATGCCCGATGGCGGCGACGGCTTTTTCGTCGAAGGCATTCGCAAACCCATTCCGCTGGGCCTGATGTCCGCAGCGGGTGTCGACTCAAAAATCATGCCCGGCGTCGCCCCCAAGTTCACGGTTGAAGATTTGCACCGTGGCGGCTGGGATCCGAACGCGCGCATGGCCGACCTGAAACGCGACGGCGTCGATGCCGAGATCATCTATGCCTCCGTCGGCATGGTGTTGTGTAACCACAAAAATCCGGATTACAAGGACGCGTGTTTCCGCGCCTACAACCGCTGGCTCGGGGAATTTTGCGCGCAGCAGCCGAAACACCTGTTCGGCCTCGGCCAGACGGCGATCCGCTCCGTGGACGAGGCGATCGACGACTTCCGCAAGATCAAGGCCGCTGGCTTTGTCGGCGTCATGATGCCCGGATGCCCGATCCAGGAAGACTACGACCACCCGATGTACGATGCGCTGTGGGAATGTGCAACCGATCTCGACCTGCCGCTGTGCTTCCACATTCTCACCTCACGCCAGAGCGCCGCCCAACTGACCGAGGTTCGCGGCAACAAGCTGAACGGCTTCATGGGCTTGATCCGCGGCATTCAGGACATGATCGGTCTGTTCACGCTGGGCGGCGTTTTCGAGCGCCATCCCAAACTGAAGTTCGTCGGTGCCGAGGGCGATGCGGGCTGGCTGCCCCACTTCATGCACCGGATGAATCGCGCGGTAATCCGCCATGGCCATGGCCGCAAGGGGCGTCTGCTGCCCCGGGATCCGAGCGAGTACATCCGCGAAAACGTGTGGCTGACCTTTCAGGATGACTGGGAGGCGTTTGCCTCCTCTCACCGGATGAACGTGCGCCGACTGATGTGGGCCAACGACTTCCCGCACAGCGATTCCACCTGGCCGGATTCGCAGGAAATGCTGGAGCGCCACACCAAGGGCCTGGTCAGCGCTGAAGACAAGGCGCTAATTCTGGGGGGCAACTGTATTGAACTGTTCAAGCTGCCAATTGGCGCCAACGCGCCGAAAGCGGTGCACTAGACCCGGCTATTTAGCGCGCCGGGTGGTATTGATTGGAAAACGGGGCGATGACCATATCATCGCCCCGTTTTTGTTTAGTGTCAGTTTCGAGCCCTGTTGAGCAGATCCAGGAGTCTGTCGGACTAGAGCGCAGCGAGGGAAGTTCGATCCGACGCAGGTTTTGGGCAGATTAGCGGCGAATAGCGGGGAGTATTCAACGAATATTCGCAAAAATATGACCACTCCGGCCTTTCCGAAAGAGACAGTCTCAAGTCCGACGGGCTCAGCTCCAGCGCAGACGGCTTGCATCGCATCTCCGCTTGCTTCGCCCTAGTCGTCAGCGTCGTGGTTGCGAACCAGCCCGGGCTACTGGCAAATTACCCCAACCGCCCCACCGCCGGTGGCTATTCCTCCGGTTCGCTCGTTTCGATGGCCGCCGGTGTATATAGACGCATCTGCCAAAGCGCCGCACCAGTGCCCAGGCGCCGTCGCTCGGCGGCGTAGACCCAGCCTCGCAGTTCGGCTACTTGACCCACCCAGGCGGCAACGGCCGCACGACCAAAATTCGGCTGATCCGCCACCTCGATCACAGCACTGAAACCACCCTCGAGTTCGACGCGCCAGACGTCGGCAAATGCAACGCTGCTGACCTTGCCCAGCACGCGCTGAAAGCCACCGGTGCGCACATTGGCCGCTGGCACCGGCACCAGGCGCCAAACCCCCTTGCGCGCCTCCCTGGCTTCGCGCTCGGCCTGCGCCAAGCAGTCGGTAAGCGCCAGGTTGGGCGGGATTGCGATCTGGTAGCCGAGCCCCCGCACCAACAGATAGCGTTCCAGATTGGCGCCGTCACGGCGGTAGACGTGAGCGAGATAGCGACCGTAGTGATCCTGCAACTCGCGATCAAACACCAGAAAGGCCTGACGCCCTCCGGCGAAAAAGGTCTCCACCGCCCGCATCGCGTCGCGCGCGTAGGGTTGATCGGCGGCGCCGTCTCGACCGAGCTCTGGAGCATTGATGCCCAGGATGCGAATGCGGCGCCCATCGCCGAGGCGCAGGGTGTCGCCATCGTAAATTTGCGTGACCATCGCGGGCTCTAACTCACCGGGGGGCGAGCACTCCCCGACGCTCTCGGCGGCGGCGAACGGGCAATACAGAATGACAAAAAAAGCACTCCGGAGCAGAGTCCGGAGTGTCGCGCGGGCAACCACAGGCCAGTCGCGTTGAATTATTTTTTTACACCACCCAAGCTGGCGAAGCGTTTGTTGAATTTATCGATGCGCCCGCCGGTATCGGCCACTTTCTGCTTGCCGGTATAAAAGGGATGGCATTGAGAGCAGACGTCAAGATGGATGATCTTCGGTGTGGTCGAGCCCACTTCAATGACATTGCCACAGCTACAGTTGGCAGTCAGTTTGCCGTAGGCAGGATGAATCTCGGATTTCATGGTATTGCCTCGTGTCATGGGCATACCGCCACCCGACGATTTTACCGTTGGCCGGGCACCGTATGCGATTGCGAGCGGGAGCGCGCATACTACCAGAAGGCTAATGCGTTGCAAGATGGATAGCGGCCGCCTTTTCCCTAATCCCGCGATCAACTTTCCGTAAGGCACAAAAAACCTCGTGGCGACCGTAAGATACGTTTGTTGAGAACGAATCGAGCGATCACCCACGAGGTGTAATGATGCTGGCACAGACCGTTCTGCCGTTCAAGCTGGAGG
>CBDDRG010000255.1:0-10894 GCA_965232975.1 uncultured bacterium
GCTCGACGCCGGGCGCGCGCGGCAGCGGTGGCGGCGTGACGGCGGCGAGGTGGGCTGCGGCGCCAAGGCCGACGGAGGCATGCAGCGCGGCGACCGTGGTGACCGCGTTTCGCAGCGCGATCGCCTGGCCGATCATGTACATGCCCTCGGCGCGCTGGCGCGCCAGCGGCACCTCGACCAGCTCGTCACCCCGGCGTTCGAGGCCCTTGGTGGCCAGGCGCAGGCGGCCCAGCGTCAGGTCTTCGAGCGCCGCCCAGCGTGCCTTGGGGTATACCCCGGCCGCGCGCAGACGCGCCTTTTCGGTGTTGAACAGCGCGGTGAAGCCGCTGGCGAGACCGCGCACGGCGTGGCCGGGCGCAGTTTCCACCAGCGCCGTGGTCTGGCCCGCCAGCGCCTGGGCCTGGAAGTCGGCGGTGATGGCGCCGGCGGCGACGATCTCGGCGGTGGCGATATAGGCGGTGCCCATCAGCACGCCGATCTTGGCGCCGAGCGCGGCCAGCGGCGCGGCCAGCGCCGCGACCATGGCCGCCGAACGCGCGTCCTGGATGCCGCCCGCGAACAGGATGTGCAGGGTTTCGGGGCGCTCGACCTGGCGCAGTAGTGCCATCGCCTGCTCCCACAGCACGAAGCTGTAGCGGGGGCCGACGTGGCCGCCGCACTCGCGCCCCTCGAACACGAAGTGGGTGGCGCCGTCCTTTAAAAACAGTTCCAGCAGGCCGGGCGAGGGCACATGCAGGTAGGTCGGAATGCCGAGTTCGACGAATGGGCGCGCCTGGGACGGACGGCCGCCGGCCAGCAGCAGCGCGGCAGGGCGGAACTCGCGCACCAGTTCGAGCTGGGGTTCGAGGATGGCGGCGTCCGCAAAGCCGAGCACGCCGACGCCCCAGGGGCGCTCGCCCAGGCGCTCGCGGGTCGCCGTCAGCAGCGCGCGGCAGGCATCGACCGGCATCAGTGACAGCGCCTGAAACGGCAGGCCGCCGGCATCGGCGACGGCGCCGGCAAATTCGGCGGTGTCGCTGACCCGCGTCATCGGGCCCGCCGCGATCGGGTAGCGGGTGCCCTGGGCCTGCGCCCACGGAGAATTTTCAGCGAGGGAGTTCAGCGCCCGGGCCTGGTGCAACTGACCGGCCACGCGCATGCGCAGGCCCTTGATCAGGGTTTCGACGGTCGGGCATGCAATCGCCGCGGCCCTGGCCAGCGCTGCATCCTGGCCGATCGGCCACAGCGGCGCCGGGCCGCGATCAGCGAGGCGGGCGCGCACCTCGGCGGCGCCGGGTTCCTCCAGCTCGTCGCCCTGCCGACCGCGCGCATAGACCTGGTAGCCGGCCAGACAGCGCACTTCGCTGCCGTCCATCGCCAGCACCTGGGCCTTGATGTCGGCGGGGAGGCCGCACTCGGGCAGGCCCGCCAACAGGGCGTCGATGACAATGCCCTGGGCGCCACCGGCGAAGGCGGCGGCGGCGGTGTGCAGACCCATGCCACCCTGGCACCAGACCGGGCAGTGCCTGTCCCGGGTCAGCTCCAGCACGCGCTGCAACAGCACAAAGCTGCTGTCGTCGCCGACTCGGCCGCCGGACTCCTGGCCCTTGCTGATCAATCCGCAGGCGCAGGCCGCGAGCGCCGCAGCGGCCTCGGCGACCGAGCACACCTGCATGATCCGTGGCACTTCGCGCCAGGTGGTGGGCAGAGTTGCGCCGGTATCGGTGACGATAAAGCCGACGCCGACGGGAAGCTGAGTAGCCGCGACATCGACCGCGTCGGGAATGCGTACGCCGACGCCGGCAAACGCCGGGCGCGCGAGATCGGCAAACAGGGCCGGCCAGATGCTCGGGTCGCGGCCGATATCGACGGCGACCGCGACGCCCTGGCGCAGCAGCGCCCGCGCCAGCGGCAGGTCGGGCCGTTCAAAGGGGGTGATGGCGAGCAGCGGCTGCGACGGCGATGCGCCGTGCGCAGCGGCGGCAACCCCTGACAAAACGACGGTCATCTGGATAGTCCCCAATTGGAAGTGAGCGTGGTGATATTACCTCCCGCGGGTGAGCGGCGGCGCAGGGGGGCGAGGCGCCAATCCGGCGTGGTTCCACCCTGCGCTATATTTTGCATCAAATTAACACTTTTGCACGATGATGCCTTATGCATATAGCGTTCGGAGCTTAAGAGCCTGTTCAAGACCTCGCTGAAGGGCGCATCGCGGCGTTCGAGATCTTGCACAGGCGCTAAGGCCGCATCTGCTGTTGTGGCTGGCATCTGCGCGTTCTCCGGCCGACGGCTGCTGGTTCCGACGGGATCAGGCCACGCGATGGGTATTCTCCCTACGCCCGCGGTGACTTTAATAGCGAGCTGCACTTAATATGCCAAAAAGAGGGGGGTGGGGCGGCCGCAAGCACAGTATTGTCCGGGTGCCCGCCGCGGGTGGTGCGCTCACCGTGGCCGGATAGCCTAAACCAGTCTCAAGTCAGTCTGATGGCACATCGATCCGCGCGCTGACACGGGGCTGGCGGGCGCTCGCGCGCCGACCCTGGCAGGCTGCGGAAAGTCGCGTCGCGTTACAGCATGTCCGCGTAGGGGTTGCGGGTGTCATAGGCCACGGCCTTGCCGAAACCCGGCACGCTGAGCGCGCTGTCGCTGATCAGCACCTCGGCGTCTTCGATAACGCCCTCGCCAAAGCGGTAGATGGGCGTCAACTCGCCGCGGTCGGCACAGGTTTCGTAGGCGGAGGCGACGGCGCGAGTCTGGTCGCGACGCTGGCAGTAGTCGCCCCAACCGGCGCGGTTGCGGCGCTCGACCATGCGTTGCGCGACCGCCGCGGAGAACAGCACGCCGGTGGCGTTGTTGCCGCCAAAGCCCTTGGCGTTGATGAACGCGATGTCGGCACCGCGGTGGCTCAGGTTCCAGTCGGCGAGTGGAATGTGCAGCCGTTTCTGATGCACGTCATTGGCGATGGCGCCGACCGTTTTCACGCCGGGCAGCCAGCCGTGGCGCAGCGCGCCGATGGCCGCCATGATCTGGTCGCCGCTGGCCGGCGCCAGCGAGTGCCCGACGTAGGCTTTCACCGCGCACACCGGCCAGGACTCGATGCCGAAGGCCTCGGCGATGCGGTCGAGAATCAGCGATTCGGTGACCCGGTTCTGCGGCGTGCTGGAGCCGTGGGCCATGACGAAGCTGCGCTGGCGCACCGCGTCCTCGCCGAGGATGCTGCGCGCCGCCGCCACCGCCTTGGCGAAACACAAGTAGTTGCCGGGGCCCGGGCTGGAGATGGATTTCTTGACGCCATCGGCATTGATGAAGACTTCCGGCACCGCGCCGAAGATATCGGCGCCCAGTTCGACGGCCAGGGCGTCGTCCATCAGCAGCAGGTATTGCGCGGCCTCGCCCATGACGAAGCCGGCGTTTTCACCGAACGGCCGGCTGTAGCGGCGCGGATTGGCGCCGTCGGCCGGATCGATGCGCAGCATGGCCTCCTCGGTGGCCAGCGCATTCATGTTGGTGAAGCCCTCCATGACCTCCGGCGTGATCGGTGCCTCGGCGCCGCCCACCATCGCCACCCGCCGGCTGCCGCTGCGGATATCGCGCACGGCGGCGCGCAGGTTGTACAGGAAGCTGGCGCAGGCGCCGGTGATGGCCTCGGTGTGGCCGAGGCTGCCGAGCACATAGGCGTTGACGAAGTCGGCGGGCATGCTGTTGAGCCCCAGCGGCACCTGCTTGGAGGTCGGCCGACCGCCCAGATTGCGGGCGCGCACCAGCCCGCCCAGGCCTTCCTCGGCCATCTGGCCCATGGCGCAGGAGGCGTACATGCCGATTTCGTCCGGGCGCACGGCAGCGCAGATGCGCTCCCAGGTGATGCCCGCCGAGCGCAGCGCATCGGTGGCGCCAAACACCGCCAATTGCAGCCCGCGCGGCTGAAAGCGCGACGGGTACAGCGCGGCGGGGTCGAACCCGGTCGGCAGTTGGCCGGCAGCCTTGACGAGCATCGGGCGGGTGGAGGGTATGCGCCACTCCTGCTCGCCGCGCAGTGTCACCGCGACCCGTTGGCCGGGCAGTTCGGCGACTTGCCAGCCGGTCGGCAGCGGTGTGGGGAGGTTCTTGGCGGCGGTCTCGAATTGCAGCGGGCCGGCAGCGGAGGCGGAGGTGACCAGGGTTTGCTGCCAAAAAGTGGCGTCGGGATCGTAGTGGTTGGCTTCGATGCGCCGCACCAGGGTGCCGGCGACGACCGCGGCGCCGTGTTCGCTGGCGACCTCGGCCTGGGTCAGGGCGCGGCCGTCGGGGGTGCGATAACAGACGCCGTCCCAGGTGACCAGCTGCATCAGGCAGGCCAGACCGGCCAGCGTTCGCGTCCGTTCGCGGTCACCCAGGCTTTCGAGGATCATGCGCCGGTAGGCCTGATCGAAAGAGCTGCGGCCGGCGGGGTTGACGCCGCCGTAGCCGACGATAACGGGTAGTATTTCCATGGTGCGCGGGGCTCGGAGAGCTGGGAGACGGAGTCGGGATCAGAATTCAGCGCAGTTTAGGGCTGTCATCCGGGCCACATAATTGGCATTATGGCCAAATAATATGCCTTATCGGACAATTCGCCAATATGTGCTGTCAATGCGCTGTCAACCAAAAGTTGCGTCGGCGCCCACAGATCACCCACCGCTTTGACTGACCCAAGTGCAGGAACCGGCCATGACCGCACCCTATCGCGCCGCCATCCTTCTCAGCGACAACCTGCTCGCCACCAGTGCGACCCTGCCGGTGGAAATGCTGCACACCGCCGCCGGTGCCGCGCGGGGCGAGGATCGCCGCGCCCGGGGTATCGAGATTCTGGCGCTGTCGGTGGACGGTCTCCCGGTGCAGTCGTCGGCGGGTTTTGCACTGGCGCCGATGGCGGCGCTTGCCGACATCGGGGGTTGCGACCTGATCCACATTCCCGGCCAGTGGCGCAACCCGCGCCCGGCGCTGCGCCGCGACCGCGCTTGTCTGCCCTGGCTGCGCGCCGAGCACGAGCGCGGCGCGATCATCACCGCGGTTGGCACCGGCAGTTGTTTTCTGGCCGCAGCCGGCTTGCTCGACGACCGCCCGGCGACCACGCACTGGCACTATTTCGACCAATTCCAGCGCGATTACCCCCGGGTGCAGCTCAAGCGCCAGTACTTCATCACTGGCGCTGCCAATCTCTATTGCGCCGCCAGCGTCAATTCGCTGGCCGAATTGATGGTGAGCATCGTCCACCGCTGGTACGGCGGCGCCGTCGCCCATCTGGTGCAGCGCAATTTCTTTCACGAGATCCGCAACTCCTTCGAGCCGGTGGGCTACTTCGCCGAGGATGTGGAGATGCACCCGGACGAAGCCATCGTGCAGGCGCAGATCTGGCTACAGGATCACTTCCAGAAAGCCATCTCCATCGCCACCCTGGCCCAGCACCTGGGCATGAGCGTGCGCACTTTCAACCGCCGCTTCAAAAACGCGCTGGGCAAAGCGCCTCTTGACTACCTGCAGACGCTGCGCCTGAACAGCATCAAGGAGTTGCTGCAATCCACCAATCTGACCCTCGGCGAGATTGCCCACCGCTGCGGCTATCAGGATGTCGCCCACCTGACCCGGCTGTTTCGCCGCCATTTTCACACCACTCCCGGGCAGTACCGGGGCACAGCGCGGGCCAAATTGTTCACCCTGGGTTGAGGATGAAACTCCTTCCATGGCCGCGGCGTCGGGTCGCGGCGAGGGGGCGGTAGCGAACTCGCCACATCGCCGATTTATGGTAAGGTTGAAGCGGATCGGCCAGCGCGATTGCCGTGCAATGTCGGGAACGCCGGCCATGCGGCGTGCGCATCAGCGGGCCCAGATCTCAGCCCTTAAACAACACAGGAAGAACCCGATGACGACCAAACGAGCCCTACTGAAAAAAACCGGAACGCTGTGGCTGGCGACCAGCTTCGTCGGCGCGATGGCGATCCAGCCGGCCACCGCCGCGGTGATCTCCACGGAAACGCTAATCACCGATGCGGCGCAACAGCAGGCGGCCGGAAGCGCCGTCGATCAGTTGTTGGCGCGCGACGATGTCCGCGCGCAGTTGATCGGTCTGGGCGTGGATCCGGCACAGGTCCAGGATCGTATTGCTGCGCTCAGCCCGGCGGAGCTCGCAAAGTTGAATCAGCAGATCGGTGAAATGCCCGCCGGCGCCGGCTTCTTTGTCGTTGTCGGGATTCTCTTCGTGGTGTTGTTGATACTCGAATTGCTCGGCATTACCCACATATTCTCCGCTATTTGATTCTCCGTTATTTGATTCTCCGTTATTTGAGAGTCATTCACCGCCTGTCCAAAAGCTGTCGGTGGGCGCTGGCCGCCGGTTTGGCCGGCGCCCTGCTGGCCGGCTGTGCCGGCCAACGACAGCCACAGCTGGAGCGGTATCTCCCTGCCGCCGAGCCTGCCGCGCGCGCGGTCGAGTTGGCGGAGACACCCTTCTTTCCGCAAGATGCCTATCAATGCGGCCCAGCCGCGCTGGCCACGGTGCTGGTCGCGAGTGCCGTCCAGATCACCCCCGATGCACTGACCCCCCAGATCTATCTACCCTCCCGCAGGGGCAGCCTGCAACCGGAGCTGATTGCGGCCGTGCGTCGTCAGCAGCGCCTGCCCTATGTGGTCCCGCCCGATCCGCGCGCGCTGCTCGCCGAGGTGGGCGCCGGGCGCCCGGTGCTGGTGATGCAGAACCTGGGTTTGTCCTGGCTGCCGGTATGGCACTACGCCGTCGTGATCGGTTACGACCCGGTGCGCGACCAGGTGGTGCTGCGCTCTGCGACGACTCGGCGCAAGGTCATGGCCAGCCGCTTTTTCTTGCGCAGCTGGAGTCTGGCCCAGAACTGGGCGCTGCTGGTGCTGAAGCCCGACGAATTGCCCGCGAACCCCGATCCCCTGCCGTTCCTGCAGGCGGCGGCTGGCCTCGAGGCCACCGGCAATTTCGCGGCGGCGCTGGCCGCCTACCAGACCGCGCTGACGCGCTGGCCGGACGATCGCCACGCGCGCCTGGGCGAGGCCAACAGTTACCTGGGGCTGAGACAGGCGGGCCTCGCCGAGGATCGCTACCGCCAGCTCTTGTTGATCCAGGCCGATGACCCCGTCGCGCTCAACAACCTCGCCGAGGCCCTGGCCGCGCAAGGCTGTGTAAGTGAGGCGCGGGAGACCATCGCGACTGCCCTCGCGCTACCCCAACTGCCGGCCACGCTGGCGCCACTGCTCGCGCAGACCGCGGCCGAGCTGGCCGCCCGGCCGGACAATTCAGCAGTGGGTGGGAGCTGTTCTCGGCGGTAGCGGTGCAGTGAATGCGGGCCGGTGGTGCGTGTGGCCTGCACCAGTCCAGGAGGGACTGGCGCAGGGCTTGATCAAGTCACCCGCTGCCCTGGCTGGGCACCGCTGTCGGGGCTCAGCAGATAGATGCCGTCGCCATCGCCGGCGGCGAGCACCATGCCCTGGGACACGCCGAAGCGCATCTTGCGCGGCTTCAGGTTCGCGACCATGACGGTGAGCCGGCCCACGAGAGCCTCCGGTGCGTAGGCCGATTTGATGCCCGAGAACACAGTGCGGGTCTCGCTGCCGATATCCAGAGTCAATTGCAGCAGCTTGGCGGCGCCCTCGACGTGGCTGGCGCCGAGGATGCGCGCGATGCGCAGATCCACCGCGGCGAAGGCGTCGAAATCGATCTCGGCGGCAATGGGCTCGCAAGCCTGCCCGCGCTGCGCACCGGCTTCAGGTGCGCTTGATTTCGGCGCGCTTGCAGTCGTCGCAGCCGCAGCCGAGGTATCGGGTGCGGCGGTAGCGGCCCCCGCAACGCTGCTCCTGCTGGCCGCGAGCAGCGCCGCCACCCGGGTTTTGTCGACCCGCTGCAACAGCGGCTGAAAGTCGTTGATGGGGTGGTTCAACAGCGGTGTCAGGGGGCCGTCCCAGCGCAGTTCGTCATTGAGGAAAGCCCGCGTCGCCAGGGCCAACGCCGGCAGCACCGGCTGCAAATAGATCATCAACGCACGGAACAGGTTCAGGCTCAGGGAACACACCGCCTGCACCTCGACCTCGCGGCCCGGCTCCTTGCTCAACTGCCACGGGGCGTGGGCGGCGATGTACTCGTTGGCGGCGTCGGCGATGGCCATGATCTCGCGGATCGCCTTGCTGAACTCCCGCGCTTCGTAGTGGTCGGCGATGCGCTCGCCGGCGTCCACCGCCTGCTGCCATAGCGCCTCATCGGCGAGGGTCGCGGTCAGCACGCCGCCGTTGGCGGTGACGAAGCGCGCGCAGCGGCTGGCGATGTTGACCACCTTGCCGACCAGATCGCTGTTCACGCGCTGGCTGAAATCGTCGAAATTGAGGTCGAGATCCTCGGCGCCGGCGCCCAGCTTGGCGGCGAAGTAGTAGCGCAGATATTCCGGATTCAGGTGGTCGAGATAGGCGCGGGCGTTGATGCAGGTGCCGCGCGATTTCGACATCTTCTTGCCGTTCACGGTCAGAAAGCCGTGCACGCAGATGCGCGTCGGCGTGCGGAAGCGGGCGCTGGTCAGCATCGCGGGCCAGAACAGCGCGTGGAAGTTGACGATGTCCTTGCCGATGAAGTGGTACAGCTCGGCGGTCGAGTCCGCTGCCCAGAAGGCGTCGAAGTCGATGCCCGCGCGGTCGCACAGGTTCCTGAAACTCGCCATGTAGCCGATCGGTGCGTCCAGCCAGACGTAGAAATACTTGCCCGGCGCGCCGGGGATAGCGAAGCCGAAGTAGGGCGCGTCGCGGCTGATGTCCCATTCCTGGAGCCCGGCGGACAGCCATTCGCCGAGCTTGTTGGCGATCTCGGGGGCGACATGGCCGCTGCGCGTCCAGTCCTGCAGAAACCCGGTGAATGCCGGCAGTGTGAAGAAATAGTGCGTCGATTCCCTTGCGATCGGCGTCGCACCCGAGATCGCCGAGCGCGGGTCGATCAGATCGGTCGGGCTGTAGGTCGCGCCGCAGGCTTCGCAGTTGTCGCCGTATTGGTCGGGCGCGCGGCACCTGGGGCAGGTGCCCTTGATGTAGCGGTCGGCCAGAAACAGGTTTTTGTCGGGGTCGTAGGCCTGGGTGACGGCGCGCTGGGCGATATGGCCGTTGGCCAGCAGGCGCGAATAGATCAGCTCGGACAGCACGCGGTTGTCGTCGGAATGGGTCGAGTGGTAGTTGTCGAAGCCGATCAGGAAGTCGCCGAAATCGCGCTCGTGCTCGGCCTGGACCTGACTGATCAGCGCCTCCGGCGTCAATCCCAGCTCCTCGGCCTTCAGCATGATGGCGGTGCCGTGGGCATCGTCGGCGCAGACGTAGTAACATTCGTGCCCCCGCGCGCGCTGAAACCGCACCCAGATATCGGTCTGGATATATTCCACCAGATGCCCCAGATGGATCGCGCCGTTGGCGTAGGGCAGCGCGCTGGTGACCAGCATCCGGCGGCGCCCGGACTCCGCAATTGAAGGGGCGGCGGGCTTGGGCGCTGGCGACGGGTGCAATGCGGACATTTTTTGACTGAAACCGGGTATTTGGCGGGGTTGCCACTATAGCCGTTTCAGCCGGCGGTTTGGCACTATGACCACGCAGTAGAGGCGGCACAGATGGCGGCACAGGTAGCGGGAGCGGGCGTACAGCATGCGGGCGGCAAACCGGCGGGCGGCAATCTGGGCGGCGGCAATCTGGGTGGCGTGAAGGCCATAGTCGCGGTGGCGTCCGGCAAGGGCGGCGTCGGCAAATCGACGACCGCCGTCAACATCGCGCTCGCGCTGCTCGCCGAGGGCTACCGGGCCGGCCTGCTCGACGCCGACATCTACGGCCCCAGCCAGCCGATGATGCTCGGCATCCCCGAGACCGTGCAACCGAAGGTGGTCAACGGCAACACCTTCGTGCCGGTCGACGCCCACGGCCTCAAATCCATGTCCATCGGCTATCTGGCGACCGGCCGCACGCCCATGGTGTGGCGCGGCCCCATGGCCGGTGGCGCGCTCGAACAATTGCTGACCCAGACGCTGTGGGGCGAGCTCGATGTGCTGATCGTGGACATGCCGCCCGGCACCGGCGACATTCAACTGACCCTGGCGCAGAAGGCGCGCGTCGCCGGCGCCGTCATCGTCACCACCCCCCAGGACATCGCGTTGCTCGACGCCCGCAAGGGCATCGAGATGTTCCGCAAGGTGCAGATCCCGGTGCTCGGCATCGTCGAGAACATGGCGCTGCACATCTGCTCCCGGTGCGGCCACAGCGAGGCGATCTTCGGCGCCGGCGGCGGCGCGCGCGTGGCGACCGAGTACGACACCAGTCTCCTCGGCTCGCTGCCCCTCGACCGCCGCATCCGCGACGACGGCGATCGCGGCGTGCCCATCGTGGTGGCGAGCCCGGACGGCGCTATCGCCGCCGGCTACCGCGCCATCGCGCGCGGCCTGATGGCGGCGCTGGGCGCCACCGCACAGCCCGCCGGGCCGGAGATATCGGTTGAAGATTGACGCGGACGGGTGGCCGCGGGAGACGGCGGAGACGCCGGTATGAGCATCAAGCCCGACCGCTGGATCCGCCGCATGGTGGCCGAACACCGCATGATCGAACCCTTCGCGGATCGCCAGGTGCGCCAGCCCGACCCCCAAGGCGCGCGCGTGATCTCCTACGGCGTGTCCAGCTACGGCTACGACGTGCGCTGCGCCGATGAATTCAAGATTTTCACCAATGTGCACTCGGCGACGGTCGATCCCAAAAACTTCGATCCGCGCAGCTTCGTCGATGTGCGCGGCGACAGTTGCATCATCCCGCCCAACTCCTTTGCGCTCGCGCGCACCGTCGAGTACCTGCGCATCCCGCGCAACGTGCTGACCATCTGCCTCGGCAAATCCACCTATGCGCGCTGCGGCATCATCGTCAACGTGACGCCGCT
>CBDDRG010000256.1:0-5367 GCA_965232975.1 uncultured bacterium
TAGCTGACCGCGGCGTAGAAGATCGCGAAGAAGGGAATGAACAGCAGCGCAAATTCGATGGCCGCCGCGCCGCGCTGGCGCGCCCGGCGGAGCAAGGCCCGGCGGTTTGCGCTTAAATCAGCGGGGAGATCAGCAGGCCGGCGCCCAGCGCGCCGAAGGCCAGAAAGGCGCCATAGGGCTGGTCCTGCCGCTGGCGGCGACACCCCCACCAGCACAGGCTGAGCAGCCCGGCGACCACTATGCCGACCAGCAGCGCCGCCGGCCCGGCCAGCGCCCCCAGCAGCGGCGCCAGCTTGACGTCGCCGCCACCCAGCAGGCCGCGCCAATGGCCCGGCAGAGTCAGGGCGAGCCCCGTCGCCGCGCCCACCAGCGCCATGCGCCAGTCGCCGCCCACCAGGTTCCCGCCCGTCGTCCATAACATTGCTCCCGCCAGTACCGCACCGGCCAGTATCAGCGCGTTGGCGAGCCGCCGCCGGCGCAGATCCTGGTAGATCACCCAACCGCCCCACAGCACCGCGATCAGGGGCCAGACCGCCTGCGCCATCAGGCGCCGCCGCCCTGGCCCGACCGGGTTGAAGTGCCTTTAACGGCTAGAGCAATAGCGCATTTTGGATAGCAGTAAAGATGTTTGTTACAGCCGTTCTAATCGGCGTGACAAATGCCACCAAAGCGACAGCCACCATGGTCGCGATCAACGCGTATTCGATCGCGCTGGCGCCGCGGTCGTCGGCGGCCAGTGCCCGCAGGCGCGCGCGGAGGTTGAGGCTGCCTTTGATCCAGGCATGATTGAAACGGTCGGGCAGGGTGGCGGCGGGGGTAAGGACAGCGTCCAATTGCTTGCTCATTTGCGTTGATCTCCATGTCATTTGCGCATCATTGCGCCCAGGTCGTTGCGCATCACTGCGCTGGGGCCGGGTAGACCGAACCCGCAGCTGAAGCTTGGTCGAGCATAAGCAGTTTGTCAAGGATGCCCGGTCTCTTATGCCAAAAATTTGTTTGGCGCCTGGCGAGGCAGCACTTCGACAGGGCATTTACACCATTGGGGCGGTGACGGCGCGCGCCGGGTCGGTGCCGGAGGCGGCGGCAGCGGAGCGGCGAAGGTCCTGAATCAACGGCGGTCGTCGCCGCGGCGATTGATCGCATAGTCCGTGATCTTGCCGGCCAGAGGCAGCCGTAGCAGTGGCCAGAGCCGGGCGACTTGCGCCGGATCGGCATGGCCAGCGATGCCGACAGTCATGTCCAGATGGCCCGCGCGCGGCTGGTCGCGGTAGGTGCCGAGCAAATGATCCCACCAGGGTAAGTTAAAGCCGAAGTTGCTGTTGGCCTCGTCGGCCGCGACGGAGTGATGGACGCGGTGCATGTCCGGCGTCACCAGCAGCCAGCGCAGCGCGCGATCGACCCCGGCGGGCAGGCGGAGATTGCCGTGGTTGAACAGCGATGAGGTGTTGAGCAGCACCTCGAACACCAGCACCGCAACGGCGGGTGGGCCGAGCGCGAGGATGGCCGCGCACTTGACGACCATGGACAGCAGGATTTCGAGGGGGTGGAAGCGCACGCCGGTGGTGAGGTCGTAGTCGAGATCGGCGTGGTGCACCCGGTGCAGCCGCCACAGCGCCGGCACCGCGTGCATCATGACGTGTTGCAGGTAGATGAGCAGATCCAACGCCAGCAGCGCGACCGGCAGCTCCAGCACCAGGGGTACCTCCAGATAATTGAGCAGGCCCCAGCCGCGCGCGGCGGCAAAGGCCGCCGCACCCACTGCGGCGAGCGGGAACAGCAGGCGCACCAGCAGCGTATTCAGCGCGGTCAGGCCCAGGTTGGCGGGCCAGCGCATGGCCCGGGTGAGGGTCGGCGCACGGCGGGGCGCCAGCAGCTCCCCCACCGCGATCAACGCGAAGGCGCCGAGAAAGCAGCCGAGGCGGATGGCGGGCTCGTGGTTGAGTATCAACGCCTCCACACTCGTCGCCGCAGTACCGGCCTCTCTGCGTCAATCAGCATTTGCGCAGCAGCGTCAGGCCATCGCCCACCGGAATCATGCTGAGATCGACGCGCTCGTCCCCGCGCACCGCGGCATTGAACGCGCGAATGGCGCGGGTGTCGGCGTCCTGTTTGCCGGCGTCGATGACGGCGCCGTTCCACAACACGTTATCGACGATGACGAGCCCGCCCGCGCGCAGCAGCGGCAGCGCCAGCTCGTAGTAGTCGCCGTAGCTCTCCTTGTCGGCATCGATGAACACCAGATCGAACTCCCCCGCCCGCCCGGCGGCGGCCAGCGCGCGCAAGGTGTCGGCGGCCGGGACGAGGCGCAGTTCGATGCGCTCGGCAACCCCGGCCTGTTGCCAGTGGCGGCGCGCGATGGCGGTGTAGTCGGCACTGATGTCGCAGGCGATCAGGCGGCCGTCGGCGGGCATTGCCAGCGCCATCGCGAGCGCGCTGTAGCCGGTGAAGGTGCCGATTTCGATGATGCGCCGGGCGCCCAGCAGGCGCACCAGCAGCGCCATGAACTGGCCCTGGTCGGGGGCGATCTGCATGTTGGCGGCGGGCATCGCGGCGGTCTCGGCGCGCAGCGCCTGGAGCACGGGCGGCTCGCGCAGGGACGCCTCCAGCAGGTAGGCATAGAGGTCGGGCGTCAGCGTGATGGAGCGGTTGGACATGGGGTTACCTCCACTGAGTAAACACTGATTTATGCGGTCAGCGCGCGGCGTGCGGCGCGCTGTTTATGCCGTCAGCGCGAGGCGCAGCGCCCTGTTTATGCCGTCGCGGCGTGCAGCGCCCTGTTCATGCCGTCATCGCGAGGCGTGCAGCGCCCTGTTTATGCCGTCGCGGCGTGCAGCACCCTGTTCATGCCGTCATCGCGAGGCGCCGTGGCGCCGTGGCGATCCATGGTCGTTGCTTTGGTGCTAACTGGATTGCCTCATGGATTGCTTCGCTACGCTCGCAATGACGTGCTATCTGGAATGCCTCATGGATTGCTTCGCTGCGCTCGCAATGACGTGCTACCTGGATTGCCTCATGGATTGCTTCCCGCCACGCTGTACTCGCGGCTAAAGGCGGCGCTCGCAATGACGAGATAGTGCGCTCGCAATGACGAGATGGCGCTCGCATCGGCGCTCAGGGATCGCCGACAGGAGGGCGCGGCGGCGCATCGCCGCTGTCCGCGGCCGCGTCCGCGGGGGGCTCCGGCGCGCCCGCCAGCATGGCGCCCAGCCAGCTCGTGCCGCTGTCGTTTTCGAGCGCGATCTTGACCATGATGGTGAGCGGAATGGACAGCAGCATGCCCACCGGGCCGAGTACCCAGCCCCAGAAGATCAACGACAGCAGCACCACCAGCGGTGACAGGTCCAGCTCTCTGCCGGTGATGCGCGGCGCCAGCCCATTGTCGATCGCGACATTGATGACCATGAACCCGGCCGTCGCGATGCCGGCCACCAGCGGCCCGAGCTGGATCAGCGCGAGCAGCACCGCCGGCACCGCCGCCAGCGTCGAGCCGATGGCGGGCACGAAGTTGAGCAGAAACGACAGCAGCCCCCACAGCAGCGGGTAATCGACGCCCAGCACCCACAGCATCACCGCCACCAGCACGCCGGTGAGCAGACTGAGCAGGGTCTTGATGCCGAGATAGCGGTTGACGCCTTCGGTGAAGCGGGCGATGGCGGCCACCGAGCTCTCGGAGTCGCGCCGGGCATAGCGCAGCTTGTCGCGGAAGCCGGTCTCCTCGGCGAGGATGAAAATCACCGTCAGCAGGATCAGAAACGCATTGGTCATGACATTGCCGAAGGAGGCGAGCACATTGCCGACCAGTTGCATGACCACGCCGGGGTCGAAACTCTGCCGCCACTGCTCGGCGTCGAGCGCGACGCCCTTGGCCGCCAGCCACTGCTGGACGTCCGAACTCATGTCCTGCAGGCGCGCCTGATAAGTGGGCAGTTGACGGCGGAAGTCGGCGATGGAGGCGCCGACGATGGTCGCGACCAGGGTGCCGACGGCGACGATGCCGAGCATGATCAGCGTGATTGCCGCCCAGATCGGCGCGCCCCAGCCGCGCAGCCAGGCCAGCAGGGGCGCACAGATCAGTGCGATGAAGACCGAGAGCAGAAAGGGCACCAGCAGGGATGCGGCCGCTTTCATGCCCGCGACCACCACCACGAAGGCGGCGGCGGACAGGATGAACCGGCGGGCTGTGGACAGCTTGTCGGGCATAGCGAACTCCGTGTTCAACCAGGACCAGCTAACCTGGGTTGGGCTTGTGGGGTCTGGGTGTGGATTGTGGGCAGGGCCGGGGCCGGTCAACCAGCCTCGGCGGCGGCGTGGTAGCGCGCGGACAGCTCATGCACGGCGTCGATCGCGGCGCCCACCCGCGCCGGGTCGAGATCGGGCGTCAGGCCGTGGCCGAGGTTGAACACCTGGCCGGGGCCGGCGCCGAAACTCGCCAGCACCGCGCCGACCTGCGCGCGGATCACCGCCGGTGACGCCCGCAGCACCGCCGGGTCGAGATTGCCCTGCAAGGCCACGCGCTGGCCGACCCGCTGGCGCGCGGCGCCGATATCGAGCGTCCAGTCGAGGCCGAGGCAGTGGGCGCCGGTGGCCGCCATCGCCTCCAGCCAGTTGCCGCCGCCCTTGGTGAACAGGATCACCGGCACCGGGCGGCCGGCGGCCGCCGGCGTCAGCGCGCGCAGAATGCGCGCCCTGTAGGCGAGCGAGAACTCGGCGTAGACGGCGGCGATGAGGGCGCCACCCCAGGTGTCGAAAATCTGTACCGCCTGGGCGCCGGCGGCGATCTGGGCGTTCAGGTAATCCGCCACCGAGTCGGCGAGCTTGGCCAGCAGCACATGCAGCAGCGCCGGGCGGTCGTACAGCATGGCCTTGGTTTTGGCGAACTCGCGGCTGCTGCCGCCCTCGATCATGTAGGTCGCGAGCGTCCAGGGGCTGCCGGCGAAGCCGATCAGCGGCACCCGCCCGCCCAGCTCGCGGCGGATCAGGCGCACCGCGTCGAGCACATAGGGCAGGTCGCGCGCGGTGTCGACCACGGGCAGCGCCTCGATGTCGGCGGCGCTCGCCACCGCCTTGCGAAAGCGCGGCCCCTCGCCGGGGTCGAAATACAGGCCCAGGCCCATGGCGTCGGGAACGGTGAGGATGTCGGAGAATAGGATCGCGGCGTCGAGCGGAAAGCGTTCGAGGGGTTGCAGCGTCACCTCGCACGCGCGCTGCGGATCGGTGCACAGCGCCATGAAATCCCCGGCCCGCGCGCGCACGGCGCGGTATTCGGGCAGGTAGCGCCCGGCCTGCCGCATCATCCAGATCGGCGGGCGCGCCTGCACCTCGCCCCGCAGCGCCTTCAGGATCGTCTTTTCGGTCATGTCCCACCCC
>CBDDRG010000257.1:0-19686 GCA_965232975.1 uncultured bacterium
CGGCGGTGACCACCACCCGGCACAGGTGATCCACCCAGGAGCCGGGCTTGAGCGCCGCGCACACCCCCAGCGGCAGCGCCGCCGCGAGTGCGAAGAGCAGGCCGAACAAGGTCAATTCCAGCGATGCCGGCAGCCGGCGCAGCAGCTCTTCGGTGACCGGGTAGCCGGTGCTCACCGAGCGCCCCCAGTCGCCGGTGGCGAGATCGGCGACATAGCGGAGGAACTGCTCGGGCAGGCTCTTGTCGAGGCCGAGCTGGCGGCGCACCTCCTCGACGGAGGCGGCGTCGGCCGCCATGCCGGCGAAGTAGGCGGCCGGGTCGCCGGGCAGCATGCGCGTCAGCAGAAAGGTGACCAGGATGATGCCGGCGACGCCCGGCAGCGCATCGAGCAGGCGTTTGAGAATCAGCTTTCCGCGGTGCTGGGTGGCCATGGCGTCGCGTCTCAGTCTTTGTAAATGCTGCGCACGTCGAGCATGCGGTGGAACCAGTAGCGGTAGCCGTGCACGTTTTTTTGCAGCGCCACGTCGAGATAGGGCTGCCACAGCGGCACCCGCGGTATATCGGCCCAGGCGATATCGACCATCGCGCGCACCGCGGTCTGGTAGGCCGTCGGATCGGTCTCGAAGCGCGCCTGCTCGATCAGCGCGTCCAGGGCCGGGTTCTGGTAGGACATGGTGTTGAACACCCGGTTGGCGCCGTCGTAGGCCCAGAAAAAGAAGTACTCCGGGTAGTTCAGCCAGCCGCTGAAGAAGTTGAGGTACAGCGGCATGTTCTTGTCGAGCATCTTGGCGCGCCAGTTCGCGCCCGGCACTTTTTCGATGCGGGTGCGGATGCCGATGCTGGCCAGGGACTCCTGGATCATCAGCGCCGCCGGCTCGCCCACCGTGGCGCTGCCGAGATCCAGATACAGCGGCACCTCCACGCCGGCGGCAAGGCCCGCCTCGGCCATCAGCGCCCGGGCCTTGGCAAGGTCGGTGGTGTAGGGATGGGGCTGCGGCCAGGTGGCGTCGGTACCATTCTTGTCGCCCCACAGCGGCAGCGCGCGGCCATAGGCAGCGGCTTTGAGCAGGGCGTCGTAGGGCAGCGCATAGGCCACCGCCCGGCGCACGCGAACGTCGTCGAAGGGCTTGGTTTTCACGCCCATGCCCAGGTACCAGACGCCGTTTTCAATGGGTACGCCGGCCACCTTGAACCTGGGATTGCCAGCCAATTCCTGGAAATCCTTGGGCGGCATGTCGAGCGAGATATCGGCATCGCCGCGCTCGAACAATGCGCGCCGGTTGGCCGCCGAGGGCACCTCGCGCACGATCACCCGGCTGAGCTTGGGCAGCGGGCCGGACTTCCAGGCGTCGAAACGCTGGTAGACGGTCTGCTGACCCGGATCCCAGCGCTCCAGCCTGAAGGCGCCACCGCCGAGCGGCGTGCGCTTCAGGTATTCGAGCGCCCAGGGATCCTCGGCCGTGGCATGCTTTTTCGCCGCCACGCTGTTGATGATGATGGGTACCGGCACACCGATGTCGGGCAAGGTCAGCTTGTCCTTGCGCAGGAAATTGACGCGAAAGGTGTGGGTGTCCACGGCCACGAACTGGGCGGGCTTTTCGAGCGAGCCCGCCGCCATCTGCACCGTGGGAAAACCGCCGACCGAGACCGCGCGGTCGAACGACCATTTGACGTCTTGCGCAGTCACCGGCGCGCCGTCCCAGAAAGTGGCGTCCTTGCGCAGGTGGAAGGTCACCGCCATGCCATCTGGCGCGAACTCCCAGGACTCGGCCAGCTCCGGCTGCAAGTTGGCGTAGTCATAGCTCTCGGTGCCGTCGGGCAGGGTCTTCTTGCCGTAGCCCACCAGGCGGTCGTAGAGGTTCACGGCGAGCTGGTAGCTCGGGCGGTTGGCGCCGACGCCGTGGATGTCCATGGTGTTGGGGCCGGATTCGACCAGCACCACCAGGGTGTCGGCGCGGCCGGCGGCCAGCGCGGCAGGGGCGGCCAGGCTGGCGAGCGCCAACAACAACAGTGCGCAGCGGCGCCATAGGCGAGTCAGAGGGGATGTCATCGTCTGCGCTCCTACCAGATCCACTTGATCATGGCCTGAGCCACGTCTTCATCGATGCCGTCGATGCCGAACTTGTTGCGCCAGATCTGATACTCGATACCGGCCTGGAGCTGGCCGGGCTTGGCGCCAAACAGCGCGCCCACATCCACCAGCAGGCGGGGTGCGGTGATGATGTTGTCCTCCAGCGGATCCTCGCCCCAGGCGTAGTCGAAGAAGCCCTCGAAGGAAAACTGCACGCCACCGATGCTGAAAGGCCGATTCCATGCCAAGGTGACCTGCTGCCCGGTATCCACGCCACCGCCGCTGCTGTTGCGGATATAGCCGTTCACCTGAAAGAAGCGGAAGCCGGGCAGATTCAAATCCACGCCCAGGCCATAGAGGTACTTGCGGGGCACCGGCGAATCCGGGATCTCGACGGTGCCGGCGAGCAGCACATCCTTGAAGATGCCGGCGGACAGATCCCGCCCCGTCATCTTGCCGAAGCTCAGGCGCGGAGAGATTTCGACGTAGTGCCCCGTGCCGGTGTCATCGCCGTCGCGATCCGGGTTGGTGATGTCGACGAAGAAAAAGTTGTCGCCGTATTTCCAGGCGTTGGCGTGCTCCAGCGTGACGATGGAGCGGGTGTCGTCGCCCAGCTCGTAGTCCGTGCCGTACAGGTGCTGGATGTTGGTGGTGGCGAAATTGGCCGCGCCGGCAGTCGCTGCCAGCGGCGCGAGCTGGCCACCGGCGGCGGCCAGCAGCGGAACCAACAGGGCGGCGCGCGGCGCGCGGCGATGGGTGGGGGCTTTGTTCATGGTGGGGCGGCTCCTGGATGGCAGGGTGGTTAAAAACGCTCTTTGAATACCAAAATGTATGCAAGCAATGGCCTGAAAACGGCGGCGCATCCGCGCCGCCCGGCTAGGAATCGGTGACCTTGAACGCGGCGGCGCGGGTCGCCGTCGCCGGGGCGTGCGCCATTGCATCCTGCCGGGCGAGGGCATACAGAATCGCGGCCACACTGAGGTAGCTGAACGCGACCCAGGGGCTCTGGCCGACGCCGATGGCCTCGCCGTGCATGAAGCCGAAGAACGACAGCACCGCGCCCGCCAGCGCGAACCAGGCGGCCTTGGCGAAGGTGCGGTCGATGACGCAGGCGGTGATGCCGGCGAGAATGAGGCTGACCAGAATGGCGCCGCCGCCGAGCACCTCCAGGCCGTGGTAGAGCACGCCGCCGCCGGCGAGCTTGTCGAGGCCGACCGCCGCGGCGTTGGTGCCGGCGGCGGCGAGCGCGCTGTCGATCTGCAGCTTGCCCCAGGCCGCGACCTGCGGAATCAGCGCCAGCACGATGGCCGGCGCGTGCGCCTTGGGCGTCTCCTGAAACGCCTGCGCGCCGATCAGCATGCCGATATAGAGCAGGATCGGCAGGATCGCGACCACCGGGATCAGCGCCATCAACACCGCGACCACGCCGAACCAGCACAGCACCAGTACCATGGCGCCGGTCGCCGCCGAATAGCCGATGCGCCCGCCCATGGCCTTCCAGCCGGGGTGGCCGATATAGACCGCATTGATGAAGGGGTTGCCGAGCAGACAGCCGATCAGACTGATGACGCCATCGGCCGTGATGACGCGGGTGGTGGGAAAGTGGTCGCCGCCGGCCTCGGCGCTCTCGACATTGTCCATCGCCTCGTCCAGATCGTAGATGCCGAACGGAATCGCAGTGACCAGAATCACGGCCAGATACTCGAAGCCGCCGAAGACATGGCCGATGGCGGGCAGCGGCACCGCGAACCCGAAGCTGGCGAAGGAGTCGCCGAGCTTGTCCAGGCTCATGCCGCCGAAACTGAAGCCAAACGCGAGCCCGCCCCAGGCGATCAGCGAACCGACGGCGATGGCCACGAGCCCCGCGGGAACGCCGCGCCAGTAGCGCACGCCGCCGAACCAGCTCGCCAGCAGAATGGCGAAGCAGAGCACGCCGATGACCGGATCCATGTAGATTTCCAACGCCGGGCGCATCGAGATAAAGGCGATCGACACCCCGGCGAGCGCGCCGAGCAGGGCCGCGCGCGGCGTGATCATCTTGATGTAGGGTGCGATGAAGCCGCCCGCCATCAGCACGAAGCTCTGCACGAACACCCAGGTCAGGCCCGCTTCCCAGCCCTTGATCGGGTCGCCGGTCTGCGCCGCGATGGGCAGCATGATGACGAACACGACGACGAACATGTGGGGCACCGAAATACCCGAGGGCAGCGCGCACACGGTGTCGCGACCCTCTTTTTGCGCGAGCCGGTACGCCAGCCAGGCGTAGTAGAGCGTTGACAGAAACAGCATCAGCCCCACCGCCGGCAGGATGCGCCCGAACACGATCGCGTCCGGCAACTTCAGCACATAGCGCAGCAGCGCGGTGAGCGTGAGCACGTTGACCAGAATGTTGGTGCCGAAGCCGAAGAAGGCGTTCCAGTCGCCCGGCGCCCACAACTTGTAGGGCGCCGGTGTTGCGGCGGTGGGTTTCGCGCTGGAGATGGTCATGGGGCTGTCCTCGGGGCGGGGTGAGGGGGCGAATCAGGCCGCAGCCGGCGCCAGCGCCGCGCACACGGCGGCACTGGCGGCAACCCAGCCGAAGATGCCGCCCTGGGCGCAGATCATGGCGAGGGCGACGCGGTGGAATTCGGGGAAATAGGAGCCGACGGCATCGCTGACGACCAGGCACTCGAAACCGCGGTCGTTGGCCTCGCGCACCGAAGTGTGCACGCACACCTCGGTGGTCACCCCGGCGACGATCAGCGTGCGGATGCCGCGATTGGCGAGAATCAGCGCCAGATCGGTCTGGTAGAACGCGCCCTTGCCGGGCTTGTCGAGCACCCGCTCGCCGGGCATCGGCGCCAGTTCGGCGATGATGTCGTGGCCCGGCTCGCCGCGGATCAGGATGCGGCCCATGGGGCCGACATCGCCGATGCGGGAGGCTCCACTGCCCCGCGCAAGCTTGGCGGGCGGGGCGTCGCTGAGGTCGGGCCGGTGCCCTTCGCGGGTGTGGATCACCAGCAGACCCGCCGCGCGCGCCGCGGCCAGCAATCGCTGGCAGGGCGCGATGGTGGAGCGCAGCAGCGCGACGTCATTGCCGAGCATGGCGCCGAAGCCACGGGGCTCGAGAAAATCGCGCTGCATGTCGATGACCACCAGCGCGGTGGTCGTCGGCCGGAAGCTCAGTGGGTAGGGAAGCGCCGGAACTTCCATCATTGCCGTGGTCATAAGCGCAGCCGTTGCCGGTTTCGTGGGTGTCACCACCTTGCATACATGAAGGCATTCAACATGCGTGCCAATCGAAGGCGGTTACCCAAGTGCCTAAAAACGCTGGGGGTTTTCTGCAACACCAGGGCAAGCCCCCAGCCCGGCTCGGCGCTGGCGCACCACTTCGACCCGATTTGATGTATACAATGCTGCATATTCACGCACCGGAACGAGCCCTATGTCGGCACCCGCCAAGGCCACCCCCGCCCATATCTACCGGCAGCTCAAGGAGATGATCCTGGGCTTCGCGCTATACCCCGGCGCGCGGATCACCGAGAACGAGCTCGCCGACCGCTTCCAGGTCAGCCGCACGCCGGTGCGGGAGGCGCTGCAGCGCCTCGCCGCCGAGGGCTATGTGATGATCCGCCCCAAGCAGGGCTGTCTGGTGCGCGACATCGATATCGAGGAGATCAACCACTACTACGAGGTTCGCATCGGACTCGAGGCGCGCGCGCTCGAACTGGCTTGCCTGAGCATGTCCGACCGCCAGCTCAACAAGCTGGCGGCAGTCTGGAGCCCGGACAAGGTGCCGCGCAAAGTCCCTGCGGTGGCCGACATGGTCGCCCGCGACGAGAGCTTTCACCTAGCGCTCGCGGAGGGCGCCGGCAATCACGTCCTCGCCGGCTATCTGAAGGATGTCAACGATCACATCCACATCGTGCGGCGGCTGGATTTCACCGACCCCGGACGCATCGAACAGACCTACAGCGAGCACCATGAGGTGCTGCAACGGCTGCTGGCGCGGGATGTGGAAGGCGCCAAGGCGCTATTGCAGCGCCATATCCGCAAGAGCGCCGAGGTCGCCAAGGCGATCACGCTGACCCAGCTCGCCCAGCAGCGCATCCTCGCCCGCAGCAACTGAGGCAAGCCGGCCTGATGGGGCGCGCCGGCCGTCAGGCCCTCCACGCCGCCAGGACGGAGATCCCGAGCTCGATCTCGCAGTGCTTCGCCTTGGCGTTTTTGGCCCCGCTCATGCGAAGATCCTGACCAGGCGCCAACGATGATAAACGAGCGCCCAGAGGCGCCTTCCTCAACTCTTCGCAACTTGGGCGCGCGCAGGCGCGACAGTGACAGCCATGGCAGCCGACGACGAGATCCTGTTCGCCAACGCGGCCTTCTACGCGGCCTTCCGCGCCCGGGACAGCGCCGCCATGGGCCGCGTGTGGGCGGCGACGCTGCCCGCGCTGTGCATTCATCCGGGCTTGCCACCGCTGACCGAGCGCGCCCAGGTGCTGGCCAGCTGGCAGGAAATTCTCGGCAGTCGCAACTGTCCAACCCTCGACCATCAGGTTCACCGCGTGCTGCACTACGCCGACATGGCGCTGGTGACCTGTTACGAGTGGAGCAAAAGCCAGCCCGAGGGCGCGCTGCTGGCGACCAACGGCTTTGCTCGCGAGGACGGGGCATACCGCATGATTCTGCACCACGCCGGCCCGGTGGCCCGCGCCGCGATACCCAGAGCGCCGCCGGAACCGCGCATGCATTGACCCCGGTCGCCGTTGCCGCCATGCGCTCAGCACGAGGACAAGCCTTCTTCAAGCCGTCGCCATAACCCCAGATAACAAGAGGATACCGCCATGAAAATCGGTCTACAGAGCATCTTCGCCGGCCCGGCGGCAACGGCCGCGCATTTGATCAAAACCGCCAGACTCGTCGAGGACGCCGGCTTTCACTCGCTGTGGCTGCCCGAGCATGTGCTGCTGTTTGAAAACTATGACTCGCCCTACCCCTACGCCGACGACGGCAAGGTGCCGCTCGACCCCAGCCAGGTGCCACTCGAACCCTTCACAGCGCTCGCCTGCCTCGCCGCCTGTACCAGCCGGCTGCGCCTCGCCACCGGCATCACCATCCTGCCGCAGCGCAACCCGGTGTATTTCGCCAAGCAGGCGGCGGATGTCGATGTGCTGTCGGGCGGTCGGCTCGATATCGGCATCGGCGTGGGCTGGCTCGCCGAAGAATTCGCGGCTTTGAATGTGCCCTTCGAGCGCCGCGGCGCCCGCGCCGCCGACTACATCAATGTCCTGAAAACCCTGTGGTGCGATGCCACCTCCAGCTACCGCGGCGAGTTCTACCACCTGCCGCCCTGCGTGCAGGGGCCGAAGCCGGTGCAAAAACCCCATCCGCCGCTGTGGTTCGGCGGCGAGAGCAAGGCCGCGCTGACCCGGGTCGCGCGCTTCGGGCAGGGCTGGTATGGCGTCAAGCTACTGCCAGCGGATGTGCCGCGACACCTCAAGCAGCTCGGCGAACTGCTCGATGCCAACGGCCGCTCGCTGAAAGACATCCAGGTCGCGGTGTCGCCCTACGGCGTACCCTGCGATCTCGACATGCTGAAGCGCTACCGCGATGCCGGTGTCGATCAGGTCGTCCTGTTCGCGCTGACGTCAGACCCGGAGCCGCTGTACCGCGACATCAGCCGCATGGCCGAAACAGTCGTGCGTCCGGCCGCGACCCTTTAACAGGATGTTGAAAAAGGGCTTCCCTGCCCTTTTTCAATCCGGCTCGTCGCGGTACACGCCCGCGACGGCATCCGAAGATCATAAAATCCCTAACGGAGGTGCTGAAAAATGGAAACCGGCATATCGATCGTGTTCCAGAATCCGGGGCGCGCGCAGACCGATTTCGAGGTGTACCAGAACGACCTGAAGCTCGCTAACCTGGCTGAGCCACTGGGTTTTGATGCGGTCTGGGGCATCGAACACCACTTTACCGACTACACCATGATGCCCGACGTGATGCAGTTTCTGGCCTACATGGCCGGGCGCACCGAGCGCGTCAAGCTGGGGTCGATGGCGGTGATCCTGCCCTGGCACCGCGACCCCATTCGCGTCGCCGAGCAGATCAGCGTCGTCGACAACATATCGAAGGGGCGCGTGATCCTGGGCATGGGGCGCGGCCTCGGCCGCGTCGAGTTCGACGGCTTTGGCGTCGCCATGGACGAGGCGCGGGTGCGCTTCATCGAAAGCGCGCGGCTCATTCTCGATGGTCTTGAGAACGGCTATTGCGAGCTGGATGGCCAAGTCATCAAACAGGCGCGGCGCGACATTCGCCCGGCGCCCTACCAGTCCTTCGTCGGCCGCCGCTATGGCGCCGCCGTGTCGCCCGAATCGCTGTCGATCATGGCCGAGCTCGGCCTCGGTCTGCTGATCATTCCGCAAAAGCCATGGGGCACGGTCGCCGAGGAGCTGGGCCAGTACCGCCAACAGTTTGTCGGCCACCACGGCGTGCAGGCGCCGCCGCCCTTTGTCGCCAGCTTTGTGTATTGCGACGCCAACGCCGACCGCGCCGAGGAGATGGCCAACCGCCACCTGGGCGCCTACTGGCATTCGATGGTCGAGCACTACGAGATGGATGGCAGCCACTTCAAGACCATCAAAGGCTACGAGTGGTACGCCAAGGCGTCCGCGCACATCAACGACGACGGCGCCGCCGCCGCGCGCCAGTTCTTTGTCGACCTGCATGTGTGGGGCACGCCGGAGCAGTGCTACGACAAGCTGCTCAACATCCGCAATTTTGTCGGCAACGACAAATTCAACGGCATGTTCTCCTACGGCGGCCTGCCGTTTGCGAGCGCCGAGGCCAGCATGCGGCTGTTCGCAAAGGAAGTGCTGCCGCAGCTGCAAAAGCTGCCGGCACCCGTGATCGCGGAGGCTAAAACGGCTTGAGTCGCGAGGCGCAAGGCCAGCGCGGGGCTCAGCCGCTCGGCGCGCGCAGCCGGCATGCCCGGGGCTCCGCAATCCTGGGTGCGCCGAGTGAGCCGAGTGCGCGGAGTGAACAGTTGCTTCCGCCCACGCGCCCCGGGCCGCTTGCCACTGGTGAAGCTGCCGTGGGTAACGGTGTACAACGCAGGGCCTTTCGCCGACCGCCTGCTGGTGATCAGCGGCGGGCGCATCGTGCATGAGGTGAGCGCCGCCGAGGCTGATCGTGCAGTGATTGGGGGGTGGATGGCGGCGGGGCGTTGAGGCGCATAGAGGCCCGCGTTAGTTCGCCGATCCAGGCAATTGGTGGTTTTGCACCAGATGCGGCCCAGCGCGATGGCGGGGTTTTTGACGATGTGGCGCAGCTCCTGAGCTAATGTACGCAGTAATGGCTATGCCCACGTCACTACAGGGAAAGTGCAGTTGCTCGACGGACCCGCTCAGTCTGTTGGCGTTTTCCCGGCGAGATAGGTTTCTACGCCTAGCAGAAGTGCCTTGATCCGACGCTCGTCATCACCACTATAGGTGCCCTCATCCAGATACCGGCGAGCTGCATCTCTTAGCAGTTCAAGCTCAAAAAGCTCCGGTTCCGGGCATTCACGCATCGGGTACTGCGGGCCTGCGCTGTTTTCCGAAGAGGAAAGCAAACCGTGACTCAGGGTCGCCAGGAACTGCGGGCCTGCGTTAATGCCGTCTTCGATCCAGGCCCGGACAGGTTCCGGGCCCGCCAAATGATTCCATGCGGTGATGATGCGGTAGTAGACAGGCGCCATATTGAGCGACCGATTCTTCGCGGCGTCTTGAATAAATACGCGAAGCCGAGTACCAAACATTTTGAAGTCGGCGTCGGAGAGCAGTTCCTCCTTCCCACTATTCGAGCCTGGAAGAACGCCAAGCTTTCGGCCGCGATCGACATATATGTCCGCCCATACCGCTGCCGATGTCGACGACGCCAGTGCTTCAAGTAGATGCCGGCCCGCGAATTCCGGCCCCCAGGCTCTGAGGATCTTCGTTATAAGGTTCAACCAAGAAGCCTCGAGCCGGAAGAATTGAGCAGTGCCCGGCTCGATGGACAGAATTGCTTCGCCCGTGCTGAGCAGAGCATCGAGCAGCGCCTGCGTAGGCGCCACGCCACCAGGTTCAGCCAGCCGCGCCGAGATCTCATTCAGCAGTTCGACGATGAAGTGGTTTTCCGGCGAGTCGTTCTTCTGGACATACCGATCGATTGTGGTGGTCAACCAGCTTTTATCGTCCAAACGTCGTATCACCTCGTCGATCATCACCTTCGGGATGCCAGCAGGAGACGGAAAAAGGGAGAAGTAGGCGTCGTATCCCAGCGGTGTGCCTACGCCCCGCCGGCTAACAAGCTGTGCGTGAGACTCTCCGAAATGCGCTTGCTGGCCAATAAACCCAGCCCTGTGTGGGAAAAGATCGCAGACGATTGCGGTAATACCTTTGCGAACGTCCTCGGCGAGCGATTCGCGAAAGTGGCGCCCATGCTCGCTAAGGCGAGCGTCATCAGCGATCCGAAATACGCCCTCTGAAAACAGGTAATCACGATTTTGGCGAATCCAGTCAAACACCGGGCGCTCAAAAAGGCGCAGCCCTTCCATCGCAAGCACATCATGCGGATCAACCTCATCGATCAGTGCCGGTGCGCAAAACTTCAGGGCATTGGTGAGGCGCAGCATGTCGCGTGGCTGACGCAGCCATTGATGAATTCCATGCTGCGTAAGGTGATACCAACGCAAGCCGTCGCTGGTGACCGCGGACAGCAAGAAGTTCGCCTCCTCCTCAAACATGCGGAGCACTGCCTGCTGTGACGGAACCGGCAGTTCAACTTCCTGCTGCACGATCTTTTCGGCGAATCCCGGACGGTCTGGGCCAGTTGGCAGGCCCTCATCCAGCGCGCCCCACACCACATGCCGGTCGTAAGCAAGCAGATAGATGACGTTCGGTAACTGGCCGACGGATTTGACCAGCCGCATGATGGCTCGAATCTCATCGCGCTGAAGTCGATCAATGTCGTCGATGACGACCAGGAATCGATTGCCGCGTTCGATCAACGCTGCCTTCAGCGTCTCGTGCGCACTCTGCAACGACGGCTCGGACAGCCAGAGATCGAACAGCTTGTCGAATGAGACCGACGAGAGCTTTGACGCAATGGCTGTAATGCCTGTTGGCTCAGCGACTGTCCCGATCGTCGCAATTGCGTTGATGAGCGGGGTTACGCCAGCTTTAGCTCTCGTCCCGAGGCGCCGATTGCGCCATTTTTTGTGTTCCCCCTCGGGGTCGAGTGTCTCGCCCAAGACCTTAAAAAACGCCGCGACGAGATCCTGATGACCGGAGATTATCCAAGGGCGGAAATGGATGAGCTGAATACTGCGGTCATCGCCTTCATCCCGGTATTTATTGAGGAAGGCTTCTACGAAATTCAGAACAGTCGTCTTGCCGCTGCCCCACACGCCGTGAAGACCGATCACATACCCGTTCGGGGCTAGCAAGTGCCGGATGACATTCGCAAGCCGCTTGGCAAAGGGTGTAAAGCCGAGTCGATCCTCCTCCCACGGATTGCGCTTCGGGGCGTCGTCCGAATAGTTACGATGAATGCCATCTCCCGATTTCTCCGTCATCCTTCGCCCCTTACTGATCACGGCGCAATCGCCACCCTCATCCATCCTATCGCCTGACAAGGATCTCCCCGTGCAGGCACTCTCCGAACTCAACCGCCACTTCGGCACTCACGGCCACGCCGCCTTCGAGGAGCGCGTCCCCGACATGATCCGGTTGGAACAACAGGGTCATGGAACAACAGGGTCAGACTCGGAACAACAGGAACAACAGGGTCAGACTCGATTGATCATGCGCGCAGTAGAGGTCAGGCCCCAGTAGTACGCCGGGCATAGCGATCCGGACGCCGAGCCCGCACCCTGGACGACCTGTCGCAAAATCGGGATGCCGCCATTGGCCACCACCACCGCTACAGCTCAATCTGTCGTCGCGAAACCGCTGACCAAACTGCTGATCGCCAATGGCGGCGCCATCGCCTGCCGCATTCTGCGCACGTTGCGCGACCTCAGAGTAATAGGAGTAATAGGAAAACAGGAAAACAGGAAAACAGGGAAACAGGGAAACAGGGAAACAGGGAAACAGGGAAGACAGGGAAGACAGGGAAGACAGGGAAGACAGGGAAGACAGGGAAGACAGGGAAGACAGGGAAGACAGGGGACAGACCACGGTTTCACGGGTTCGGGTCGACGAACAACACTCCGGAGTCCAGCTCTGGCCTTTGCCGTGGCCGTCCGGATTTACCGGGGTCGCTCGTCTTCCCAGCATGAGCCGGGCGCGGCGGGGCATGGAGAGCGACTGGTATAACGAAAAGCCGTGGTCTGTCCCCTATTACCCTTACCCCTATTACCCAACGCGCAGGCCGCCGACAGCTCCTTGACCAGCTCCCGCAGCCGCCATCGCGCCGCGTTCGTCGTCCGGGTCATGCCACTGCGGTTGGCGTTGACGATGACCTGCGCCGTGCGGAGAGCGCTCAGTACCGCCACTCCTCGTGCGCCAGCGGCGCCCGATTGAGCACGTCCCGGCAGAGCTTCCACGCGGGCAGCAGCGCGTCCATCAGCGCGCAAAATCGCTCGGTGTGGTGACGCTCGTCGAGGTGCACCAGCTCATGCACCAGGATGTACTCCAGGCACGCCGCTGGCTTCTTCGCCAACTCCAGATTCAGCCAGATGCGCCGGGCCTCGGCGTTGCAGCTACCCCAGCGCGTTTTCATCCGCTTGATGCGCACGTCGCTGACGGTGCGTCCGACCTTGGGCTCCCACTTGGCGAGCAAGCCGGGAAGCTGTTCCCGGAGTCGTTGTCGATACCACCGTTGCAGGATTGTATCGCGGGCATCGCGGTCGGCACCGGGCCGCACGTTGAGCCGCATCGTCGTGTTGTCCGCCAAGTAGACAACCTGTGGACCCGCGCGCTCCACCACATCGAGCAGATAGCGCCGGCCCTGAAAGTAATGACTTTCGCCGGTTACCAACTCTCGCTGTGACTGGCGATCCTGTTCCCCGAACTCGGACTGCTGCCGCCGGATCCAGCCCAGACGCGACACGACGGCCAGGCGAATGGCTTCATCATTCAAGCGCAGCGGGGCAGCGACCCGTACGCGACCGTGCGGCGGGTAGACCCCCACGTGGAGATGCTTGATCTGCTTGCGGACGACCTCGACGGCGATCCCGCTAACCTCGATCTGATGGCGGTCAGGAGTCACGCTGGGCCTTCACGATCTCGAACATCGCGTTGGCGAGCGCATCGTCCCCGTCCAGTTCTGCCCTGATGGCATTGCGGATTTCGCGCTCCTTGAAGCGGTTGCCGCGCCAGTCCGCTTTCTTTACGCGGCGAATGGCTTCATCCACGGCCACCGCAGCGATCTCGGCCGCGTCGGCAGCGGAGTCGGCCCCCTGTCCGTGTCGCCGCACCCGTTCTTCCAGCCCCTGCACACCTTTCAGGTTGTCATACAGTGCGCGGCGAGTGGGGCTGTTGATGGGGACCGGATACGCCTGGCTCTGCGGCTGGCTGACCTTTCTCGTCAGCTCGACGATCCGGGCCAGGTAGGCCTTGTAGTCGACGGCCGCTTGGCGGCGCTGCGCGATCAGCGCATCGAGCAGCTCGGACATCTTCTCGTAGTACTTCGGATTGACCGCCATCTCGTCGATGATCAGCCGGCGGACGTTGTTCTCGATGGTCTCGGCCATCGCCTCGCGGTTCTCGCGCAGGCCCTTGGGCAGCACCTCGACCGCCTGCTCGCCGCGCTCCACGATCAACTGCACCAGCGTCAGATCGTCGAAGGCCGAGAGCTTCTCGCTCTCCTCGGCGCGGATGTAGGTGTCGAGCAGGTGGCGCATGGCCGGCTCGTAGACCTTCATGTCCACGTAGTCGCCGCTGGCGAGCTTGACCTCCTCGCGAACCTGCTCGTAGTGCTCCACCTCGGACCGGATCGCCTGCGCCTCGGCTGCGCTGTAGCCCGCCTCGCGCATCTCGTTCGCGAGGTTGGCGTAGGCGCGCAGGAACGCCGCCGCCAGCTTGTACAGCGCCACCCGCCTGGGCTCGTTTTCCTTCAGCTGGGCGGCGTTGCCGCTCTCGGCGGCGCAGAACCAGCGCAGGTAGGCCGGCGTATCGCGCGGCGGCTCCACCGGCTCGCACAGCGCCTTGATCGCCTCGCGCGCCTCTTCCAGCCGTTCTCGACCTTGGCTGAGGCGGTCTTTCAGCAGGCCTTCCACGTCGGCCTGGTCAAAACCCGCGAAGGCCGCGCCGGTGTAGTCCTTGATCGCGCCTTCCAGCGAACGGAACAGGTCCTTGTAGTCGATGATGTAGCCGTATTCCTTGTCCTCGCCGTCCAGCCGGTTGACCCGGCAGATGGCCTGGAACAGGCCGTGGTCCTGCATCTGCTTGTCGATGTACAGATAGGTCGCGGGCGGCGCGTCGAAGCCGGTCAGCAGCTTGTCCACCACGATCAGCAGCTTCATCTGCCCCGGCTGGTCGATGAAGCGCTTTTTCACTTCCTGCTCGAAGCGCTCCACTTTGTACATGGCCGTGTCTTGCGGCTCGTCGAAGTGGGCGCTGAGCATCTTGCGGTAGATGTCGTACTGGCGCAGCTTTTCCGTCAGTCCTTCGCCCGTCTCCTCGCCCCTGATGTCGGCCGGCGACGGCTGGTAGGAGGTGACGATGGCGCACTTGCCGGCCAGGTCGGTCTGCTGGAACAGCTCGAAGAAGCGGCAGGCCGAGTAGATGCTGCCGGACACCAGCATGGCGTTGCCGTGGCCGCTTTGCAGCCGGTCTCGGGTGGCCATGTCCATCAGGATGTCGGCGACGATCTGCTCCAGCCGGTCCCGGCTGCTCAGTACCTTCTGCATGGTGCCCCAGCGCTGTTTCAGCTGCGCCTTCGCCACATCGGTCAGGCCCTGGGTCTTGAGCTCGAACCACTGGTCCACCTTGGCCTGCGAGGTGATGCGCTGGTCGATGTCGCGGGCCTCGTAGCGCAGGTCCAGCACCACGCCGTCGCGCACCGCCTCGTCGTACTTGTAGGTGTGGATGTACGGCCCGAAAGTCTCGATGCTGCGCCGCTTGTCGCTTTTCAGCAGCGGCGTGCCGGTGAACCCGATGGTCGTCGCCCCCGGCAGCAGCGCCTTCATCGCCTCGTGCAGCTTGCCGGACTGGGTGCGATGGCATTCGTCCACAAAGACAAACACGTCACCCTTGGCGAAAAAGCCCTTGGGCAGGCTCTGCTTGATGTCCTGGACGTAAGCCTCGACATCCTTCTCGCCGATCTCCTCGCCGGCACCGAACTTGTGGATCAGTGAGCCGATCAGCCATTCCTCGCTGGTATTCAGCACGCGCACAAGGTCGGCGCCGCTCCTTGTGCGGTAGATGTGCTCGTCCACCCCTTTGAACACGGTCTCGATCTGCTGATCCAGCTCGGTGCGATCGGTGATGATCAGCACCCGGCTGTCCTGCACGTGCTCGCGGATCCACTTGGCCAGCCAGACCATGGTCAGCGACTTGCCGCTGCCCTGCGTGTGCCAGACGATGCCGCCCGCGCGGCGGGTGACCGCCTGCTGCGCCGCACGCACGCCGAAGTACTGGTTATGACGGCAGGTCTTCTTGATGCCGGCGTCGAAGACGATGAAGTCGTGCACGATCTCCAATAGCCGCGCCTTGCCGCACATCTGGCCCAGCTCGCGCAGCAGCGGATTGTCGCCCGTGTCCGGATGGGCGTCGGCCTCCTTCCAGCGCAGCCAGTACTTTTCGGGCGTCTCGATCACGCCGTAGCGCAGTCCCTCGGTGTCGTTGCCGGCCATCACGAATTGCACCGTGGCGTAGAACGGCCGGATAAACGTCTTCTTCTGGCTGTCGAGGTTCTGGCGGATGCCCTCGTTCACCGACACCGTGGAACGCTTCAACTCCAGCACGCTCAGCGCGATGCCGTTCACGTACAGGACGACGTCCGGTCGCCTGGTGTTCTGTCCGGCAACCGTCACTTCTTCGGCAATGGCAAAGTCGTTATTGGCCGGGTTGGCCCAGTCGATCAGACGCACGCTAATGTTCTGCTCGCCCACCTCGGGCCGCACGTTCACGCCGTAGCGCAGCCGGCCGTAGACCTCGCGGTTGGCGTCGTAGAGCGTCTTGCTGCCGCCGAGCGCCGCGGCCTTGCCCAGCTCGCGCAGTACCTTGTCGATGACCTTGTCGCTATGGCCCTGGCGCTTCAGCCAATCGGTGAGCAGTGCCTGCTCGACGTTGGCGCTGCCCTCGCGGTCCTGCCAGTGGCCCAGGTAGGCGTAGCCGAGCGCGTCCCGGCAGAACGCGATCACCCGCTGCTGGGTCTGGATCTCGCGCTGGCCGACGGGCCGATCGGCTGGGTTTGGCCGATTCATGGCCGATTTCCCGATGGCGCATTTGGCGCATTGCTGGCTCGTTTCGGGGCCAGGCGGTACAAGACCCCGCGGCCAATCTCCCCGGAACGCTCCAGCACACCCTTGGACACAAGGTCGTCGAGGTCGCGCGTGGCCGTCCGGACGCTGGCGCCGGTGAGTCCTCGATATTCGGCGTTCGTCATCGTGCGGCTCAGCTTGAGGTGCGGAACAGCCGACCGTTGGCGCTCGGTGAGCTTGAGCTTGTCCAGCAGCACCGCATCCGGCTCCTTCAGCGCGGCGGCATCCAGCCGCCCACTGCGTTCCGCCAGTTTCCGGAATTGCGCCAGCGCGGATGGCGATAAATCGGAAACGGCCACGCCGGGCAGCGGCGATCCATCCCAGGTGCGGCCATAACGGCGCAACAGAAAACGATCCAGGGCCGCACCCTTGAGCGACTGGTTCGTGCTGCCGCTGCGCTGGTAATACTCGCGCTTGTAGCTGATCGGATTGGGATAGGGATCAATGCCTACGTGCAGATAGTGCCTGCCGCACATGGCCATTACCGGCGCATCGCGATTTATACGCCACCGATCGAATAAGCGCCTATAAACGCCTATATGCGAGGCACGCGTCCGCCGAACAGTCTGGCTGTGGATGGCTGCCTGGAATCCCGGCGCCTCGCCGCAAGAATTCGGCGGCCGGGAAGCTGCGGCTCCCAGCACAGTCTTGCCCACCTGCGGCGGGAGGAGCATTCGAAGTCCCTCGACCGCGTGGCTGCGGGACCTCGGTGCATTGCCCAATGCTTGGGAAAGCTCGGCCGTCAAAACTTCAGCCAGTCCTGTTTCAGCCGTTCCCACGCCATCTTCACATGGTGCTCGTGGAACATGCTGCGTTTGCGCGCGTTCCAGTTCTGAACCGCCTTAGCGGCACATTCCTCGTTGCGTGCGGGCGGTTGGTCATGGGCCGCTACCCAATGGACGCTCGATAGCAGCTCCATACCGTACGGCGTTTCAAACCCGGCAATCAAATCGCTTACCCGGTCCAGCCGCCTGCGCGATTCCTGCTGCCGCTCCAGGAAAGCATCGGCCTCTTCAACCGCATGGGGCATAAGTTCGATCTCGGTATCCGGCTTCTGGCTATCGCCGAATCCGCGAATGTAGTGACCTTCGAGTGTTTCGAGCACTTTGTTGAGGTTGTGCGCATACGGGCCATACAGGCCTTTCTCAAAGCGCAGCCGCAGCGGCTCGCCGGCTTCCTGGAGGAAATAGGCCAGCTTCTGGATTTCCAGCAAGGTGCGCCGGTAATGCAGCGCCGAATATTGATCCATGAGTTTGATGAACAGGGCGCGTGCTGCCGTCATCTTCGGGCGCGTCGTGCGAACAAGCATAGTTTTGGCTTCTGGCGCTCCCTGCGGCGAAAACAGCAATACCCGCACATCTGGCAGATCGGCAAAAGCCCGCTCGATCATCGGCCGAACCAGGTTCCAGTCGAGGCCGCCGAGGCCACTACCCAACGGCGGCACCGCAATAGAATGAATCCCGAGACGCTTTACATCCGCAATAAGCGCCGTCAAGCCGCTTTCGATATCCTCGATGCGTGACTTGCCGCGCCAGTGCCGCTTGGTGGGAAAGTTGATGATGTAGCGCGGATTCACCATGGACCCGGTCTCGAAGATGAACATCCGGCCGGGCTTCACCTCATGGGTTCGGCAGGCTTTCTCATAGGCTTTGAAGTTGACCGGGAAGGCCTGTTTGAACTGCAAGGCGATGCCTTTACCCATGTAGCCCACACAATTCACCGTGTTGACCAGGGCCTCGGCATCGGCGACCAGCAGGTTGCCTTGGGCGCGTTCGATCATGTCTCCTCTCCTGCTGCTAAATAGTAATACCACTCGGCATGCACGGCCACGGGTCGGCGCAATTCGGCCGGGTGGCCCGCGAGAATCTCCTCGACCCGCTCCTTCATGGTCTGATTGAGGACGCCGATCTCGCGGATCAGCGACCACTCGCAGAAGCCGTGCACCAGAAACTCCGCCTGCTTGCGGCGCTGCCGGTCCATGTCCTCCAGCGTGTCAGACCAGTACCGCTGATAGACCATGTTCCAGTCCACCTGATCGAGCCGCTCAAGATCATCGAACCAGTCGGTGAACGTAGCCAGCCCATGGCCGTTGGAAAACACAAAACCCGCGCCACTATCGCGCACCGCTTGTGCCGTAGACACGAGATAAATCAGCGGCGCCTGCCCTTCGTCGTAGCCCGGCACCCGGCCGGTTTTGAGGTTCAGCAGCATGGGTGAGAGGTAACCGAAATAGAACGGCACATAGTCGTGGATTGTGCCGCCCGGACCGCACGGAATGGGTCGTACGTGCCTTTCGTTCTGGATATCTACGTTGTGGATCGTGCGATACGCAGCCCCATCGCCAGGCCAACAGTTGGGCGCATGCAGACCTCCGTGATCAAGACAGACCTGTAGATTGTCGATGTGCATGAAGCGGTAGATCGGAGTTGAATTAGGAACCGCAGCAACCATCAGTAGGCTCCCTGCTTAGCGCCGATTTGAAAGGCGATGTCCAATCGACGTGCCTGGTATCCGCCTCGATAGTGTCTGCGCAACTAATCATCCTGCTCCTCGTAGTCGCCATCCTCGGGTACCAGTACGACAGCCTTCCCCATCGCCGTCTCAACCAGCCGACTCAAGCGGCGTCGACGGTCCTCAATGAATTGATCGAATTCGTCCTGCCTGAGCATATCGGGTGCAAGGGCGTGGCTTGCGAGCAATACATCCATGTCCGGATCGCTCAGACCCACCTGCTTCTCCTTCTGGATTCTCGGCAGATACCGGGAAGGGGCGTCGCCGCCGATCTTGCGGTTGGCCTTGTAGGAGATCGGCGTCTTGTTGAGGATGCTCTCGTAGCGGTCCTTCGCAATACCCTGCTTCTCACACCAGTCGCGCGGGAAGATGTGATGGATGTCGAGCGCGATCTCGTCGGCGTCCAGCTCCTTGATTGTGGCCTTCCAGAACCAGTCTTTGGAGCCTTCGCGCAGCACCAGCACGTTGATGGCTTTGTAGGCCGCGCTCAGCCGCGAGCGCAGCGTGTCGAAGCGTTCCGGCTGAAAGTTGGCGTCGCGCACCGTGCGCGGCAGCGCGTCGTCGTCCTCGAACCAGCGCAAGAGTTCCTCGTAGTCGTTGGCCATGCGCGTCTCCACCGCGCCACCGTAGAGCTCGCCCAGAACCCCCGACCAGAACCAGCGCGCCAGCTTCTCGTG
>CBDDRG010000258.1:0-5831 GCA_965232975.1 uncultured bacterium
GACACGAGCCGGCGGGAAGACTGGATCTTCGATCAGGTCGACCGCGGGATCGAGGTGCTGGTCACCAACCCCGAGCTGGTGAAGACCGGTCTGGATCTCCTGGAGTTCCAGACCATCGTGTTCATGCAGACCGGCTACAACGTGTATACGTTGCAACAGGCCTCCCGCCGTTCCTGGCGGATCGGCCAGAAGCAACCGGTGGACGTGTATTTTCTCGGCTACGGAGAGACGGCACAGATGACGTGTCTCTCGCTCATGGCCAAGAAGATCGCGGTGAGCCAGTCCACCTCCGGCGACATGCCGGATACTGGCCTGGACATCCTCAACCAGGACGGGGATTCCATCGAGGTGGCCTTGGCCAAGAAGCTGGTGGCTTGACCTTTACCCCGCCCTGCGCCAAAGGCGCCGGGCGGGGATTCTTTTCGATCCAGAGATCACTTTCGGCCATAAGTGGTTAGCGTGTAGGGAATGGATGACGGACCTTTCATACCGGGAGAGCAGACACTCAGATTTTCGAAACCGGTGCCAGAATCCCGTATTAGACGATGCAGTCTAGCACCTACGCAACGCCGGACCTAACGATCTATGTTGGAAGATGGACCAACGGCATATAGTCGCCTCGCATCAAATGGTCCGGGCGTCTTCAGTGGCGGTGCCGGTGGTGCAGATCCGGATAATGCGGGTGGGAATGCGCCAGCGGCGCATGCTCGTGGGGATGAGTATGCGGTTCGGTGCCGTTGTATGCTTCGTCGTGCACATGTTGATGATGCTCGTCGTGCCGATGGGCATGGCTGTGGACCAGCCGTTCGTGACGGTGAAGATGGTCATGCCGCTCTGTGATGTGCAACCATACTCCAATCGCCATCATCACCGCCGCCACCCAGAACAGGCTGCCGGGACGCTCGGAAAGAACGACTAGCGCCGTGGCTGCGCCAAAGAACGGGGCGACAGAGAAGTAAGCGCCGGTCCGGGCAGTCCCGAGATGACGCAGGGCCCAGACAAACAGGCTCAAACTCACGCCATACCCCAGGAAGCCTACGCCGAGCGCCGCAAACAGTACCGGCAGCGGGGCGGGTTCCCAGCCCGTGCTCGCGGCGAGAGTCAAGTTGATACAGCCCGCCACCAATCCCTTGATGCCGGCGACCTGGACGGGGTCGCTGCCGGAGACGCGCTGCGTGAGATTGTTGTCCACGGCCCAACCCAGGCAGGCCGCCATCACGGCCAAGCTGCCGAGGGGTAAACCAGCCGCAGACGCGCCTTCCCATGAAAGCAGAACCCCTGCCACCACAATCAGGAAAAAACCCGCGGCAATACGCCTGTCCACATTCTCATGGAACACGAACCACGCCAGCAGCGCGGTGAACACTCCCTCGAAGTTGAGCAGGAGCGCTGCGGCAGACCCCGTCGTCCGCTCAAGTCCGAGCATCAACAAAACGGGAGCGACGATACCGCCCGCGAGAATGGCACCGGCCATCCAGCCCCAGTCCGCGCGTGCCAGGGGAGCCTCTCTGTGCTCAATAGCGGCAGTCGTTTGTTGTCTCAGCCACCGCCAGCCCAGCAGGCCAACGCCGGAGCCGAAATAGAGCAGACCCGCCAATGCCAGCGGCGGCACCTCCACCACCAGAACCTTGGCCAGGGGTGTGCTGACGCCAAAGAGTAGTGCCGACAATAATGCCGCTACGATGCCCCGATTGATAGTCATGCTCGCCAGCCCGGGAAATTCACTATGGAAAACCCATACCAGTCAGAGACGCTTATCCATGTCCGATATGGGATCATCATCACGCGACCGACACTAACGTATCAATTTCCCGTGTAATTGGCCGCAAGATATTCTCCACCCAAGGTCAGAAACACGTAGAGTGTTTGTTTCTCAGGGTCCTCTATCTTCTCATTTTCGAATGTGATGACCCATTCCATGTTCCCACCAAAGTCCTTCTTCTCCGCCCTCATGACGCCGGTTGCCTTCCAGCTCTTATCGAGCTTGCCACTCTCGACAAGTCTTGAAACGCTTTTTACCGCGATCTCTTCGGCACGGTTTTGACTGACAGGATCATGGGCGTTCCCGTGATCATGTCCCGCGCCGGCCATGGCTACTACCGAGAAAAGGCTTAACACCAGGCTGAAAAGAATTGTTTGAATGCGCATACTAACCTTCTCCTATAGTGAATCAATGCTTTCGTGTGTGATTGTAGCTGGGTATTGAATTGGTTTTACTTGTCCGACCTCCTTCTTTGAATCTACAAGTTGATATTCACCTTTTGTTTTCAGTGTGATGGTAACTGGCGACCGGCTGCTGTTCTTCCAGTACCAGCCATGCGTCCCGTCAAAAGGGGCGGTCAAAGAGCCGCGTGATTGGCTGTCGGTGCTCTTTTCGAAGCTTTGAAAGAAACCCGTGGTATCGCCCGCCGGTTCCCCGTGGAAGTCGAAGAAAAGACGTTCGCCGTCGGTTTGCCATGAATACTCAAATGTTGCGCCTTCCGCCAGATGAAGCTTGTATTCCTTATCGCTCCTGGCCGGAATGGTCACGGCGATTGAATCTTTCCATTGAGCTTGCTGGGGATCCTGGATTTTTCCAGCCTCGGCAACGATTTTCTGATTCGCAGCATTTTGAGTTTGCACCCTGCCTGCCGCCAATACCTCCGGATTGCTGGAATGTTCAAAGCCGTGCATCTGCATGAGGAAAAGCAGCGCACCTGCCGCGATCAGACCATAGTTCGCGACCAGACTGAAAGACCGGAAGGCATGGCTTTTTCGCCAGGCGGCAATGAGCAGCAACATCAGGGCCAACGCGCTGACTTGTCCCAGTTCGATGCCGACATTAAACGAAATAATGTTCAGCAGCAGGCCGTCTTCGCTTAACGGCAGCTCCTGTAGGCGGGTGGATAAGCCAAAACCATGAATCAACCCGAGGCCAATAATCATCAACATCATGTTGGGTGGGTTGATGTTGAGGTATTTGCGAAAGCCGTCAATATTGGCAAAAGCAATGTAACAAACACTCAACGCGATCACTGCGTCGATGGCGAAATAGTTAAGCTGAATGCCATTAAAGGTGGCGTAGATCAGGGTGACACTATGACCAAGGGTGAACGCGGTAACGTATTTGGCGATATCGCGGAAAGTGGTCAGGAAAAAGATGATCCCGAACACAAACGCCAGATGGTCGTAGCCGGACAACATATGGGTTGCGCCAAGCCACATGTAACGCAGATTGCCCCCTTCTATAACGGCCTGTTTTTCCGCCTCTGACATGCCATGTGCATACGCATATTGCGAAAGCAGCGTAAACACAAACAATCCCACAATCAGGGAAAGGATTTTGGATTTAGATAGCATCTTGTACACGTCTCCTAACTTATTGAGTCTGGTTTACGTCACGCCATGGAGATTTCGGCGCATAGGACTTATGCGATCTAAGGTCATGATGAATGATACGCACGGATTTTACATTCGACGGCATGGCGGGGATCTCAAGGTGGAACTTCGCGATTCTGGATTTGACGCTCATGCGCATATAACCAATGATGGCCTCTTTAAATGCCGTGCCGTCAGGGGCGATGAGTTCGATATGCAAATGGCCGGGTATGGGGCCGCGACTTGGGAATCGGCGCTGCAGTTCGCCCCGTAACACCATTGCCGTTTCCGAAGTCTGCAGGTAGGCGTTGGTGATGCGCGCGCTACCCGAGCCTACACGCTCTATTTCCACATCCTCTTCTTTCACAAGGCTCGTGTTGGTAGCACATCCAGAGAGAATCATCAGTCCGGCTAAACCGCCAGTCATCAAGAAGGATCCGAGCTTCGTCTCAAAATCCATCTTCTTAATCCGTTTCGTTTCGGTTGTCCCAATCACAGGTGACCTCCTTCTTCCACATGCGTTGTCCAGTACACGCCTTGACCGGTCACGCCGTTTTCCGCCTGGCGAAGCGCCCCCAGCACGACACTGACATCCGCGTCATCGAGCAGGATATCCACCCGCACCCGCGGCGTGTAGCCGACCACCTTGTCCCGCGCAGAGAGAAACGGATCGCTTTCCACCTGTGCCCCGTGCCCTTCCACATGGCTGAAGGTAAAGCCGGACACCTGATTCAGGGTCCGTAGTTGATCGGCCAATTCCTGCTGGGTATTGGCATGCACAATAAGCGTCAGAATCTTCATACTTGTTCCTCCGTTGTAGGTTGAGCCAGGCGTTGCTCGGCCCGTCCTTCTAGCCAGGCATACAGGGTGGGCAGCAGCACCAGCGTGAGCAGCGTTGACGTGAATAGCCCGCCGATCACCACCACCGCCAGCGGGCGCTGCAGTTCGGAGCCCGGACCGGTCGCCGCCAACAAAGGCACCAGGCCCAGGCTGGCGATCAACGCGGTCATGAGCACCGGGCGGAGCCGGCGTTCGGCGCCTTCCTGCACCGCCTGGATCACTGTTCGGCCGGCATCACGAAATTGGTTGAAGTAGGTCACCATCACCACGCCGTTGAGCACCGCCACACCAAACAGGGTGATGAACCCCACCGATGCCGGTACCGACAGATAGAGGCCGGATAGGTACAGGCTGATCACGCCGCCGATCATGGCGAAGGGTATGTTGAGTATGATCAGGCCGGCCTGGCGCAGTGAACGAAAGGTGGTGAACAGCATGACGAAGATCAGCGCGATGGCGATCGGTACCACCAGCGCCAGGCGGGCGGCGGCGCGTTGCTGGTTCTCGAACTGGCCACCGTAGGTGACGTAATAACCCGGCGGCAGTTGCAGTTCGCGCTCCAGTGCAGCACGTACTTCATCGACGAAACCCACGACATCGCGGCCTTCGACATTGGCCTGTACCACCACTTGGCGCTTGGCCGACTCGCGGGTGATCGCCACCGGCCCGTCCACCTCGCGCAGCGCGGCCAGACTACTCAAGGGAATCTTGTCTCCCGAAGGCGTTTCCACCCGTAGCGCCCCAATGTCAGCCGGAGACGTTCGAGCCTTTTCCGGATAGCGCAACAAGACGCCGATGCGTTGATTGCCCTCGATCACCTCGGTGGCCACGCGGCCGCCAACAGCGATCTCCACCAATCGATTGATGTCCTCGATGTTGATGCCGAAGCGGGCAATTGCCTGGGGATCGATCTCGATCTGCAAATAGGTCTGGCCTGACAGCGGGGCGCGGAACACATCCACGGCCCCGGGTACGGCGTTGACCAGTGTTTCAATCTGCCTGGACTTCTCCTCCAGCACGCCGAGATCATCACCATAGAGCTTGATCGCCATCGCGGCCCTCACGCCGGTCAGCATTTCGGAGACCCGCATGTCAATGGGCTGAGTAAAGGCATAGTCGATGCCGACAAAACCATCGAGCTTCTCGCGCAGTCGCGCCTGAAATTCTTCCAGGCTCACCGTCCACTGCTCGCGGGGTTTGGTGATGAGGAAATTGTCGGTCTGGTACAGCCCCATGGGATCCATGCGCAGCTCGTCGGCCCCGGTGCGCGACACCACGCCGATGACCTCCGGCAGTTCCATCATGGCCGTCTGGAAAGGCGCATCGAGGGCCAGGGAACGTTCCAGCGAGATGCTGGGCAGCTTTTCGATGATGATTACGGTGGTGCCTTCGTCCATCACCGGCATGAACTCCTTGCCGATCAGGGGAAACAGCGAGGCGGCGCCCAGCAGCAGCACCAAGGCGCCGCCCACGGCCGTCTTGCGGTGATGCAGCGCCCAGCGCATGACCGGCAGATAGCCCTGCTTCAGCTCCCTGAACACCCGGCTATCCTGCTCGGCGCCACCGCGCATCAACAGACTGGCGAACACCGGGATGACCGTCAGCGATAGTATCAACGAGCCGATGAGGGCGAA
>CBDDRG010000259.1:0-13418 GCA_965232975.1 uncultured bacterium
TTCGGCTGCGGCGCCGGGCGCTCCAGTATCGAGCTTGCCAAAGTATTCCCCAAGGCGCGCTTTTACGGCTTCGACCTGTTTCCCGGCAACATCGACGCCGCGCGCCAGAATGCGCTCGAAGCAGGGGTTGACGATCGCGTCGAGTTTCAGGTGCAGGACGTCGTCAAAGGCGTCGGCGCTGATGGCGTGGGCGCGAAATTCGACGTGGTGGCGACCTTCGATCTGATCCACGACATGGCCGACCCCAGGGGCGGCCTGCGCGCGCTGCGCCGCGCGGTCAAGGACGACGGCATCTATATCCTGATGGACATCGACTGCACCGACGACCCCGCCGACAACCAGGGGCCGATGGCGGTGTTCAAGCTGGGCGCCAGTCTCCACTTCTGCATGACCACCTCGCTGGCGCAGGGCGGCGTGGGCCTGGGCACGGTAGGTCTGCCCGAGTCGAAGGTGGTCGAGTTCTGCTGCGAGGCCGGTTTCGCGACCGTGCGCCGACTGCCCATCAAGCACCCGTTGAATGCGCTTTACGAGATTCGACCCTAGATCGGCGCAGTTCGCTGAACTGCGGGTGTGGAAGGTGTGCAACCCGTCTCGGCGGTTCGACCCATCGTGCTGACGGGGCGTTGCCCGGCGGACTCCTGTTTGCCCTAGAATCCCTGGCACGGACAGGGGCGGGGTGGGCGCACACATCAATAACAATCCGGAAGTCATCGGCCCTGCGCCAGCGCTTGCCTGTCAGCGCTACCGGATCCACTTGCGCGCGCAGACGTCAATCCAGTTGCCAGCCTATGCGGGTTCCGCCTGGCGCGGCGCGCTCGGCCATGCCCTCAAACGCGTGGTGTGCGTGACGCGCGAACCGCGTTGTGATGCCTGCGTGCTGTATCGATCCTGCGTTTATCCTTACATATTCGAAACGCCGCCGCCGATTGATACCGCCAAACTGCGCAAATACCCCGCGGCGCCGCATCCATTTCTAGTCGAGCCCTGGGGCGATTGCCGCGAGCTGGCGCCGGACGCCAGCTTCGGCGTCGATCTGGTGCTGGTCGGGCGCGGGCAGACGCACCTGCCGTATTTCATCGAGGCGCTGCGCCGCGCCGGCGAAACCGGCATTGGTGCCGGCAAGGGACGTTATGCCCTGGCCGCAGTCGCACAGGAAACCCTCGCTGGTTGGGTCGAGATCTACTGTCCCGGTGGACGTTTGACGCCGCTAGCGGTCGGCGGCCCAGAGTTGCCGCCCGCGCCCACACAGAGCGCGGTTCGCATCGAACTGCTGACCCCGCTCCGGCTGAACGTCGACAACGATCTGATCACTGCCGACCGCCTGCGCTTTCGGGATTTCTTCGCGCACCTGCTGCGGCGGGTGTCGCTGCTCAGCTATTTTCACACCGACAACCCGCTGGAGACCGATTTTCGCGCTCTGGTGCAGGCCGCCGCAGCCGTCGACTGGCGGGCCGCCGAACTGCGCTGGAAAGACTGGACGCGCTATTCATCGCGCCAGGATGCGCTGCTGCAGATGGGTGGTCTCATCGGTAGTCTGGAACTCGCCGCCGGCCAGCTGACACCGTTTTGGCCCTATTTGTGGCTCGGTCAGTGGACCCACCTTGGCAAAGGCGCAGTCATGGGCTTGGGCGGCTACCGCATGGTGATGGTTTGAGCAGGGCACACGGCAAATAGCACAGCGAGCCGCGCCCCAGCGCGGTGTGTGCCGCCAGCTTGCGGCGTGCAATAAAAAGTAGAACAGGCATCAATATGCATATTGTGAATGCCGCCACGAGCGCTGTCATGAATGCCAAATCAACACCTGCATCCGCGCCACGCCGCCGCATTCTGCTGGCCGTCACCGGGCTGTCACCCCAGATCGTCACCGAGACCCTGTACGCGCTGGCGGTAACCGCCGACCCACCCTGGCTGCCGACCGAGGTGCATGTCATCACCACCGTCACCGGTTACCGCGAGGCCGAACTCAACCTTCTGGTCGGGAAAAAGACCGGCGAGGCGGGCTAGTTCCACCGTCTGCGCGCCGACTATGACCTGCCAGCCATCGCCTTCGACGCAACCCACATCCACGTCCTCGCCGATGCGGCGGGCCAGCTCCTCGACGACATCCGCAGTCCCGCCGACAACGAGCACGGCGCCGATTTCATCACCGACATCGTGCGCCGGCTCACGCTGGACGAACACAGCGAGATGCATGTCTCCATCGCCGGCGGGCGCAAAACCATGGGTTACTACCTCGGTTACGCGCTGTCCCTCTACGGGCGGGCGCAGGATCAGCTCTCCCATGTGCTGGTGAGCGACCCCTTCGAAAACAACCGCGAATTCTATTACCCCACACCCTATCGCCAACCCATTTCGGTGACGCGGGGCAACACCGCCGAGACCTACGATGCCCAGCAGGCGAGGGTAGAGCTGGCGCGGATTCCCTTCGTGCGGCTGCGCGAGGGTTTGCCGGCGCAGTTGCTCGACGGCGCGGTTGCCTTCAGTCGCGTCGTCGCCATTGCCAACCGGGGGCAGCAAGCGCCGCAACTGGTGCTCCAGGTAAAGGCCAGAGTCGCCACGGTCGATGGCGAGGCTATCGAGCTCGGCGACGTCAGTTTCGCCGTGCTGCTCTGGCTTGCCGAGCGCGCCCGGTGCGGGGCGCCCGCGGTCGATTGGGGCCAGGCGGAGGCGGGCAGGGAGTTTCTCGCCGTTCTCGGCCGGGTGCTCAACTCCGCGGGCGGTCAATACCAGCGCGCGGAGGTGGCACTCGCCGGCAGCGCGCCCGCGGCCATCAAGCACGCGCGCTATTTCGAGCCCCACAAGAACCGCATCAACCGCGCCATCGCGATTCCGCTCAGCGCCCGCGCGGCCCAGCGCTACGCCATCCGCCGGCTCAAAGGTAAAGATGGCTCCCGCTTCGACCTGCCGCTGCTGCCGGCGCAGATCGAGATCGGGCGGTGACGGCCGCCGCGCCGGCTCGCGGCGGCCGTCACCCGGCGGATGCCGCAGGTCGCCCGCGGGGCGCGCTGCGGCCTGCACGCCAACCGAGGTGCATGGCATCTTCCATGCCTGTCCCGACACAGATCGGGTTTGGTTCAGGCGCACCAACTCCCTCTCTGGCCATCCGGCAGGAGTAGCAAAAATGCCAAGAGTCATCGTCACCACCTGTGGCACCAGTTCAATCACCAATGCGGCAACGGAGTCACTACGCCGCGACATCATCCGCCACGCCAATGCGCGCACGGCGGAACAGATTGCTGATCGAGAAGTGAGGCGGCAGTTGACAACACATATCGACGAACAAACACAGCGGTTCGCCGCGAAGACCGACATATCACAGCTCAAGCGCTGGAGCGCTGAACTCAACGGGCTGCTGAATCTCTACGACAACTGCCCTCCCGCCGGGCCGGATCAGCACTACCTGATCTGCACCGACACCTGGCTGGGTGAAGCCACCGCCCGAGTCATCCAGGCCTATCTGGAAGGCTGCGGGCAGGCGGTGCAGCGCATACGCATCCAGGATCTGCAAACCGCGAGCCTGGCGGGCTTTCAGCTCGCGATGGGCGAACTGGTGCGCTGGTGCGCCGAAACGCTGCCGGGCTGGCGCGATGCTGACTATCAGGTGATTTTCAACCTCACCGGCGGCTTCAAGAGCGTGCAGGGCGTGATGCAGATCCTCGCCCAGTTCTATGCCGATGAAGCCGTTTACGTGTTCGAATCCGGCGAAGAACTGCTGCGGTTGCCACGACTGCCGGTAAGACTGGCGGCGGAAGACACCCTGCGGGCACATCTGCCGGTGTTTCGGCGCATGGCCGCGCTGGGGGCGCCGGTCACCGCCGCTGCCGTCGCCACCATCCCCGACACCCTGTTGATGACCATCGACGGGCAGGCCACCCTCAGCGTTTGGGGCGACCTGGTGTGGCGCGAGCAGCACAAGACCCTGTACCGGGAACAGCTCTGGCCTTCGCCCAGCCCCAAGCTGAGCTTTGGGCTGGGCTTCGAAGCCAGCGCGCGGGGTTTGCCGGCCCACCGGCTGGAAACCGTCAACACCCGCATCGACGACCTCGCCCGCTATCTGGAGACCCGAATGGAGCTGCAACGGCTGGATTTCAAGCAGTTGCAAGGCAATCCATGCCCGCCCGCCACCCACGAATGCGATGCCTGGCACGACGGCGACGCCCGGCGGTTTTTCGGCCACCATGAAGGCGAGGTATTCGTGCTGGATAAACTGGGCGCGGCGCTCCATTGAACTCTGGGCGAGACGATAGCGCGCCGCACCCGGAACCATAGGCAACAGCATCTCGCCCTCGTTGGGGAGCTTTCATCAAACAACTCAAATACACCGTCCGCTTCACCACCCCGGCCTTTCTCGGCAATGCCGAGCAGAGCGCCCAGTGGCGCACACCGCCGTTCAAGGCGCTGCTGCGGCAGTGGTGGCGGGTGGCCTATGCGGCCGACAGGCAATTCAAAGTCAACGTGCCGGAAATACGGCGAGACGAAGGGTTGCTGTTCGGCAATGCGTGGCTGACGCACCGGGAGGGCAATCGGGAGGTGACCGATCACCGCAAAAGCCTGGTGCGGATGCGGCTGGATCATTGGGACGATGGCCACCTCAAAAAATCCGAATGGCCGGTGGATGTAAAAGTGACCCATCCCGAAGTCAAAAACCGTGACGGCAAACTCGTTCCGGTTGGCAGCGCGCTGTATCAGGGGTTCGGTCCACTGATTTACGACAACCAGCGCGGGACGACGACACTCAAAGCCGGTGTCCGTGTAGCCATCGAGGCAGGCGAATCCGCCACGCTCTCGCTCGCGTTTCCGGAAGAACACGCGCCGCGCATCGAACATGCGCTTTCACTCATGGATCGCTACGGCACCCTGGGCAGCCGCAGCCGCAACGGCTGGGGTTCGTTTGCCTTGCTCCCCTCTCCCGCGAGCGGGAGAGGGGCCGGGGGAGAGGGTGCTTTACCGCTACGCGATTGGCGACAAGCGCTCGCCCTGGATTGGCCACACGCCATCGGCGCGGACGAGACCGGCCCGCTGATCTGGCAAACCAAGCCCTTCGATGACTGGCAAGCGCTGATGAAGGAGCTGGCGATCATCAAGATCGGCTTGCGGACGCAGTTTTTATACAACCTGATAGCGGCTAACGGTGACAAGCCAATCATCAAGAAAGACGAGCAGGTCGGCATCAATCACGGGCAGCCACAAGATCGGCATTGGTTGTCTTTCCCTGTTACCAATCACCCCGTTTCGCGTTGGGGCGGCAATGCCCGCCTGCCCAACAGCCTGCGCTTCAAGTTGCGCCCTGCACCCAGCGCCCCGAAAAAACTTGTCGGCGTGGTTTTTCATGTGCCGTGCAAACCCCCTGCCGCGTTCAGTCCTGACCTGCCTACGCTCGAAGCCGTCTGGACGTGCGTTCACGCTTTTCTCGATGCGCCTGCGCAATCACTCACCCGCGTCCCGGAGGAAGGCATGACCGACGACAGGCTCTGGCAAACCAAACTCGCCGCGCGCATCCACGATCCGGTGGAAAAAGCGCTGGTATTGCTGCGCGATCCGGCAGGGCACGAGAACGGCACTTCGCGCGCGCTGACGCGGCTGCTGGGTTTAGCCGAAATCACCGCCGACAACATCGACCCGGACAACGACGAAGCGCTGTCCACGGTGATCTTCAAAAAAGGTCTGCCGCTGTCGATTTACCGCCAAGTGCAGCGCGCCGACTGGTGGGCGGCGGCCGCCGACCGGCCGCAGTGGCCGATGGAGGAAGAAACCCATCTCAGAAAGACGGGCGAACCCATCACGTTCAAGGTGGCCGACTGGGCGCAGGTGAGCTGGACGAACAAGCCGGTGCTCATCCACCCGCTCACCGGCGAGCACTACGACTTGGGAGAACACGGCGGCCTGTCGGACACCGATTTCAAAGACGTCAAGCAGCGCAGCTTCGACCATTTCTCGAATCTGTTGGTAAAACTCGGTGCGCAGGACGACACCGCCCAAGACCTGCGCAAAACCCTGCTCACCTACTGGCGCTTCGGCCCCGATCTGACCGAAGACGAAGACTTCGGCAAGTTCGGCGAACTGTGGCGCTTGCTGCCCGCCGACACCCGTGTGCCCGACCACTCCATCTGGGATCACCTCGATCTGACCTCCGCCTTTGCCGGCGCCTTTGCCGCCGATCCCAAAGGCGAGGCGGCGCTGCTGGCGCTGTCCATCGGCCCGGTGCAGGGCTTCATCGCGGCGGCGCGCAAGATGGATGACCTGTGGGCCGGCTCGCACCTGCTGTCGCGCCTGGCTTGGGAGGCGATGCGTCCGGTATGCGAAGCACTCGGCCCGGACGCGATCCTGTTCCCGCGCCTGCGCGGCATTCCGCAGGTGGACCTGTGGCTGCGCGATGACATGAAACTGCCCGCCGGTCTGTTCGAAGGCAGCGACTGGATTCGCGGCGGCACCGACGCCAACCCGCTGTTTTCCGCCGCGCTGCCGAACCGCTTTGTGGCCGTGGTGCCGGCCAGCCGGGCGCGGGAGGTTGCCGAAACCGTGACCCAGGCGGTGCGCGACTGGTTGCAGGGCAAGGGCCGCGAAGTGGTGGATCGCCTGCTGGATGTCGCTGATCTCAAGACCGATGGCGACCAGCATTGCCATGCGCAAATGCGCGACCAGCTCGCCGGCTTTCCGGAAGTGCACTGGGCGGCGGTGCCGTTCTCGCTCATCAAGCCACGCAATGCAGCCAAACAGACCGACCTCGATGTGAACGGCCTGACCGCCGCGATGGCGCCCTTCTTTGGCGTGGAGGCGAACAAACCCTGCGGCTTTCTAGCCACGCCCGCCTGGCAGGCGTTGCAAAAAGACATCGACTGGGGCGATGGCACCACCTTCTTCGCGCCCAATCCGGGCGTGCTCTATCCGGCTGTGTACGACCTGGCCGAGCGCGTGCTGGCGGCGGCCAAGAGCACGCGCCCATTCGGGCAGAGCGTACAGGAAGGCTGGCGCTGCTCGCTGACCGGCGAGACCGAATGGTTGACCGACAATGCCGATCTTCTCGGTGTGCCGGCCGGCAAGCGCAAGAGCCGTAATGACAAGAAGTTGAACGCGAGCGAGCACGTCGAAACGCTGTGGACGAAAGTGGCCGACGCGCAGCCCGCCTGGGCCAAGAAAGGCGAGCATCTGGGCGGGCTGTCCGCGCTCAAGCGCCTGTGGCCGACGCTGTTTACGGAGGAAGTCGAAGGTGCCCTGCAAGGCGGGCAGATTGGCCGCTTTGTCGTCTCCACCCACACCATGGCGCTGGCGCATCAGCTCGATCAATGGCTGGCACGCGGCGGACGGACCGCGAGCGGCTTTGCCGACGCCGCCAAAAAATCCAAACCGGTCGCGTTACCGCGCCGGCTGATGATGCGCCACGCGGGTAACCGAGAACTGCTCGACGATGCCAAGCGCATTCCCGGTCTGCTTGAAGCGGCGCGCGACGCCGACGATGACGGGGAGGCATACAAACAGGCACAACGCCTGGTGCGCCAGACGCTGGCCACCCTATCCCCCAACCCCTCTCCCGCCAGCGGGCGAGGGGAGAACAGCATCAAGCTCGAAACCTACTACGCCCTGCTGATGATGGACGGCGACAGGATGGGCGCGATCCTCTCCGGCGACGAGGCCACCGGTACCGCAATCAGCTACCGCGACAGCTTTCATCCGCAGGTGCGGGACGGTTTTGATAAGCACGCAGCGAAGCAAGAACTCATCCTCAAATACGGCGACCAGAAACGCCCGATCTCACCCAACCGCCACCTCGCAATTTCCGGCGCGCTCAACGATTTCTCGCAAACCGTGGTGCGCCATGTGGTGGAGGAAGAGCATCTGGGCCGGGTGATCTACGCGGGCGGCGACGACGTGCTCGCGATGCTGCCGGTGGCGGATTTGCTGCCTGTCATGCTGCGGTTGCGGCACACCTACAGCGGTACGGTGCCAGAAGACGAGAACGTGGACTGGGGTGAGCTGCGCAAGCGCAACACGCTGGTTTGCAAAAACGGCTTTGCATGCTTGAAAGGTCGGCTTATGCGCATGATGGGGAAAAACGCCACCGCGTCCACCGGTGCTGTCATCGCCCACCATTAGGCGCCGCTTTCCGCGGTGCTGCGCGAGCTGCGCGCGGCGGAACAGCGCGCCAAGGGTTACACCAGGCCCGGCCCGGACGGCAAGACCGTCGACCGCGATGCCTTTCATATCACGATCATCAAGCGTTCCGGTGGCGCGCTGAATCTGTCGGCGGAATGGGGCGAACCCCTGGCCTTGCTCGGCGGCCTGTGCGACTTTCTGGCCGACGCCGACACCTCGCGCCGCGCCGTCTACAACAGCCTCGAATGGCTGGTTGATCTGCCGGACCCCAAGGGCAAACCGGAGATGCTTGCGTCGCTGCTGGCCTATCAGCTCGCCCGGCAATCCGGGGGAACCGCCACGGCAGCCGACCTCGCCAAACGCCTCGCCACACTCGCCGCCGCCCAACCCAAGGACGGCCTGAAGTGGCTGGAGAACTTCCTCACCGTGGCCGAGTTTTTGGCCCGCGAAACCCGCAGTGGAGGCCAGGCATGAGCACCGTCGAGAGCGTTTTCCTGGAGCCGCTGGACGTGCTCTTTCTGCGCGGCAACAAGCTGTTCGGCGACCCCGGGAGTTTCGGCGAATCCCTGGTGCCGCCCTGGCCGTCGGTGGCGGCGGGGGCGCTACGCTCGCGCATGCTGGCGGATGCCGGCATCGATTTGACGGCGTTCGGCGCCGGCCAGGTCGCGCACCCCACGCTGGGCACGCCGACGCGGCCGGGCAGCTTCGGAGTCACCGCCTTCAACCTGGCGCGGCGTTTTGCCGATGGCCGGGTCGAGGCGCTGTTCGCGTTGCCTGCCGATCTGGTGGTCAGCGAGGCCGCCCCGAGCGCACTGGACGTGCGCGCCCTCTCCCCAACCCCTCTCCCGCTTACGGGAGAGGGGCTTAGCTGTTCATTTCCGCTGCCCTTGTTGTCGGTGCTCGCGGAAAAAGAACGTGGCAAACCAGCCGGCGGCTACTGGCTCACGGCAGATGGCTGGAAAAAATATCTGGCCGGGCAGGTGCCGGCACCGACCGACCTGGTGAAATCGAGCGACCTGTGGCGGATCGACCCGCGCGTCGGCGTGGGGCTCGACGCCGTCAGCGGCCGCGCCGCCGATGGTCGCTTGTTTTCGGTGCAGGCGGCGGCGATGGTCAAGCGCGGGCATCGCATCGGCACGAACAAGGCAACCGACAAAGCTTTGCTGGCCGATTACGACGTCGGCTTCATCGCCGCCGTCAGCGGCGCTGCATTACCCAAAAGCGGCGCCCTGCGCCTCGGCGGCGACGGTCGCGCCGCCGCCGTTCACGCAACGGCGGACTTCGTTTTGCCAGCGCCGGATTACGCCGCGATTGCCAGCGCCCGGTGCTGCCGCCTGGTGCTGACCACACCGGGTATTTTCGCGGCCGGCTGGCTGCCCACCGGTACCACCCAAACCGCCGACGGTGAATTCCGTTTCGACCTGCACGGCGTCAAAGGTCGTCTGGTCTGCGCCGCCGTGCCGCGTGCCGAAGTCATCTCCGGCTGGGATATGGCGCTCTGGCAGCCCAAGCCCGCACAGCGCGCCGCCCCCACCGGCAGCGTCTACTGGCTGGATGAACTCGATGCCACACCCGAAGCGCTGCGCAAGCTTGTCGAAACCGGTTTGTGGAGCGAGTCCTGCGAAGATGCCGCCCGCCGCACCGAAGGCTTCAACCGGCTGACACTGGCCAAATGGAGACCCTGATGCGCGGCTTACCAAAACGTCTTGATGGGATAGCGCCGGATGTTCTGGTCGGGGGTGAGCAGCGTCAGCCCGTGCTCGATGGTCTGACAGATCAGCAGCCGGTCGAAGGGGTCGCGGTGGATGTCGGGCAGACGTTCGAGTGGTTCGAGCGTGTTGGCGACCACCGGGAGCAGGTCGAGCCGATGCGCGGCGCACTGGCGGGCGAGAAAGCCCAGCGCGGTCGCGCCGCCGGTATCCAGGCCGATCTGCCCCTTGCCATGTTTGACGAGCACTTCCCACAAGGTGGCCGTGCTCACCGCCGCTTCGGTATCGCCCGCTGCGAGCAGGTCGCGCACGCCCGGCGGCAAGCGCTCGGGAATGCCGATCAGCCACAGGAACACGCAGGTGTCGAGCAGCAGTCTCACTTCGGCTCGACCGGTTCGGGCGTCCAGTTCGGGTCGAAATCCGGGTTCAGCGGGTCGGAAGGCAGCATCTTCGAGCCCTCCCACAAGGCGAGCTCGTCTTCGTCCATCGGGTCGAAGAAGGAGGGGTGGATGGTCACCAACCCCTTGGCCAGCCCGATGGGGCGGGGTTTGCGCGCGACCTCTTCCGGCGCGATCGGCACCAGCCACGCCACCGGTACGTTGCGGCGGCAGATCACCACGGTTTCGCCCGCCTCGACCTGCGCCAGATATTCCGACAGGTGGGCCTTGGCTTCATGCACGTTAACGGACTTCATCGCGCGTTACCTGACCAAGTAGATAACCAAGTCAAAGGATAACACCATGTTCGAAAAACAAGCAGCCCTGTTTCTCTATGCCGTCAGCCCGGTGCACCTGGGCGCGGGTCAGGCCGTCGGCCTGATCGACAACCCCATCCAGCGCGAGCGCCACACCGGCCATCCCTGTTTTGCCGGTTCCGGCATCAAGGGCGCGGTGCGGCATGGGTTCACTGCCATCGGTGGCGATGAAAAGCTCATAGACCGGCTCTTCGGCCCGGATGCCGGCGCCAGCGACCTGCACGCTGGCGCGGTCAGCTTCGGTGACGCCCAGCTCGTCGCGCTGCCGGTGCGCTCGCTCAAGGGCGGTTATGTCTATGCCACCTGCCCGCAGGCGCTGGCGCGGGCACAACGGCTGCTGGGGTTGATCGGCGTTTCGGTGAGTTGGCCCACCTTGACCGTCAACGACGAACACTGCCTGCTCGCCAACCCGGCGCTGCTATCGTCAGGCGACAAGCTGCATCTCGAAGCCTTCGAGTACACGCCGACCGACAAGGAATCCGCCGACGTCAAAACCATCGCCACTGACCTCGCCACCAGGGCGCTGCCGGATGGCGCGGCCTACGACTTTTTTCGCAACAAACTAAAAACCGACCTGGTGGTGCTGTCGGACACCGACTTCGCCTATTTCGCACAGAACGCCATGCTGGTCGAACCCCATGTGTGTATCGACGAAAGCACCGGCACCGCCAGCGACGGCGGTCTGTTCTACACCGAGAACCTGCCGCCCGAATCGCTGCTGGTGGCGCCGCTACTGGCGAGCCAGACCCGCACCGGCAAGCAAGCCGACCACGACACTGCCGAGGGTGTCATGGCCAAAATGAAAAACGTCATCGACGGCAAGCTGCTGCAAATCGGCGGCGACGCCACCACCGGCCGCGGCCTGGTGCTGGCCAAGATTGTGGGGGGTATCCAATGAGCGCGGCAGCCAAACCCCGCCAGACGCTGGAACAGCAGCGCGCGCAGGATGCCTGGGACAAATGCGCCGTCTACACCAAGGAGCACGTCAACATCGCCAAGGGGCTGCCGGCCCTCATCATGAACAGCGGGCTGATGGAGGTGCTGGCGTTCTGCCATGAAAAAGGGAAGAAAGAATCGCAGCGACACAACGAAGATGTCGCTCGGGATATGCGCGTTTGGCTACAAGGGCGCTTCCCGCAGTTGATTTCGAGCGCCGATTTCGAGCCTTTCATGCAATCACTCATGAAGATCGAAAAACCCGGCGACTACCAAACCATCACCGCCGAAGCCTTCGCCTGGCTGCGCTGGCTACGGCAAATGGCGGCCGCGCGCAAGGGAGGGGAGTGACATGCCCATTGCCGCGGTTCCAGCCTACTTGGGCAGATTCCCAGCACGCCTCGCCGGGGATGCGGTTTGGGATGTATCTGAAGCTGTGGGGCGTCAACCGTCGCAGCCAGGCATTGTTGTGGACGACCGCAGATGTCGGCTACGAGGTGCGGGGCCAGAATCAGCAGGAGCGAGAGGTCAAATACGAGAACAAAGTTTCGGCCTTGACCGAAGCCAAACGCCTGAACGAAAACGACAAGAAAACCATGGCGGCACTGTGTGCACGCCAGCAGCAGGCTTTCGATGTGATTGCATCGGCAGATGCCGGCCTTCGTCTCGATGCCCTCGCCACCGCCCCCTTCACCACCGGCCTGGGCAACGAACATCCGCTGGAAAACGGCTTTGCCTTTCTGAACCCCTACGGTCTGCCTTATCTGCCCGGCAGCGGCGTCAAGGGCGTGCTGCGCCAGGCGGCGCGAGAACTGGCCAGCGGAGACTGGAATGAAATTTACGGCAAAGCCGGCTGGACCAACGATCTGCTCCCCTCTCCCCTGCGCGGGAGAGGGGCGGGGGGAGAGGGGCTTTCCATGCTTGATGCGCTGTTCGGCCTGGAATCGTGCGACGGCGATACCTTCCACCTGCGTGGCGCGCTGACCTTCTGGGACGTGATCCCGCAAATCAAGGGCGATAGCCTCGCGGTGGAGATCATGACCCCGCACCAGAGCCACTATTACCAGCAGAAAGCGCACGCCGGCAGCGCCAATCCCCATGACTCCGGGCAGCCCGTCCCCATCAGCTTCCTCACCGTGCCGCCCGGCTCGGGCTTTGCGTTTTATGTAGTCTGCGATCTTGCCCACCTGAATCGGCTCGCACCTGACCTGGCCGTAGATAGCCGCTGGAAAACCTTGCTCGAAGCCGCCTTTGCCCATGCCTTCCAGTGGCTCGGCTTCGGCGCCAAGACAGCGGTGGGTTATGGGGCGATGAAGCAGTTGAGCCCAGAAGAGGTGTTAGCCGCTCGACAGGAATCAGAAGCTGCCAGCATGAGATGCGACTGGGTGGATCAGGCGGTCAGTGATCTCGCCAAGAAGAACCATGCAGGTGAATCCGATACTTTGCGCAGCAAGGGCCTCGCGGAAGTCTGGGCCGCACTGGCGGAGCCGACCCTCAAGGCGCGGGCGCTGGCGGACATCCGCGCCCGCTGGTCAAAGGAAGGTTGGTGGGATGCCCCGCCCGGCAGTTCGGCCAAGAGAGCCAAGGCAATTTACGCGGGCGGTGTATAAGTGCTGTTACCAGCCGCCACATCTGTGGCCCTGGGTTCCAAATAAATGTGTACCGGAAATTCAGGGAATCACCGTTCATGACCACCTTCTTCGTCTCCCGCCACCCCGGCGCGGTCGAGTGGGCGCGCGGGGAAGGGCTCGTGGTCGATCATCTCGTGGCGCATCTCGACGTGGCCGAAGTTGCACCCGGCGATGTCGTGATCGGCTCGCTGCCGGTGAATCTGGCGGCGGCCGTGTGTGCCAAAGGCGCGCGCTATCTGCACCTGAGCCTGGATCTGCCCGCCGATCTGCGGGGGCGGGAGTTATCGGCCGCGGCTA
>CBDDRG010000260.1:0-7367 GCA_965232975.1 uncultured bacterium
CGTGGCTATCGGGTCTTGCCCGGGGTATGGCCCGGCGCCTTCGGTACCAATCTGGCGCTTGCGGTCAACGGCCCGGAAATGGTGACGCTGCAGCAGGCGGCGCCGGTCGCCGTCGGTAGCGGGACTGGCTATATGCTGCAGGCCGCCGCGGGCGCATGGTTGGTGCGCCGGGTGATCGGCTTCCCCAACGCGCTTGCGACGGAGCGCGCGGCTGCTCTCTTTGTTGCTCTGGGAGGGGCGCTAAGCTGTGTTATCGCGCCCCTGGTCGGGGTCGCGACGCTGTGGTGGGCGGGGGTTATGCCCGCCGCTGCCGCCCTCTCCAGCGCGCTGGTCTGGTGGACGGGTGATTGTGTCGGCGTGTTCATTTTCGCGCCCTTGCTGTTCGTCTTCTTCGCCGACCCGCCGCCGCTGTGGCGTCGGCGGTTGTTAGTGGTGGTGCCGCAGGTGTTCCTGCTCGGGCCGGTAATCGCGCTGTTTCAGGGCGCCAACGCCTGGGAGCGGCAGCGCCACGACGTCTTTATCGACCGGACGCAAGAAATGTCCGATGTCCTGGGGCGGACACTCGATGGCTACAGGCAGGCGTTGAAGATGGCCGGGGGCTTCTATGAGGCATCCCGGCAAGTCGAACGCGATGAGTTCAGCCGGTTTGGGGTGTGGGTGGCATCGACTTATCCCGGGCTTGAATCGGTCGAATGGGTGCCGCGGGTTGTTGGCGCCGAACGCGACGGCTACGAGCAGGCCGCGCGGCGGGGCGGCGATCCGGACTTTCGCTTCACCGAGCGGGGCGCCAACGGCAAGGTGGTCATTGCGGGTGCGCGGGATGATTATTTCCCCGTCTATTTCGCCGCCTCGGATGACGGCAACCCAGTTGGCCTGGGCTTGGATCTGGGCGGCGACCCCGAGCAGCGCGCAGTCCTGGAGCGCGCGCGCGATAGCGGACAGATTGTAAGTTCAGGCCGCTTAAAGAATGTCCTGCGCGCAGCGGATCGCGGCGCTGCGCTGCGGCTTGTCCAGCCCCTGTATCGACCGCCACTGGCGCCGACCACAGTGGCCGAACGACGTGCCCAGCTACTCGGGTTTGCAGTGGTCTCCCTGCGCATGCAGGATGTTGTGCAGGCTGCGCTGCCGGGCGTGGCCGCGAGCGGTATCGCGCTGCGGATAGAGGATACGGCGGCGCTCCCCGGGGAGCGCGAACTCTATCGGACGCCGGGCCATCAGGGCGTCGCCGTGGCGGAGCCCAATTGGCACACGGCGAGTTTCGGTTATCGAGCGTACGGCCGCGACTGGATGCTGCACTGGTCGGTGCGTCGGGAGCCCCTTATCGGGGGCAATCCCTGGCAGATGCTGGCGCTATTCTATGGCGCCTTCTCGTTCTCGGGATTGACGATCGTCATGCTGACCGCCACCGGGCGCAACGCCCAGGCTGAGCATTTGGTCGCCACGCGGACCGCCGATCTGGCCGCCAGAAACGCCGAGATTCAGCGCTTCTACCACACGGTGGCGCACGAGTTGAAGACACCGCTCACCGCCGCCCGCGAGTTCGTGGCCATCATCCGCGACGGCATCGCCGGGCCGGTCAGCGCGGAGCAGGGCGAATATCTGGACATCGCCCGCGACAGTTGCGACCACATGACCCGGTTGCTCAATGATCTGTTGGATAGCGCCCGTCTCGAAACCGGCAAGTTCGTTCTCGATCGAAAGATGGTGGCCATCGGCGAACTGGCCGGGCTGGCGGTGGCCCAGCTCGGCGCGCGGGCGCGGGACAATGGCGTTCAGTTGCGGCAGGTCGTTGCGCTCGGGTTGCCCCAGGTGTATGTCGACCGCCAGCGGATCGCCCAGGTGTTTGGCAATCTGCTCGATAACGCCATCAAATTCACCGCCGCCGGCGGTCAGGTCGTCATCCGCGCGAGCCGCGACCCGCGCTGGCCGCAGCATCTGCTGATCGCGGTGGAAGACACCGGCCGGGGCATCGCGCCAGAGCAGCAAAAGGCGATCTTCGAGCGCCTGTACCAGGTGGAGGCGAGCGACCTGGCCACCCCCGGTGGGTTGGGGCTGGGCCTGAGTCTGTGCCAGAGTATCGTCCACCAGCACGGCGGCGAGATCTGGGTGGACAGTCAACCGGGTAGGGGCAGCACTTTTTTCTTTACGTTGCCCACGCATCCAGGATCGATCGCAGCGGATGCCCCACATCCGGGGGATCTGGGCGTGGATGCGTCATAATGGCGGTGGTTCACGAGGAGGGCCCGCGATGGCGGAGACGGTAAAGAAAAAGATTTTGGTCATCGAGGATGACAAGGCCGTTGCTTTGGCACTGGTCGTGCGTTTGCGAGCCAATCATTACACCGCGCTGGTTGCCTACGACGGCGTCACCGGTTTGAGCACGGCGGTCAAGGAGCAACCCGACGTCATCCTGCTCGACATCTCGATGCCGGGTGGGGACGGCTTTCTGGTGGCCGAGCGGATTCAGAACAACGCCAATCTGGCTGGCACGCCCTTTATCTTCATTACCGCGAGCAAAAAGCCCGGCTTGCGCGAGCGCGCCGCCCAGGTCGGCGCCGCCGGCTTCTTCGAAAAGCCCTACGACGCCCAGGAATTGCTGGCGGCGATCGAGGCTGCCCTGGCCTGACCGGGCGTTACTTTGGCTTCGGCGGTTGCTGCTCCTGGTCGGGTGCCGCGCCGACACGAGTGCGCAAGCGGATATTGAGCATTTCCACTCCCAGCGAAAAGGCCATCGCGAAATAGATGTAGCCCTTGGGCACATGAGTGTCGAAACTCTCGCCAATCAGCACCACGCCGACCACGACCAAGAAGCTCAGTGCGAGCACTTTCAGGCTGGGATGGCGGTCGATGTAGGCGCTGATGGTGCCCGATGCCATCATCATGATCACCACCGAGATCACGATCGCCGCCACCATGACCGGAATATGCTGCACGAGGCCGACGGCGGTAATCACTGAATCCAGTGAGAACACGATATCGATGATGGCAATCTGGATGATGACCGGCCAGAACTTCTGAGCCTTGAAACCGGGCTGGCTCTCCTCACCGCTTTCAAAGCTGTGGAAGATTTCGGTCGAGCTTTTGAAAAGTAGGAACAGACCGCCAAAGAACAAGATCAGGTCGCGCCCGGAAATACCGACGTCCATGATGGGTAGCTGAAACAAATCGGCGGTCAACCCCATCACCCAGGTGATCGACAACAGCAGCATGATCCGCGTCAACATGGCGAGGCCCAGGCCGAAGATCCGCCCGGATCGCTGCTGCGCCTTGGGCAGCCGGCTCACCAGGATGGAGATGAAAATGATGTTGTCGATCCCGAGGACGATTTCGAGGGCGGTCAAGGTGAAGAATGCGACCCAAAGTTCTGGGTTCGACAGCCATTCCATAACGTCTCCTAAATGCTGCTGTTGGTGGTGTTGGGGGTGTTGGGGGTGTTGGGGTAGCGGTGCTAGCGTCCGGAGGGCGGGTCACAGACCCAATTTGCGGGCTTGCGCTTCCATAGCGGCGACCTCGCGCAACCGCTGGGTGACGATCGCCGACTGTTTGAAATCCGCACCGATCAATTTTTTGGCGTAGCCGAGGTGTTCGCGGGCCTTGTCGAACACGCCGATCAACAGGTAGTACTCGGCGCGGGCGCGGTGAACACCGGAGATATTGCCGGCCAGGCCACTGGTTTCCGCCAGTTGATACCAAACTTCCGGGTCATGCGGCCGGTCTTTGGCCAGGCTTTCGAGCACCAGTTCCGAGTCGTGGTAGCGATCGGCCTTGAGCAGGGTTTCGGCCCGCTCCATGCGCAGCGGATAGTTGTTGGGATAACTCTGGGTCAGGCGATCGAGCCGGCTCAGGGCGGCGTCATAGCGACCGGCGCCGCGGTCGATGGCGACGGCGGCGAGCTGATAAGTCAGTCGGCCGGGTTCCGCAGCCAGCAACGGCCGCAAGGTCGCCTCGGCGTCGGCGTAGTTGCCGCTCGCCGCCAGCGCCAGCGCCAAGCCGTAGCGGGCGGCGGCGCGCGAGAGGCTGTGGCCGGCCAGTTGATTCTTGAAGCGTTTGATACTGTCGTTGGGATTGTTGTCCAGGCGGAGTTCAGCCCGCGCACGCATCAGGTGGTATTCGAGATTCTCCGGGTACTGGCGCGGCGGATATTTGCCGATGCGATTGCGGATGTCGGCGACGCGCTCTTCGGTGAGCGGATGGCTGAGCAGAAACTCGGGCGGCTTTTGACCGACGAAACGAGTTGCTGCGACCAGGTGATCGAACATGCGTGCCATGGCCGCGGGGTCGCGGTTGGAGCGCGCCAGCGTCTCGATGCCGATGCGGTCGGCCTCCTGCTCGTTGTCGCGGCTGTAGCGCAGGCTGTTCTGGAGGGCGGCGGCCTGGGTGGACGCGATCGCGGCCATCCCGGCCTGGCCGGCACCGGTCGCGGCCAAGATCAGGCCGGCCAGCAGTCCGGCGTAGGCGGGGATGGAATTGGCGCGCTGGCGCTCGACGCTGCGCGCGAAATGGCGCTGGCTTAGGTGGGCGAGCTCGTGGGCGAGCACCGAGGCCAGTTCCGCCTCGCTGTCGGAATAAATGAGGGTGCCAGTGTGCACCCCCACCACGCCGCCGGGCACGGCGAAGGCGTTGATGGTCGGGTTGTTGACGATGACGACATCGAGGTGAAAGTCCTGCAGCTCGCTGTGGGCGGCGAGGTCGTAGAGCAGTTGCTCGAGGTAGGACTGAAACTGGGGGTCGTTGTAGGGCGCGACCTTCTGGCGAAACATCTGTAGCCAGGCGTGGCCGAGGGCTTCTTCCTGTTGTTCCGATACCATGCCGGATGATGGATCGCCCATGGACGGCAGATTGTATGCGGCGGTCGCCGGTAGCGGATTGGCCACCGCCAAAGCGACGAGCAGGACGAGGATGCGCTGGGCGGCAGAGGCTGGCATGGTCTGGGCGGGGTTCCCGGCGGGGTGGGGCGGTGCGACTGGGGATACTACTGATTTGATGGCCGCTTTCCTACCGGCCACCGTCAGCCGGCAAGGGCTTTACGTCGATGTTGCGAGATCATCGGCTGGGCGCCGGCCACGGGGGCGGGCGCCCCGGTGGCGGCTCGACACGGCTTGCCGGGGGGCGGTGTTGATCCGGCCACTTCAGTTCGCTTGCATCACCAGGCCATCTTCAACCCAGCGCCGCAACTGAGCGGCGGCCTGCACGGGCACCTCCTCCGTTGGCAACCAGGCGCACAGCTCCTCGCAGATCGCCGTGAAATTGGCGCCGGCGCGGAACTGATCCAGCGCAACGGCTTCCGCGTCCGCAAGGGCGCGAAACAGCACCCGGAGATCCTGTCGCCACAGCAACCAGGGGCGCGGCCGATCGAACTTCTCAAGCGGTGGCGGCATTTCGCCGGCGTTGATGGCCAACCACAGCGTGGGCGCATTGGTGCACAGATCGAGGCGTATCACCGCGGGGTGAAAGATGAGGCGCAACCCCGGCCAGTCTGCGGCGGCCAGGGCGGCGAGCTCGGCGATGCCGAGCGCGGCGCTGTCGGGTGCATCGAACGCGGCGCACTGCGCCCATTCGAAGCGCGCCAGCTCGCCGAGCTCGGGATGTTCGGCGTAGGGCGGAGTCGCGGCGAGAAAATCGGCGAGGTGGCGGCCGAGCCAGCGCAGCGAAAAGTGCCGCGACGGATGCGCGGCGACATAGGCGTGCACCAGGCGCTCGAATTGGTCATCGCCCAAGTAGGCGTGGAGGCCGGAAAAGTCGGCGTCGAGCGCTTCGACCAGCCGCGCCCGGTAGGCCTCGGCATAGACGCCCAGCTGCGTGGCCGGCGCCAGGCGCGTGTTGGCAGCGATCAAATGCTCGACCGGTCGGCGCGGATCGAGCAGAAACTCCTGCATGGCGACCTGTAATGCCGACAACCCGGGCAGGAGTTCGCTCATGGCGTTTGCTCCCGGCCCATGACCAGGCTGCCGCCCGCATCCACCGCGTGCTGGCGGGCCATATCGAGCTCGGCGAGCAGTTCGCCGAGTTCGGGAATATTGTCGTCCCGCTCGATCATCGTCGGCACGGCGCCAAAGCGGCGCACCGCCGCGCGATACAGCGACCACACCGCGTCGACGACGGGGTGATCGTGCGTGTCGATGATATGGGTGCCCAGATGCCGATGCCCGGCGAGGTGGAATTGGCGCACCCGATCGGCCGGAATGCCGTCGAGATAGGCGCGCGGGTCAAACCCGTGATTGAACGCGCTGACATGGATGTTGTTGATGTCGAGCAGAATCAGGCAGTCGGCCTCGCTGGCGACGGCGGCGAGGAACTCCCATTCGGACATCACCGAGGTGTGGTAGGCCAGGTAGCTGGACACGTTCTCCAGCAGGATCTGCCGGCCGAGGAAATCCTGCACCTGCCGCACCCGGCCAACCACATGCCAAAGTGCCTCCTCGGTGTAGGGCAGCGGCAGCAGGTCGTGCAGATTGATCCCGCCCACGCCGGTCCAGCACAGGTGGTCGGACAGCCAGGCCGGCTCGATGCGCGCCATTAACGCTTTTACCTCGGCGAGGTAGGCCCGATTCAAGGGGTCGGTGCTGCCGATGGACAGCGACACGCCGTGCATGACCATGGGGTAGAGGGCGCGAATGTGATCGAGGTAGTGGAGCGGCTTGCCGCCGGGGACGAGGTAGTTCTCGGTGAGAATCTCAAGCCAGTCCAGCGCAGGGCGCGCGGCGAGCACGGCTTCGTAATGCTGGCGCCGCAACCCCAGACCGAAACCCCGGATCGCGGTAGTTGCTGCTCGATTGGGGCGACTCATCGGGATTGCCGGTGCTGTGGAACAGGCGGCGCGCGAAGCCGGTCGGGACTCATCCGCTGCGCTCGCTGCCTGGTATCAAGGGTAACTGGGCGAGGATGGCACGCGAGGATGGCACGCCTCCCCGCCCAGTTTTCACGCGTGAAACGATAGCTTATTCGTCTACTTTTTTGCCGCCCTTTGCCGTGCACTCCTCGTCGGTCATCATCATCATGCCCTTGCCTTTACAGCTGTTTTGCCCCTTGCAGGCATTCTGTGCGGTTTTGCACTCGGATGCCCCCTTGCAGGCGTTGACGCCGGTGCAATGAACCTTGGCCGGCTGAGCCTCGGGGCCAGCAAAGGCGGTAGTACCACTGGCAAACAGAGCTGCGGCGGCAGTGGCCAGCATCAGACCACGGATATTTTCGATTTTCATGGGGTGGCTCTCCATCGATGGATTAACCCTAAATCCGGCAGTTACCCTGCCACTGTGAGCCGGTCTGACGGGAGCCACGGCGGCAGCGGGCGAGTAATTTTGGCCACGACGTAGTCCAGGAACGTCTTCCAGCGATCTGTCTGTGGCAACTGCTCCGCAACAGCCCTT
>CBDDRG010000261.1:0-5636 GCA_965232975.1 uncultured bacterium
TGGCCGCGCCGGCTCAGGGAGCGCGCCAGCACTTCGGCGAACGCGACATCGTCATCGACCACCAGATAGGCGAGCGCCGTCGGGAGGTCGGGCGGCGCCGCCGCTGGCGCTGGGGTCATGGCGCGGCGACCAATTTGAGCGGCAACCACACCTGGGTCAGGGTGCCGCCGCCCGCGGCATTGCTGAGCGTGACGCGGCCACCGTGGCGGTTGAGGGTGGAGTGCGACAGATACAGGCCGAGCCCCAGGCCGCCGGGTTTGGCGCTGGTTTGGGGCTGGCCCAGGCGTTCGGCCAGATCGGCGGCGACGCCGGGGCCGCGGTCGCGGATGCTGAATTCGAGCGCCTGCCGATCCCAGCGCACCTCGATCTGGAGCCGCTCCGGGCTGGCATCGGCGGCGTTGTTGAGCAGGTTGTGCAGCGACTGCGCGAGCGCCGGGTGAAAATGCGCGCTCACGGCGGGACTGGCGGCGTCGATCGCGATGCGTGCATCGACGTCCGGGCGAATCACCAGCCAGCGCTCGATCAGCGCGCGCACATAATCGGCCACCTCCTGTGGCGGCTGCTCGCGGCCCAGGATGCCGGCAGCCTGTACCAGTGTGCGCAAGGTGTCGCGGCAGCGCGCCAGTTGCTGATCGAGCGCACCCACATCCGCGGCGGCCGGCGCCGGCAGGACTTCGGTGCGCAGGTTTTCGAGCAGCAGCGTCATCGTGTTCAGCGGCGTGCCCAGCGCGTGGGCGGCGCCGGCGGCCAGCGTCGCGATGCCGAGCAATTGTTCGTCCTGCAACTGTTCCTCCCGGCGGGCGTTCAGCTGCTGCGCCTGCTGGCGCAGCGCGGCGGCCATCTTGACGACGAAGTAGGTGATCAGGCCCGCGCTGATGACGAAGTTCAGCCACATGCCGATGACGTGGCCGTTGCGCTCGCTGTCGGAGTGGTGCGGTGCGAGCAGCGGCAGCGGCAGGTAGAAGAACACCAGCAGGCTGTAGCTGGCCAGCGCGAGACCCGCCACCGTCCACACGTAGCGCGCCGGCAGCGTGGCGGCGGCGATGCTGATCGGCACCAGAAAATAGGAGATGAAGGGATTGGTCGCGCCGCCGCTGAAGTACAGCAGTGTGCCCAGCCCGGCAATATCGAACAGCAGATGGCCGAAGAACTCGGGCTCGGTGATGGGCCGCGGGCGATAGCAGCGCCAGTGCGCCAGCAGGTTGAGGGTGGCGAGCGCGCTGGTCAGCCCGGCGATGCTTGACAGTGGCACGGCCAGTGGCGCGTCCGGCGCCATGCCGGTCAGCGCGAGCAGCGCCAGCACCTGGCCCGCCAGCGCGAGGTAGCGGATGGTCACCAGGCGGCGCAGGTTGTCGCGGGCGGCGGAGGGGCCGGTAGCTGCTGGGGTCATGCCGGAATCCTGGCGGCGCCCGCGCCCGGGCGCGGGCGAGTGCTGCATCGCCGGGCATCATAGCCGCTGCGGGCGCCGCCGTGGGTGCGGCGAATTGTCGCAGCGGATACCGGCGGCGCCGAGCTTTCCGGCCGGGCGTCGGGCACCTGCGCTGGCCGGCCCCGACCCCCAGGCAGTGTGGCCCACTGATACAATGCCCGCCCCGTTTTATCGACTGCATTTGCTCATGAGCCAGCTAGAGGACGCCATCGCCGGCCGTCGCACCTTTGCCATCATCTCCCACCCCGACGCCGGCAAGACCACGATCACCGAGAAGCTGCTGCTGTTCGGCAATCTGATTCAGATTGCCGGCACCGTGAAAGGCCGCAAGAGCGACCGCCACGCGACCTCGGACTGGATGGCGATGGAGAAGGAGCGGGGCATCTCGGTGACCTCCTCGGTGATGCAGTTCCCCTATCGCGGGCGCACTGTGAACCTGCTCGACACGCCCGGCCACGAGGATTTTTCCGAGGACACCTATCGCACGCTGACCGCCGTCGATTCGGTGCTGATGATCATCGATGGCGCCAAGGGCGTCGAGGAGCGCACCATCAAGCTGATGGAGGTGTGCCGGCTGCGCGACACGCCCATTCTGAGCTTCATCAACAAGCTCGACCGCGAGACGCGGGAGCCGGTGGAGGTGCTCGACGAGATCGAGACCGTGCTCAAGATCGCCGCTGCGCCCATCAACTGGCCCCTCGGGCGGGGCAAGGGCTTCAAGGGCGTCTACAACCTGTATACCGATACCATCCACCGGTATCGCCAGGGCCAGGGTCACACCATTCCCGACGATGAGCGCATCCAGGGCCTCGCCTCTGCGGAGGCGCGCGCGTTGCTCGGCTACGACTACGACGCCCTTTGCACCGAGATCGAGCTGGTGCGCGGCGCCGCCCATACCTTCGACCTCGACGCCTATCTCGCCGGCGCGCAGACCCCGGTGTTCTTCGGCACCGCACTCGGCAACTTCGGCGTGCGCGAACTGCTCGACCATTTCGTCGACTGGGCGCCGCCGCCGCGCGACCGCGCGGCCGAGGAGCGCGAAGTGGCGGCCAGCGAGGCGACGTTCAGCGGCTTCGTGTTCAAGATCCAGGCGAACATGGATCCGCGCCATCGCGATCGCATCGCCTTTCTGCGCATCTGCTCCGGGCGCTATACCCGGAGCATGAAGCTGTACCACACCCGCCTTGGCAAGGAGGTGCGCATCGCCGACGCGGTGACCTTTCTCGCCGGTGAGCGCGCGGCGGTGGATGAAGCCATCGCCGGCGACATCATCGGTCTGCACAACCACGGCACCATCCAGATCGGCGACACCTTCACCGAGGGCGAAAACCTGCGCTTCACCGGCGTGCCCAACTTCGCGCCCGAACTGTTCCGCCGCATCCGCCTGCGCGACCCGCTGAAGGCCAAGCAGTTGCACAAGGGCCTGCAGCAGCTCGCCGAGGAGGGCTCGACCCAGGTGTTCTTTCCGCTCGCCAGCAACGACGTCATCGTCGGCGCCGTCGGCCAGCTCCAGTTCGACGTGGTGGCCTATCGGTTGAAGGACGAGTACGGCGTCGAGGCCGTCTACGACGCCGTCAACGTTTACACCGCGCGCTGGGTCGATAGCGACGACGCCAAGAAACTCGCCGAATTCAAGGCCAAGGCGATGGACAACCTCGCCCTCGACGGCGGCGGCCACCTCGCCTATCTGGCGCCGACGCGGGTCAATCTGGCACTTGTCGAAGAACGTTACCCGCAGGTGCGGTTTGCGGCGATTCGGGAGCATTGAACGGTTGGCGGGCAGCCGCCTCCCAGGTCGCGCAACAGTCGATGCGGTGAGCTGATCTGCGGCCAAGCCTCACGGCGGCTCCCAGGGGCGGGCGCGATGGATCGGTTGCCGACGCGCCTGGGGGGCCGTGGGAATTCATTCGACCCCGGCCCGGATGCCGCCTCTTTGCCCTATAAATTCCTTTTTGGCCAGGCAAATAATGGGTATAGACTCCGAAACACCAATAAGGCCGATCAACCACGCTGGGTGAAACTGCCAAATTTAGCCGCCCTGTCCGACACCGATCCGCAGTTACCGGTAGACCTGACCAGTCGACCAGGGATGTATCGTTGCAAGCGCCGAGGGCCGCACCGATCACCTTGTCATTACTGTTAGGAGGATTGTATGTCTGACTTCGATACCATCATCAAGGGCGGCACCATCATCGACGGCACCCGCACCCGCAAGGCGTTTGTGGGTGATGTCGCCATCAAGAACGGCCTGATCGCCGCCGTCGCCGAGGGCGATGTTCTGGATCCACGGCGTGCGGCCAAGGTCATCGACGCCAGGGGGCTGAACGTGGTTCCCGGCTTTGTCGATCTGCACACCCACTACGACGGCCAACTGCTGTGGGATCCCTACCTCAGTTGTTCAAGCTGGCATGGCGTGACCTCGGTCGCCATCGGCAACTGCGGTTTCGGTTTCGCGCCCACCCACCCCGATCAGCGCGAGCGGTCGATGCTGTCGATGGAGCGGGTCGAAGCCATTCCCCTCGCCACCATGAAAGCCGGCATGGGCATGGACTGGGACTGGGAGACCTTCCCGCAGTGGCTCGATGCCATCGATCGGCGTCCCAAGGGCATCAACGTGATGAGCTTTGTGCCCTTGAACCCGCTGATGATTTACGTCATGGGTGTCGACGCCGCCAAATCCCGCGATCCCGATGCGCGCGAACTCAAGGAGCTGTTGCGCTTGATGGAGGAGTCCCTCGACGCCGGTGGCGTGGGTTTCTCGATGCAGCGCCTCGGCGACGGCTTCACCTCGGTGCAGCGCGACTACGATGGCACGCCGATGCCGACCGACACCATGTCCGACGAACTTTGCCTGGCCTTTGCCGGCATTCTGAAGCGACGGGGCAAAGGCTTCATTCAGTTGACGCAGGCCAAGAACGAATTTACCGCCGACCTGGACTTTGGTTTGAAGATCGCCGAGGCGTCCGATGCGGTCGTGCTGTGGAACGCGGTGGCGGTCAACGAGCGGCACCCCCACCAGCACCGCCGCATGCTCAAGTGGGTCAACGAAGCGCGCGCGAAGGGGCTCAAGATCTGGATGCAGGCGGCCACGCTGCCCGCTGACCTGCGCTTCAAGCTCGACTACTTCAACCTGTTCGACGGCAATAGCGCCTGGCGCGATGTCACGATCGGGGATGTGCAGACGCGCATCGGCAAGATGCAGGATCCGGCGTTGCGCAAAGCGCTGCGCGACGACTACGACCACGGTAGCGCGCCGCTTATTTCCGGCCCGGTCGCCCTGATCGTCATCGATGCAGTCGCCAACGACGAAAACAAAAAGTACGTGGGGATGAACATCGGCCAACTGGGCGTAGCCACGGGCAAGCACCCGGCCGACGCCATGCTCGATCTCGCCATCAGCGAGCAGTTGCAGACGGTGTTCTATGTCGCGCCGTTCAACTACCGCGAAGATCTGCTGGACGAAATCCTCCAGAACGAATGGACGGTTCCGGGCGTATCGGACGGCGGCGCCCACACCAAGTTCCTGAACTTCGGTCGTTATCCCACCAATATGATCCAGGATCTGGTGCGCGAACGCGGCTCCTACACGCTTGAAGAAGCCCACTACCGGTTGTCGGCGCTGCCAGCCATCGCTGCCGGCTTCAGTGATCGGGGCACCATCGAAGTGGGTCGCGCCGCGGATATCGTGGTGTACGACTACCAGAACCTGCGCATGCTGCCGGCGAGGATCGTCCACGATCTGCCCGGCAACGAATGGCGCTATGTCGAAAGCGCCGAAGGCTATCGCTATACCCTGGTCAACGGTGAAGTGACTTTTGTCGACGGCCACTGTACCGGCGTTGTGCCCGGCAAATTGCTCCGCCACGGCAAAGCGACGGATGTGACCAAGGCGGCGTAGCAAACAGGGACTGTCCCGACACCTACCATAATCAAGCCGGTCACAATCCCGCCGACAGCGGTGGTGTGGGCGGCGGGGAAAAGTTGAAGCCAATGGCCATCCGGCGCATTGGCTTTTTTGTGGCTGCTTTGTGGCTGCGACCACCGTTCAGGCGGACATGGGTATCAGCCTAAATCCGGCAGTTACCCTGCCACTGTGAGCCGGTCTGACGGGAGCCACGGCGGCAGCGGGCGAGTAATTTTGGCCACGACGTAGTCCAGGAACGTCTTCCAGCGATCTGTCTGTGGCAACTGCTCCGCAACAGCCCTT
>CBDDRG010000262.1:0-5627 GCA_965232975.1 uncultured bacterium
CACGGCTTGAAGCGCCATGCCCCGCGGCATCGTTCAGGCGCCGTGTAGCGGGGGGCGGGCGCGATGCCCGGCGCAGCGAGCTTCGCCGATGGACCCCACCCCGCCCCACCCCACCCCGCCTCGGCCCCGCGCCCCGCGCGCCGATCCTTCGCCACTGATCCTTCGCCACCGATCCTTCGCCATAATGGCGATCGCACCGAGGATACCCACGCACAGGACGCCATGAACGACCCCTTCTTCGCTCACCCGATCCTCAACTCGCCCTACGCCTATCCGCGCCGTCACTGGGGGCTGGACGCCAGCGGCCAGCCGACCCAGGGCATCAAGCCAAGTCGGCGCACGGCCGAGTTCGTCACGCCCATCCCCAGGCCGCGCAAGCAAAAGGGTGCACCGGCGCAAAGCGCGCTGCTGTTCGACGACGGCTTGTCCACGCAGGCGCAGCAGTACCACGCGGCCATCATCAACGGCGTGCGCGCCGAGGTGGACAGGTGGCGGGCCATTCCCAACGCCGGCGATTGGCGCGTCACGCCCGAGACCGCGCGCCTGCTCCAGCACTGGCGCCACCACGCGTTCGGCAGCATCCGGCCGTTTTTCTGTCAGGTGGAAGCGGCCGAGACCGCGATCTGGCTGACCGAAGTGGCGCCGCAGATCGGCAGGAACGGCGAGCGCTTTCTCGAACATCTGGCCAATGCCAACCAGGACGCCAATCCGGAATTGATGCGCCTGGCGCTCAAGCTCGCCACCGGCGCCGGCAAGACCACCGTCATGGCCATGCTGATCGCCTGGCAGACCATCAACGCCGTGCGCCGGCCGGGCAGCAAAAAGTTCACGCGCGGCTTCCTGATCGTCGCGCCCGGCATCACCATCAAGGACCGCCTGCGCGTGCTGCAACCGAACGACCCGGACAGCTACTACCAGAGCCGCGAGCTGGTGCCGGCCGACCTGCTGGCGGATCTGGGCAAGGCGCGCATCGTCATCACCAACTACCACGCCTTCAAACGCCGCGAGCGCCTGGATCTGTCGAAGGGCGGCCGCCTGCTGCTGCAAGGCCGTGGCGGCGACGCGCTCGACACGCTCGAAACCGAGGGCCAGATGCTGCAACGGGTTTGCCCTGAGCTGATGGGCCTGAAAAACATCCTCGCCATCAACGACGAGGCCCACCACTGCTACCGCGAAAAACCCGGGGCGGCGGCCGACGACGACCTCAAGGGCGACGACCGGAAAGAGGCCGAAAAGAACCAGGAAGCCGCGCGCCTGTGGATTTCCGGCCTGGAGGCCGTCAACCGCACCTTGGGCCTGGCACAGGTGCTCGACCTGTCGGCCACGCCGTTTTTCCTGCGCGGCTCCGGCTACGCCGAGGGCACGCTGTTCCCCTGGACCATGAGCGATTTCTCGCTGATGGACGCCATCGAATGCGGCATCGTCAAGCTGCCGCGCGTGCCGGTCGCGGACAACATTCCCGGCAACGAGATGCCCATGTTCCGCAACCTGTGGGAACACATCGGCAGGAAGATGCCCAAAAAAGGCCGCGGCAAGGCCGAAGGCCTCAACCCGCTGGAGCTGCCCACGCAACTCCAGACCGCCCTGGAGGCGCTCTACGGCCACTACGAAAAAACCCACGCGCTGTGGGCGGCGGCCAGGATCGCCGTGCCGCCCTGCTTCATCGTGGTGTGCAACAACACCGCCACCTCGAAGCTGGTCTACGACTACATCAGCGGTTTCCAGCGCCGGCACCCGGACGGCACCAGCCAGCTCGAATTCGGCCGCCTGCCGCTGTTTCGCAACCACGACGAACACGGCAACCCACTGCCCCGCCCCAACACGCTGCTGATCGACAGCGAACAGCTCGAATCCGGCGAGGCGCTGGACGACAGCTTCCGGCAGGCCGCCGGGCCGGAAATCGAGCAGTTCAGGCACGAAGTCCTGGCCCGGGGCGGCGCCCTGGCGGACGAGATTCGCGACGGCAAGAGCTTCGACGACGCCCGCCTGCTGCGCGAGGTCATGAACACGGTCGGCAAGCCCGGCCGCCTGGGCGAGTCCATCCGCTGCGTGGTATCGGTTTCGATGCTCACCGAGGGCTGGGACGCCAACACCGTCACCCATGTGCTGGGCGTGCGCGCCTTCGGCACCCAGCTTCTGTGCGAGCAGGTCATCGGCCGCGCATTGCGCCGGCAGTCCTACGACCTGAACGAGGACGGCCTGTTCAACGTGGAATACGCGGACGTGCTCGGCATTCCGTTCGATTTCACCGCCAAGCCGGTGGTCAGCCCGCCGCAGCCGCCGCGCGACACCGTGCAGGTGAAAGCCGTGCGGCCGGCGCGCGACCATCTGGAAATCCGCTTTCCGCGCGTGCAGGGCTACCGCGCCGAACTGCCCGAAGAACGGCTCACCGCCGAGTTCAACGCCGACTCGGTACTCGAACTCACGCCCGACCTGGTCGGTGCCACGGAAACGCGCAATTCCGGCATCATCGGCGAGACGGTGGACCTGAACCTGGTGCACACCGGCGACGTGCGCCCCTCGCAGGTGGTGTACGAACTCAGCTCGCACCTGGTGCTGAACAAATACCGCGACGCCAACGGCGAACCGCAACTGCACCTGTTCGGCCAGCTCAAGCGCATCGCCCGCCAGTGGCTGGAGGGCTACCTGGTCTGCAAGGGCGGCACCTACCCGGCCCAGCTCAAATACAAAATGCTGGCCGACATGGCCTGCAACCGCATCGAGGCCGGCATCACCCGCGCCCTGATCGGCAGCAAGCCCATCACCGCCGTGCTCGACCCCTACAACCCCACCGGCAGCACCGTCCACGTCAGCTTCAACACCAGCAAGACCGAGCGCTGGGACACCGGCGGCCCGCCGCCCAAATGCCACCTCAACTGGGTGATCCTGGACAGCGACTGGGAGGCCGAGTTCTGCCGCGTGGCCGAGGCGCACCCGCGCGTGCTGGCCTATGTGAAAAACCACAACCTGGGCCTGGACGTGCCCTACCGCTACGGCTCGGAAATGCGCATCTACCGCCCGGATTTCATCGTGCGGGTGGATGACGGACAGGGAGGCCCCAATGCCGCGGGAGCCATGGATGGCGGAAGCGGCCAAGGCCGCGGCACCGACGATCCGCTGAACCTCATCGTCGAGATCAAGGGCTACCGGGGCGAGGACGCCAAGGAAAAGAAATCCACCATGGATACCTACTGGGTGCCCGGCGTGAACCACCTGGGCACGCACGGCCGCTGGGCCTTTGCCGAGTTCACCGACGTGTGGCAGATGCAGGTGGATTTCGCCGCCAGGGTCGAAGCCGAGTTCAACGCGCTGATCGATCGGTTTGCTGCGGCAGCGGGTTGACGGGCGTGCCCGCGATGCGCCCCGGAATCGTCATGCGCCGCCTGGCAGCGACCGGGAAAGACTCCTTGCAAACAATGCAATCAATGATAGCATCGGCCCAATCCATCATCTTTCCAAGGTGAGCCGCCATGGCCAATTTGATCGTGCGCAATATCGACGATGCCATCGCCAACGCCCTCAAAGTGCGGGCCAGCCAGCACGGCATCAGTGCCGAGGCCGAGCACCGGCGCATTCTGGAACAGGCATTGATGCGCCCGCGAAAAAAGTCGTTTCTTGAGGTGTTGCGCCAGATTCCCGACGTGGGCCGGGATGAAGACTTCGCCCGGGTGCCGGATCGAGCGGCGGCGGATGTGTTCGACTGATGTATCTGCTTGACACCAACCTGGTCAGCGAGCTGCGCAAGGGGGCTCGGGCAAACCCCGGCGTCACCCGCTTTATCCGCCAGCTCGCCGAACAGCAGACACCGGCCTACCTCAGCGTCATCACCGTCGGCGAACTGCGCCGCGGGGTCGAATTGATCCGCCATCGCGGCGACCGGACGCAGGCGCGTGCGCTGGAGGCCTGGTTGCAGGATCTGCTGGACAACTACGCCGACAACATCCTGGAATTTGGCATCGCGGAAGCCCAGGTGTGGGGGCGCCTGCGCGTGCCCCAGCCCGAGAATGCGCTGGATAAACAGCTTGCCGCCACCGCGCTGACCTGTGATTTGATTCTGGTGACCCGCAACCTGCGGGATTTTGCCGCCACCGGCGCCATGCTGCACAACCCTTCGAGTAGCGCGCGTCTGGCCGAATATCATTCCACGCGGCACGGGCTGAGCCCGCTGGGTCGTTCGGCATCAGGCATCATCGACAGCACCACATGATGTAGCATGAAGTATCACCGAGACGAGACATCGCCCCATGCGCACCACCGTCAATCTGGACGAAGCCTCGCTCGACGAGGCGCAGCGCATCACCGGCCTGACCCTGCTGCATGGTTAGGGAGCGCTACCGCCCAAAACCCATAGTCACACGAACCCGTCAACTCAGGAGCGATCTGTCATGGCCGTCACACTCCCGCTCGAAAGCATGTCAGTGGAAGAAAAACTCCACGCGATGGAGTTGCTCTGGGACAGCCTGTGCGGCCAGGCCAAGGGCGTCGTTTCGCCATCCTGGCACGGCGAATTGCTCGCCCAGCGCGAACAATCCCTCGCCGACGGAAACGATCAGTTCCAGACGTGGGAACAGGCGAAAAAGGACATCCGCAAGCAGCTTCCGTGAACATCGAAATACTCGGCGCGGCGCGCCAGGACTTGCTCGATGGCTACCGGTTCTACGACAAGCAGGCCGAGGCGGTCGGCGCTTACTTTCTGGACACCCTGATCGCCGACATTGACTCGCTGACCATCACCGGCGGTGTCCATTCGACCCATTTCGGTGGCTACTACCGGCTGCTATCCAAGCGTTTTCCCTTCGCCGTCTATTACCGGATCGAGAATCAGACCGCCCGTGTCTACGCCGTTCTCGACTGTCGCCGCAGCCCCGCGTGGATCAGAAACGCGCTCACCCAACCCACGCGCGACACGCCCGGCTGACACCGCGCGCCGCAGGATAACCACCGAACATGGCCAAAACCCCCAAAGCCCCCAAAGCCCCCGTGCGCAAATCCCCGGTGAGCATTGAAACCCTCACCCACGAGGGCGCCACCCGCAAGAACATCCCCACCGCCGAATACCAGTCGGTGCTGGACGAGCAGACCAAAAACCCGGTCCGCGTCGCCTACGAGCGCCGCAACAAAGACCTCGACCCGCAGTTGGTCTGGCGCGGCAAGGACATGCAGGACTGGTCCGACCTCGTCGTCCACGCCCCGCCGCTGTACATCCAGGAAAAGATCCACCCCAAAGTCCTGATCGACGACCTGAAGCGCATTTCCCCCTCTCCCCTCGCGGGAGAGGGGCAGGGGAGAGGGGGCGAACAAATCGACCTGTTCGCCGACTTCAACGGCCTGCCCGACAGCGCCGACAAGACCGACTTCTACCAGCACGACGCCCACTGGTCGAACCGCATGATCCTGGGCGATTCCCTGCAAGTGATGGCCAGCCTCGCCGAGCGCGGGGGCCTGCGCGGGCAGGTGCAGTGCATCTACTTCGATCCGCCCTACGACATCAAATTCAACAGCAACTTCCAGTGGTCCACCACCAGCCGCGACGTCAAGGACGGCTCGGCCTCCCACATCACCCGCGAGCCGGAACAGGTCAAGGCCTTCCGCGACACCTGGCGCGACGGCATCCACTCCTACCTGAC
>CBDDRG010000263.1:0-2510 GCA_965232975.1 uncultured bacterium
GTTTCGGTGCTCGGCGTGGGCACCGCGCAGGGGGCCCCGATCCCCAACCCGAATGGCGGCGGCTTCATCAAGAATGCGCACGGCGAAATCGCCGTCGCCCGCTTCGACGGCGACGCGCTCGCCGGCTTCGCCCACCGCCAGCGGGGCGTTTACACCGCCCTGAGCGCCGATGACCGCGATATCGAGCAATTGACCCTGGCGCTGGGCGCTGGCCGCGCCGGCGCCACCAAGGCCACCGAGCGCACCTTCGACACCTGGCAGGACAGCGGCTTCTGGCTGGTGCTCCCGGTGCTGCCGCTGATCGTGCTGGGCTTCCGGCGCAACCTGTTCGCACTCCTGCTGCTGGCGCCACTGCTGTTGGCCCCGCCGCCGGCGCGCGCGCTGGACTGGAACGACCTGTGGCTGAACCGGAACCAGCAGGGCATGCGCGCGTTCGAACGGGGCGAACACGATCGGGCACAACAGTTGTTCGAAGACGAAGCCTGGAAGGCGGCCGCCGCCTATCGCGGCAAGAACCTGGCGCAGGCCGAGGCGGGCTTTCGCCGGCAGCACACCGCAGACGACCTTTACAATCTGGGCAATACCCTCGCCCGGGCCGGCAAGCTGGAGCAGGCGATCGCCGCCTACGATCAGGCGCTGAAGCTGCAACCCGCCATGGCCGACGCGACCTTCAACAAGAAATTGTTGGAGGACGCGCTCGCGCGGCAGCGTCAGAACGCCAGCCAGGGCTCGCAACCCGAGGCCAGGAACAATCGGCCGGGCGATGACCAAAAGACCTCGGACAGCTCCTCGCAGAGCGCTTCACCGCAGCAATCCGACGCCGCCGACCAGCCGGGCGCCGAGGCGCCACGGCCAAGTCCCGGCCAAGGCGGACAGTCGCAAGACTCGCCACCGCCCGGCGGCCAGCCTGGCGAGCAAGCGCAGCCGTCCCCAGACGAGGATGCCCAGGATAACGATGCCCAAGGCAGGGACGCCGCAGATCAGGGTGCCGCAGATCAGGGTGCCGCAGATCAGTCTGCGCAGGATCAATCAGCGCAGCCCAAGGCCGCCGGCCAACCCGATCAAGCGAAGCAAGGGAGCGGGCGCCTGGCAACGGATGCCGACTCCCTGCCCGATGAACACCGGCAGACGCTCGAGCAGTGGCTGCGGCGGGTGCCGGACGATCCCAGCGGCCTGTTGCGGCGCAAATTCGAGTACGAATCCCGACGCCATGCCCTCGAACACGGCGATCGGGATCCTTCACCACCCGACGCGGAGACCTGGTAGCAATGCGCGCCCTCCCGGCTACTGATCGCTACCGCCATTTGCTGGCGGCGACACTGGTACTGCTGGGCCTGTGGTTGACGGTCGCGACGGCAAGTGCGGCCGACCTACTGCGGGCCGAGGTGGATCGCACCCAGGTCACCCGCGGCGAAACGCTCCGCCTGACGCTGACCTATGGCGCCCAGGTGATGTTTGGCGAACCGGAATTCACGGCGCTGGAGCGGGATTTCGACATTCTCGCCAAAAGCCGCCAGAGCCGCATGTCGATCATCAACGGCAAGCGGGAATCGACCACCATCTGGCAGCTCGATCTGCTGCCCAAGCGCCTGGGCGAGCTGCTGATTCCATCCTTCAGCTTCAAGGGCGCGGTCAGCGATGCGCTGGAAATCGACGTGGTGGCCACCGCGGGCGGCACGACCACCGACCCGAAGCGGCGCGACAATACCTTTGTCGAGACGCTGGTGGATAAAAAGAGCGCTTACGTCCAGGAGCACATCCTGCTGACGCTGCGCCTGTACACCGCGGTCGGCATCGACAATTTGAGTGTCAGCCCGATCGAGGTCCCCGGCGCCCAGGTGCTCGAGGTCGCGAAAAGCCAGTTCCAGAAAGAGGTCGACCGCCGCGCCTACCGGGTCGCCGAAATCAAACTGGCGATCTTTGCCGAGACCAGTGGCGAGTTGAAGATTCCGATCGTGCGCTTCACCGGCGTGATCCCCGATGCCAGCGATCCGTTCGGGCGCGGTTTGTTCGGCCACGGCGGCCAACAACTGATTCTGTTGTCGGAGGAACAATCCATCACCATCAAGCCGCGACCGCCGGGCGCGGTGGGCGCGGACTGGCTACCCAGCAGCAAAGTCGAGCTTGGCGACCACTGGAGCAGCGCCACCGCCACCGTCGGCGAACCCCTTACGCGCACCATTACCCTGCGCGCGCAGGGGCTGACCGGCGCCCAGTTGCCACCCTTGGCGAGCAACCCGCCCGCCGCCAGCGACGGCTTTCGCGCCTACCCCGACCAGCCCAGGATCGACAATCAGACCGACGCGACAGGCATCACTGGCCAGCGCGTCGAGGTCACCGCCATCGTGCCGACGCGGCCTGGCACCATCAAGCTGCCCGCCATCAGGGTTCGCTGGTGGAATCTGGCCACCGACCGGCCCGAGGAAACCGTGCTGCCCGGCAAAACCCTCACCGTGGTGGCTGCCGGCGCTGGTCCCGCCATCGCGGGGTCGGCCGTGGTCGGGTCGTCG
>CBDDRG010000264.1:0-5331 GCA_965232975.1 uncultured bacterium
GCGGGGCTATAGAACAGATAGCGGTCGCCCCCGGCCTTGGCGCGTTCGAGAGCGGCCTCCGCATTGTCCAACAGCGCGCTCGCGGTTTCGCCATCGTCGGGAAACAGCGCAATGCCCACCTTGGCTGTGGTGCGCAAGTCCTTGCCGGCCACTGCGAAAGGTTTGACCAGCGCCGACAGGATGCGCTCTTCCAGCAGGTGGACGATTTTTTCGCCGTCGCCGACGTTGCTGAACGCCATCGCAAAGCGATTGACAGCGATGTGCGCCAGGGTGTTGTGGTCGGGAACCGCAGTGCTCAACCGAGCGGCCACGGCCTTGAGCAGCGCATCGCCAGCGGGCCGGCCGAAGGTTTCATTGACCAGACGAAAGCGCTCCAGGTCGAGCACGGCAACTGCTTTGGTCTCGCCACTGCCCGCGGCGGCAAGGAGAATCTGGGTCAGGCGGTCGTGAAACAGGGTGCGATTGGGCAACCCCGTCAAGCTGTCGTAATAGGCGAGATAATCCAGCCGCGCTTCTTTTTCCTGATGTTCAAGTGCGAACCCGATATCCCCAGCGATCTCGCCAAGGACCCGCTTCTCTTCCGCGTCGAACATGTTGGCCTCGGCACTGTGGAGCACGAGCACACCGGCGGTGCTGCCATTGACGACGAGCGGGAGCAGGGCGATGCCCAGATAGCCGAGCTTGACGGCGAGACGGCTCCACGCGACGGGACGCAAGTCGCCCTCGACATCGTTCCAGAAGACCGGGATTTGCTTGCGCAGGGCACTGGCCGCTGCCAGCCATTCAGCGGGCGGGTCGGTGCCCAACAAGGTCAGCACCTGATCCAGATAGTTGTCCGCGTCGATGCCGGCCCGCGCCACCGAGCGCATGCCGGCGCCCGTAGGATCGAGCAGGCCGATCCAGGCCAAGCGGAAATTGCCCTCCTGGATGGCGATGCGACACAACTCGGCAAAGAGATCGGGCTGGCTGCGAATGCGCACAATGGCGGTGTTGATGCCGCTCAGCACCGCATACAGGCGGTTCAGGCGCATGATCCGCTTTTCCTGCGCCTTGTTCTCGGAGATGTCCCGCGCAATGGTGGATAGGTACATCCGCCCCTCGCTGTCGCGATGGGTGATGATCACCTGGGACACCGGAATCTCGCGGCCATCCCGCGCGAGCAAGGTGTTTTCCCCGGCCCAGTAATCGCGCTCGCGAGCGACCGCGATCGCATCCCGCACCAATTCCCGCTGGCGCGCGGGCAGAAAGTCGGCAACGCTGATGGTGGTGGCCGCCACGTCGGCGCCGATGCCGAGCATTTTGCGTCCCCCGGCGTTCAGATAGACGCCGTACTCGGCGCCGAAGGCGCTGGTGGCGACCAGATCGGGGGTGGCGTCCAGAATCGCGACCAGACGCGCCTGGGCGGCATCGCCTTTTTTGCGCTCGTCGATTTCGGCGGTGAGTGTGGCGGTGCGCTCGACCACCAGTTGCTCCACCTGCGCGAACGCCCGCACTCGCGCCAGCGCGCTGGCAAGCTGATGGCCGACACCTGCGAATCTGTCCGTCTGGGTCGTTGCGAACGGCCTATCGGGGGGGCCGACCAGGTTCATCACCCCGAAGTGGTGCCCGCCAAACCGCAGCGGCACGCAGAGGTGCCGACTGCCGACCGCCCCCGGCGCCAGCGCCAGCAATTCGCAGCCGGAGATATCCGCGGTGGCGGCGCATCCGGCGGCGAGTGCGCGGACACATTGGCAGCGCGGAGCAACCAGGGCATCGGTAAGCGCCGCGGGCAGATTGGCGGCGGCCGCAACGCGATAGCCGCCAGCCGCGTCCCCCAGCAGAATCCAGGCGGCGCGAACGCCGGACAACTTCGCCACGATGGCCAGCGCCGCGTCGACGACGCCCTGCTCATCGGCGGCGAGGTTCAGGTTTGCAGCGAGCTGGGTCAGCGCGTCAGGCATCGGTGGCGAGGCTCCGCCGACCAGGGAGGACCCCGGCCCGGTGCGCCCTGCCCACCGTCGCGCGGCCGAGCGGCGCCCGCCCGTACCAAATCCGGTTCATCGAGAGTGATCTTCCCGCCAGCCTTGCATGGATCAGCCCCGCACCCTGGAGCACCTTCCCGGAGCGCCTTCCCGGAGCACCTTCCCGGAGCACCTTGTCGCGGGCAATGGTAAGCGCTCCCCTGGTTGGCAACAACTGACCGACCAGCCGGCGGGCGATCGCGATCGGGGCGCAAAATTCAGCTATCGGCCACGCCATCGCCATTTCGGCCACCTGCGGTCTTGAGTACAATCTCCCCCGGACAGCACAGGTCGGCGGGCGTAGCGGCGGGCCGCAAAAGCGCTAGCGGCGGAGATAACGACAACTACGCATCCAGGGAGATACCTGCAAATCCAGGATCGGTATCCGCGCAGGGGCATCCGCCGGCATATCGGCGTCCGGCTCCAGCACCTCAACAGCGCCACCCCGGCGCCACTACCAGCGGCCGGCATTGCCGGCCCGTGAGGCCAAGCATGAAGTTTCCAAGCACCGTACCCCTGTTCATTGGCGGCGACTGGGTGCAGAGCACCAGCACCCAGCTAACGCCGGTGATCGATCCCGCTACCCAGGAAGTGTTGACCCAGGTACCCGCCGCGACCGACGCCGAGATGGCGCGCGCGGTGGCCTCCGCCAAGCAGGCGTTTGAGACCTGGAAGAACGTGCCGGTACCCCAGCGCGCGCGGCTGATGCTGCGCTACCAGCACCTGCTGAAGGAACACCACGACGAGCTCGCCGAGATCATCAGCCGCGAGCTGGGCAAGACCTTCGAGGATGCCAAGGGCGATGTCTGGCGCGGCATAGAGGTCGTCGAGCACGCCGCCAACGTGCCCAGCCTGCTGATGGGCGAGACCGTCGAGAACGTCGCCGGCGGCATCGACACCTACTCCTACACCCAGCCCATCGGCGTGTGCATGGGCATCACGCCGTTCAACTTCCCGGCCATGATTCCGCTGTGGATGTTCCCCATGGCCATCGCCTGCGGCAATACCTTCGTCCTGAAGCCGTCCGAGCGCGACCCGCTGACGCCCACCCGCCTCGCCGAGCTCTTTGTCGAGGCGGGTGCGCCCAAGGGCGTGCTGCAGGTGGTTCACGGCGGCGCCCACCAGGTCGATTACCTGCTGGAGCACCCGGATATTCGCGCCGGCTCCTTCGTCGGCTCGGTGCCCGTCGTCAAGCACATCTACCGCAAGGGCACCGACAACCTGAAGCGCATGCAGTGCATGACCGGCGCCAACAACCACATGGTGGTGATGCCCGATGCCAACCGCGCCCAGGTCATCAACAACATCATCGGCTCGGCGTTTGGCGCCGCCGGCCAGCGCTGCATGGCCATTCCGAACGTGGTGCTGGTGGGCGACGCTGCGAACTGGATCGACGATCTGGTCGCCGCGGCGCGGCAACTTCGCCCCGGCGTGTGGACCGACAAGGGCGCCGCCTATGGCCCGCTGACCACCGCCGCCGCCCGCGAACGAGTGCTCGGCATGATCGCGCAGGCCAAAAAGGATGGCGCGACCTGCCTGCTCGATGGCTCCGAGTGCGTTGTCGAGGGCTACCCCAACGGCAACTGGATCGGCCCCAGCATCTTCACCGATCTCAAGGTCGAGATGCCGTTCTATTGCGACGAAGTGTTCGGGCCGGTGCTGTGCATTCTTAGAGCGGCGACACTGGATGAAGCCATTGCGCTGATCAACAAGGATTTTCGCGGCAACGGCACCTCTATTTTTACCGCCTCCGGCGCCGCCGCGCGCAAGTTCCAGCACGAGATCCAGGTCGGCCAGGTTGGGATCAACGTGCCCATTCCGGTGCCGCTGCCGTTTTTCTCCTTCACCGGCTGGCGCGGCTCATTCCACGGCGACCTGCACGCCTACGGCAAGCAGGCGGTGCGTTTTTACACCGAGACCAAGACCATCACCGCGCGCTGGTTCGACGACGACATCCCCGGCGGCGCGGGCGGGCCCAATATGTCGATCAGCCTGAAATGATCTGCCCGCAATAACGCACGCAATAACGCAATAGCTGTCGACCGGAGTGACGCCCCTGGACTTACCCAATGGACTTACCCAATGGACTTGCCCAATGGACTTAGACAATGGACTTTGAACTGAGCGAGGACCAGCGCGCCTTTCGCGACGCCGCACGGGCCTTCGCCCGCGGTGAAATGGCCCCCCAGGCCGCGCGCTGGGATGGAGACAAGTACTTTCCCCGCGACACCATCGCCGCCGCCGGCGCGCTGGGTTTCTGCGGCATGTACTGCCCCGTGGGCGTCGGCGGCATGGGCATGACCCGGCTCGACGCCAGCATCGTGCTGGAGGAACTCGCCGCCGGTTGCACCTCGACCGCCGCCTTCATCTCGATCCACAACATGGCCGCCTGGATGGCCTGCACCTGGGGCACCGCGCGGGTGTGGGACGACTTCTGCCCGGATCTGGTGACCGGCGACAAGCTGGCCTCCTACTGCCTGACCGAACCGAATGCGGGCAGCGATGCCGCATCGGTCGCGACGCGCGCGGTGCGCAAGGGCGACGACTACCTGATCACCGGCGGCAAGACCTTCATCAGCGGCGCCGGCGGCACCGATGTGCTGGTGCTGATGGCGCGCACCGGCGCCCCGGATACCGGCGCGGCCGGCATCACCGCGTTCGCGCTGCCCGCCGATGCGCCGGGCATCAGCTACGGCAAGAACGAAGCCAAGATGGGCTGGAACAGCCAGCCGACCCGCGCCATCGCCTTCGACAACGTGCGGGTGCCTGCGGCCTATCGCCTGGGCCAGGACGGCGAGGGCTTCAAGATCGCGATGCGCGGCCTCGACGGCGGCCGCATCAATATCGCGTCCTGCTCGGTGGGCGCGGCACAGGCGACGCTCGATCTCGCCGCCAACTATATGCAGGAGCGCCAGCAGTTCGGCCGCCCGCTCGCGGCGTTTCAGGCGCTGCAATTCAAGGTGGCCGACATGGTCACCGAGGTAGTGGCCGCGCGCCAGATGGTGCGCCTCGCCGCCGGCAAGCTGGATCACGACGCGCCCGACAAGACCATCTACTGCGCGATGGCCAAGCGCTTTGCCACCGATATCGGCTTCCGCGTGTGCAACGAGGCGCTGCAACTGCACGGCGGCTACGGCTATCTGCGCGAATACCCCATCGAGCGCTATCTGCGCGATGCGCGCGTGCACCAGATTCTGGAAGGTACCAACGAAATCATGCGCGTGATCATCGCGCGCCGCGTTCTTGAGGCAGGGGCAACGGAGACTATTCGATGAGCAGTCTATTGAAAGTGGAAAAGCGCGGGCACACGGCGATCCTCACCATGAACAAC
>CBDDRG010000265.1:0-2729 GCA_965232975.1 uncultured bacterium
TCAAGAAATGATCGCCGAGGCATATGCACCCCTCTTGATCGCCAGCGCACAGGATGAGCTTTGGAACAATGTCTACACACGACCATTTGATTGCTCCTTCGCGCAAACGCAGCCTGGTAGGTTGGTCTGACGCGGGCCCAACATCGTTTACAGCAAGAAAATACTGGAGCACAAAGGTTGCCGGCTGTAAGCGCCGGACGAAGCGCTTTAAGCTTGGGTGCGGCAAGGCTGGCTGCCGTGTGCGTGCTATTTGCGCATGACTTGCCAGCGGATCTTTCCGCTGCGGGCGAGAGATGTTTTCGGGACTACGCGGAAGGCGCTTAAGCAAGCGAGGCGCCATTCTCGGCTTCGGGCACGGCCGGCTTCCATTGCAGGCCGAGCCGGGTCATCAGCCCCTGCGCGTCGAAAGGCGCGCGCACTTTTATGTCGTTGTCGAAGTAGCAGTAGATATCCCGGACCTTGGCCGCTGGCGCCGGTCCCGAGCCTGCGTGTGCAGCATCGGCAGGCTCGCTGCCGTCCGCCCAGGCGCGGATGCGCTCCGCCCAGCGATCCAGCGCCGTATCGGTGTAACCACTGGCGTAGAGCGCTTCATCGCCGTGCAGGCGCAGGTACATGAAGTCGGCCGTGACATCTTCCAGATACGGCCAGCGGCCGGCGGTGTCGGCTACCACCACTGCAACCCCATATCGCCGCGCGAGTTCGATGAATTCCTGGCAGGCAAAGCTGTGGTGCCGGATCTCGATTGCGTGGCGCAGGCGGCGCTTGCCGTGGGGCTTTAGAGACGGCGGCTCGCCCGTGCGCGCCATACGCTCATCATGCTGTTTGGCGAGCTTCGCCGCGGCCTGCGTGTCGTGCGGCAAGCCGGCGAGGAAGTCCTCGAACAAGGCGGCATCGAACTTCAGGCTGGGCGGAAACTGCCAGAGGATGGGCCCGAGCTTTTCCCGCAGCTCGAACAGGCCGGAGGCGAAGAACTTGGCCGACGGCGCGGTGGCTTCGCGCAGACGCAGGATGTGCGTGATGTAGCGCGAGGCCTTCACCGCGAAAACGAAGCCCGGCGGGGTCTGCGCATACCACTGCGCGTAGCGCGACGGCCGCTGCAGGCTGTAGAACGAGCCGTTGATCTCGAGGCTCGGCAGTCGGCTCGCCACGTAGGACAGCTCGGCCCGCTGGGGCAACCCTTCCGGATAGAACACACCGCGCCAGGGTGGATAGCGCCAGCCGGAGATGCCGATGTAAATCGACGCATTGTTCATCGCGGACTGCCGGTCCAGGTCAATTCGATCCAGTCGCGCTTCGGGAATGGACTGCCGGACCCGGCCCCTCGCAATCCCGATGGCCCGGGCTTCGCTCAGGCCGTCTGTTCCGGCAAGGTGACGTTGAGTTCCAGCACCTCGCAGGTGCCGTCGCGCTCCACCTGGATGGTCACCGCGTCGTCTGGCACCTGCACGAATTTGCGCACCACCCTGAGGATCTCTTCCTGCAATTGCGGCAGGTAATCCGGCCCGCCGCGGTGGGTGCGCTCGCGCGCCACGATGACTTGCAGGCGCTCCTTGGCCACCTGGGCGGAGTTTTTTTTCTGCGACCGGAAGTAATTGAAGATATTCATGGCTCAGTTCCCGAACAGGCGGCCGAACAGGCCCCTTTTCTGCACGTTCAGGAAACGATGCGGCCGGTCTTCGCCCAGAAAGCGGGCCACCGCGTCCTGGTAGGCCTGACCGGCGTCGGACGCCGGGTCCATGATCACCGGGGTGCCGGCATTCGACGCATTGAGCACGGTCGGGGATTCAGGAATCACGCCCAGCAGGTCCACGGCCAGGATTTCCTGCACGTCCTGCACGCTGAGCATCTCGCCCTTGGCGACGCGTTCCGGGGAATAGCGGGTGAGCAGCAGGCGGCCGGGAATGGGGCCGTGGCCCTGTTCGGCATGGCGGGTCTTGCTGGAAAGAATGCCCAGAATGCGGTCCGAATCCCGCACGCTGGAGACTTCCGGGTTGGTGACCACGATGGCTTCGTCCGCGAAATAGGCGGCCATGAGTGCGCCGCGTTCGATGCCGGCCGGGCTGTCGCACACCACGTAGTCGAAGTCTCTCGCCAGTTCGGTGAGGACTTTTTCCACCCCTTCGGTACTCAGGGCGTCTTTGTCGCGCGTCTGGGAGGCGGGGAGGATGTACAGCCCTTCCACCCGCTTGTCCTTGATCAGGGCCTGTTTCAGGTTGGCGTCGCCATTGATGACGTTGACGAAGTCGTACACCACGCGCCGTTCCACACCCATGATCAGGTCGAGGTTGCGCAGGCCCACGTCAAAGTCCACCACCGCGGTGCGGTGGCCGGCCAGGGCCAGGCCGGTGGAGATGGCGGCGCTGGTGGTGGTCTTGCCCACCCCGCCTTTGCCGGAGGTTATTACGACGATTTTCGCCACTGGGTCGGTCTCTTTGAGGTAGGTGGATCTAGGGACGCACGCGGCGCCAGGCACGCAAAAGACCAAAAACCGGTGGTTTTCGATTCGGTCGCGGCTTTGTCCGGTGCATTGTTCAAAGCGGTTCGATGAGCAGGCTTTCCCCTTCCAGGCGGACCTGTACCGGGCCGGTGCGTTCGGCATCGCCGATCTGTTCGCTCAGGCGGTAATAACCGGCGATGGCCACCAGTTCGGCGTCCAGGCGCTGGCAGTAGATGCGGGCCGCGGCGTCGCCCTGCCCACCGGCGATGGCCCGGCCGCGCAGGCGGGCGTA
>CBDDRG010000266.1:0-14846 GCA_965232975.1 uncultured bacterium
ATGAACCAGTTCGCGATACTCTACGAAGATCGCTTCACAGGGGCTCGCTCATGAAAAAATCCGGTTGAAGCGGAAAGAGACCAAACCGCCTCACACACAAAAAATCGGACAGCCCCTCGGGAAGCCGCCATGGCCACCACCACTACTGTTACAGCTCAACCCGCCACCGCCAAACCCATCGCCAAACTGCTGATCGCCAATCGCGGCGCCATCGCCTGCCGCATTCTGCGCACGTTGCGCGAACTCGATATCGCCGGCGTCGCGGTCTACGCCGAGGCCGATGCCGGCAGCCCGCATGTGCGCGCCGCGGCTGAAGCCCACAGCCTCGGCGATGGCCCTGCCGCCGGCACTTATCTGGACGCCGCCAAGATCATCGCGCGGGCGCAGGCCAGTGGCGCGGCGGCTATTCACCCTGGCTATGGTTTCCTGTCCGAAAACGCGGCCTTTGCCGAGGCCTGCGCCGCCGCTGGCATCGCATTCGTGGGGCCGACGCCGGAGCAGTTGCGCGTGTTCGGGCTGAAGCACAGCGCCCGCGCCCTCGCCAAAGCCGAGGGCCTGCCGCTGCTGCCGGGCACCGGGCTGCTGGCCGATGTCGCGGCCGCGCTCGCCGCCGCAGATGGCATCGGCTATCCGGTGATGCTGAAAAGCACCGCCGGTGGCGGCGGCATCGGCATGCGCGTGTGCCATTCTGCCACCGAGCTTGCCGCGCACTTCGATTCCGTGGCGCGCCTGGGCCAGAGCAACTTCAACGACGCCGGCGTATTTATCGAAAAGTACATCGAACGCGCGCGCCACCTCGAAGTACAGGTGTTCGGCGACGGGGTGGGCGGCGTGCTCGCGCTGGGCGTGCGCGATTGTTCAGTACAGCGGCGCAACCAGAAGGTGCTGGAGGAAACCCCGGCGCCGAATCTGCCGGACGGCATCGCCGCGGCGCTGTGCGCGGCGGCGATGCGGGGGACGCCGCCGGCGCCTTTTATTTCCTCGAAGTGAACACCCGCTTGCAGGTCGAGCACGGCGTCACCGAGCAGGTGTGGGACGTGGATCTGGTGCGCTGGATGGTGGAGCTCGCCGCCGGCACCTTGCCGCCGCTGGCCGAACTGGCGCGCGGGCTGGCGCCGAGCGGCCACGCCATTCAGGCGCGGCTGTACGCCGAAGACCCGGGCCGCGATTTTCAGCCCAGCCCCGGCCTGCTGACACAGGTCGAATTCCCCCCCGCCGACGGCAAACTGCTGCGCATCGACACCTGGGTCGAGGCCGGCTGCGAGATTCCGCCCTGGTTCGACCCCCTGATCGCCAAGGTCATCGCGTGGGCGCCGACGCGGGACGAAGCGCGCGCCGGGCTCGACGCCGCGCTCGCGGGCAGCCACCTGTATGGCGTCGAAACCAATCGCGACTATCTGCGCCAGATTCTCGCAGATGCGCCTTTCGCGAGTGGCGCGCCCTGGACGCGCTGCCTCGAAGGGCTGGTGTATCGCGCCGCCACCTGCGAAGTGCTCGCGGCGGGCACGCAAACGACAGTGCAGGACTGGCCCGGCCGGCTCGGCCACTGGGCCGTCGGCGTGCCGCCCTCGGGGCCGATGGATGCGCGCGCGCTGCGTCTCGGCAATCGTTTGCTGAACAATGCTGTCGGCGCGGCGGCGCTGGAGCTCACGCTGGCGGGGCCGACGCTGCGCTTCAATGGCCCCGCCGTGGTCGCGATCACCGGCGCTGAACTGCCGATAACACTCGACGGCGTGCCGCAGCCCATGGCGACCGCGCTGCTGGTGCCCGCCGGCGCGATCTTGGCGCTGGGCGCCATCACTGGCGCCGGCGCGCGCGCCTATGTGTGCGTGCGCGGCGGTGTGCAGGTGCCGGATTATCTCGGCAGCAAGAGCACTTTCACCCTCGGCCAGTTCGGTGGCCACGGCGGGCGGGCGCTGCGGGCGGGCGATGTGCTGCATCTGCTGCCGCTCGTGGACTCGTCCGCTGGCGCTGTCCTGCCGGCGGCACTGCGCACCGAGCTGTCGGCGCTGCGCCAGTTGCGGGTGGTCTACGGCCCCCAGGGGGCGCCGGATTATTTTTCCGATGGTTACATCCGCCAATTTTTTGCCGCCGACTGGGAGGTGCATTTCAACTCCAGCCGCACCGGTGTGCGCCTGCTGGGGCCGCGGCCCGAGTGGGCGCGGGCCGATGGCGGCGAGGCCGGTCTGCATCCGTCGAACATTCACGACAACCCCTACGCGGTCGGTGCCGTGGACTTCACCGGCGACATGCCGGTGATCCTGGGCCCGGACGGCCCGAGCCTGGGTGGCTTTGTGTGTCCGGCCACCGTGATCGAGGCCGACCTGTGGCAGTTGGGCCAGTTGAAGGCCGGCGATCGCGTGCGCTTTGTGCCTGTCGATGTGCCCAGGGCGCGCGCGTTGGCGGCTGCCGGCGATCGCGAGTGCGCCGAGCTGGTGCCGGTGAACCTGGACTGGCAGCGCTGTGAACCGGCTTCGCCGCTGGTGCTCGACATCCATGCCGACAACAGCGACGACGCCACCCGCCTGGTGGCCCGGCTCGCCGGCGACACCCATCTGCTGGTGGAGGTCGGCGCGCCGGAACTCGATCTGGTGTCGAGCTTTCGCGCCCACGGGCTGCTGGCGGCCCTTGCGGCCCGGGCACTGCCGGGCGTCATCGACCTGACCCCCGGTATCCGCTCGCTGCAAATCCACTATCAACCGGAAATGCTGCCGCTGGCGCAGTTGCTCGCGATGTTGAGTGCCGACTGGAGCGCCGTCTGCGCGGCCCGCGATCTGGTGATGCCCTCGCGCACGGTGCATCTGCCGCTGTCCTGGGACGACCCGGCCTGCCAGCTCGCCATTGACAAATACATGACCACGGTGCGGAAGGATGCGCCCTGGTGCCCGAGCAATCTGGAGTTCATCCGCCGCATCAACGGCCTGGACAGCATCGATGCGGTGGCGGACATCCTGTTCGCCGCACGCTATCTGGTGCTGGGCCTCGGCGATGTCTATCTGGGCGCGCCGGTGGCGACACCACTCGACCCACGCCAGCGTCTGGTCACCACCAAGTACAACCCGGCGCGCACCTGGACTGCCGAAAACTCGGTCGGCATCGGCGGCGCCTACCTGTGCGTGTACGGCATGGAGGGGCCGGGCGGCTATCAGTTCGTCGGCCGCACACTGCAAATGTGGAACCGCTACCGCGAAGTCGCCGCTTTCGACGGCGAGCCCTGGCTGTTACGTTGGTTCGACCAGATCCGCTTTTTTCCCGTCTCGGCCGACGAATTGTCGCGCATTCGCCGCGATTTCCCCCTCGGCCGCTACCCGCTCAGGATCGAGCCGGGTGAGCTGCACTTGGCCGATTACCAGGCTTTTTTACACCGGGAAGCGGCCGGCATCGCGGCGTTTCGCGCGCGCCAGCAGGCGGCCTTTGCCGCCGAGCGGGCGCACTGGCGAGCAACGGGGCTGGATCAATTCGACAGCGCTGAAGCCATGGCCGACGTTGGCGTCGAGCCCATGCTCAATGCGGGTGAAGTCGCCGTGGACAGCCCCATCGCCGGCAGCCTGTGGCAGGTGCGGGCGACTGTCGGTGCGCGCGTAGAAGCCGGTGATGTGCTGCTGGTGCTCGAATCGATGAAAATGGAGATCCCCGTCACCGCGCCCTGCGCGGGCACCGTCGCCGCAATCCTGGTGACAACCGGCGCGTCCGTGCGCGCGGGTCAACGGGTCGCCGTGCTGGAGGTGGCGCAATGAGCACTATCGGCTTGAATCCCGATCTGCGCCTGGGGGCGTTGCGCGCGGCCTACCGGGACGGGCGCACCAGCCCACGCGCGCTGATCGCGGCGCTGCTGGCCCGCGCCGCCGCGCGGAACCCGGAGTACCGGCTGTTCATCCACCTGCTGACTGCCGCGGAGATCGAGCCGTATCTGGCAGCACTCGATAACCGGCGGCCGGACGATCTGCCGCTGTACGGCGTGCCCTTCGCGATCAAGGACAATATCGACCTCGCTGGTGTCCCGACCACCGCCGGCTGCCCTGCCTTCGCCTATACCCCGAGCCGCTCGGCGACCATCGTCGAGCAACTCATCAGTCTCGGCGCGGTGCCCATCGGCAAGACCAATCTCGACCAGTTCGCCACCGGCTTGAACGGCACCCGCTCGCCCTATGGCGCCTGCCGCAATGCGGTGCTGGCCGATTTTCCCGCCGGCGGCTCCAGTTCCGGTTCGGCGCTCGCGGTCGCGCTCGGGGTCGCGAGCTTCGCGCTCGGCACCGACACCGCCGGTTCCGGGCGGGTGCCGGCGGCGCTGAACGGCCTGATCGGGCTCAAGCCCACGCGTGGGCTGCTGTCGATGGCGGGCGTGGTGCCGGCCTGCCGCTCTCTCGACTGTGTGGCGGTGTTTACCGCCAGCGCCCGCGACGCGAGTCAACTCTTGGCGCTGACGGTGCGGCCAGACGCCGCCGATCCCTACAGCCGCGCCAACCCCCAGTGGAACGACGGTGGCGCCTTTGGCCTGCCACGTCCCTTCGTGTTCGGCGTACCGCGTACCGAAGACCTGGAATTTTTCGGCGACGCCGAGGGCCCGGCACTGTTCGCGGCGGCGGTGGCGGCACTCGAAGCCTGCGGCGGTCGCGCGCAGGCAATCGACTTCACGCCCTTTCTGGCGGCGGCGCGACTGCTGTACGAAGGCCCCTGGGTCGCCGAGCGGCAGGCCGTGGTGGGCGAGCTGATCGCCCGCGACCCGGAAGCGGTGCTGCCGGTGATCCGCGCCGTGCTGGCATCGGCGCCGGCCGTCACTGGCGTCGAGACTTTCAAGGCCCAATACCGCCTGCAGGCACTGAAAGCGGAGTGCGACCGTGCGCTGGCGCGGCTCGACTGCGTGCTGATGCCCACCATTGGCCGCGCCTTCACCACCGCCGAAATCTTCGCCGAGCCGCTGTTTCGCAACCGGCAGCTCGGCCACTACACGAACTTCATCAATCTGCTGGATTACGCCGCCGTCGCGGTGCCGACCGGGACCATGGCCAATGGCCTGCCCTGGGGCATGACCCTGTTCGGCCGTGCCTGCACCGATCAATATCTGCTCGGGGTAGCCGACGCCGTGCAGCGCCAGCTCGATCTGCCACTGCCGGGCGGCCGCCACCTCGCGCTGGCGCCACCGCCCACCAGTGCCCGCCACGACCGCGTGCGCGTCGTGGTCTGCGGCGCGCACCTCGATGGCCTACCACTGAACTGGCAACTGACCCAGCGGGGCGCTTATTTGATCGAGGCAACGCTGTCGTCACCGAACTATCGCTTGTATGCGCTGCCCGGCGGCCCACCCTATCGACCCGCCATGGTGCGCGTCGCGACCGATGGCGCTGCCATCGCAGTCGAAGTCTGGGAATTGCCGAGCGCCGAGCTGGGTTCCTTTGTCGCCGGTATCCCGGCGCCGCTCGGACTCGGCAAGGTGCAACTCGCCGACGGCCGCTGGGAGACCGGATTCATTTGCGAGCAGGGCGGCATCGAAGGCGCGCGGGACATCACGAGCTACGGCGGCTGGCGGGGGTATTTGGGGCGGAGCCAAGCGGAGCGGGCGGGCTGACCTGTTTCAGGCCAAATTACCGACCGGATGGTGCGCTAAGAAAAAGCGGATTTATTCTGTCATCGCAAGGCGCGCAGCGCCGTGGCGACCCCTGGGTTGTTACTTTGTGGTGCTACATGGATTGCTTCGCTGCGCTCGCAATGACCAGAACTGAATTAAACCGGCGCTTCCCTAACGCGCAAACGCGCGACCGCTGGAGGTGTTCCGCCGAACTGCTCACGCCAGAGTCCTTCGACTACGTTGAAAAACGCCAATTTGATGCTGCTTTATGCGGCGCCGGTACCTATCCACCGACCGCATGACAGTATCCGCACCGCATACCTGCGCGTCTCGGCGCCGCAGCCGCCTTCGGCAGTGAGCGCGTGGGAGTGAGCGCGTGGTGTTGCGCGTGGGTGTTGACGGCCGCCGCGAATGCGCAGCGGCGGCCGTCTACTAGTCGACCCGATTGTGCACCTGCTCGCGCATGTACAGCGGCAAGTAGTAGTGGCCGCCGGCGTTTTTGCCGGTCGAGCCCGATGCCTTCCAGCCACCAAAGGGCTGAAACCCGGGCCAGGCGCCGGTGGTGGCGCCCTGGGGGCGGTTGGCGTAGTTGACGCTCGCGCCGCTGTGGGCGAAGAACCAGTCCGCTTCCTTCTTGCTGCCATAGAAGCCGGCGGTCAGCCCGTAGTCGGTGTCGCAGGCCAGCGCCATCGCCTCGGCCAGGGACTCGACGCCATGGATCAGCGCAATGGGCAGAAACATTTCCTGCCGCCACAGCCGGTGGGTCGGCGGCAGGCCCGCGACCAGTGTCGGCGCGCAGAAGTAACCCTGGGCGAGATCGCCGTCGCGCAGTTGCTTGCCGCCGCTGAGGACGGTGCCGCCGCGCCGCAACTCGGTCGTGAACTTGGCGAACTGGCGATAGGCGTGGGCGTTGATGACGGGGCCGTTGTAGACCTCGCGCCGGGTTGGGTCGCCGACTACGAGCCCTTCGATCCGGGCCAGCAGCAGCTCGGTGAGTTTCGCCTGCGCTGGGGCTTCGACATAGATGCGTGAACAAGCCGAGCACTTCTGGCCCTGCAGGCCGAACGCGGAGCGGAAGATGCCCAGCGCGGCGCGCTCGAGATCGGCGTTGCGCGACACGATCGCCGGGTTCTTGCCGCCCATTTCGGCGATGCAGGGGCGCGGCCAGGCGCCGTTGGCAAACCTTCGGTAGAGCCCCATGCCGACGGCGTGGGAGCCGGTAAAGGTAATGCCGGCCACGCGCGGATCGTCCACCAACGCCTGCCCGACGGTGCCGCCGGCGCCGGTGACCAGGTTGAAGACGCCGTCGGGAATGCCGGCGTCGCGCATGCACTCGGCGAGCAGGCGCCCGGCCCAGGGCGTATCGGAGGCCGGCTTGAAGACGACGGTGTTGCCGGCGACCAGCGCCGCGCCGCTGGGGCCGCCCGCCAGCGCGCACGGAAAATTGAACGGGCTGATCACCGCCCACACGCCATAAGGTCGCAGCACCGACACATTCTGCGAGCGGTAGCCGACCAGTGGATCGGCGCCCATCGCGCGGACGAAACCATCGTTGCGCTCCATGTCGGCACAGGCGTAGTAAATGAGATCGGCAGTTTCCTGAACGTCACCGAGCGCCTCCAGGCGGTTTTTGCCGACTTCGAGGGCGACCGTGGCCGCGATGTCGTAGACCCGCTTCTCGATCAGCGCCGCGACCTTGCGCAGCAGGCGCACCCGCTGCTGCCATTTGACGGCGGCCCAGCTCGGCCAGGCCGCCGCCGCGGCCGCCACGGCGTCCTCGACATCCCGCACCGAGCCCTGCTGAAAGGTGCCGAGCAGCCAATCGGTGTTGATGGGGGAAACCTTCGCAAATTTGGCGTCGGCGAGGCGCTCCTGATTGGCGATCAACATGCCGTGGTCGCCGCCGAGTTCGGCTTTCACGCGCGCCAGTGCGCGCTCGAAGTTGCGGTGCAATTCCTCCGGCGGGTCGAACATGGTGGCGTAGGTCAGGCGGAACGGCGCGGCCTTGTCGCCACCGGTGGCGGCGTTTGCGGCCGCGGACTTGTTGACGGTTTTTTTGCTGGTTGGCATGGCTTTCCCCTTGCAGTGCGAGACCGAACGAAGCCTGAGCATGACGGGGATTAGCGTGGCACAGAGCGAGATGTGAAAAAAGAGGCGGCGGCCGCCCGCTGCGCGGTTATCGGTGCGGCACTGCGGAGTGCGCGAGTCGGCGCGAGTTTTACGCCGAACCCGCGCGCGATCAGACTGGCGAGATTTCGATCAGGGTTTCGGCGGGGTTGACGCTGTCGCCCTTGTGGACGAAAACCTCGGTGATTTCGCCCGCAATCGGCGCCTGGATCTCGGTTTCCATTTTCATGGATTCGGTGATCAGCAGCGGTTGCCCCGCGGTGACGATATCGCCAATGGCGACCAGCACCTCGACGATATTGCCCGGCATCGCGGTGGTGACGTGGCCCGGGCCGGTGGGTTTCGGGCGCCGGCTGCCAATGGCGGTGCGGATGGCGCCCTCGGCGCCGCCACTCAGCACCAGTTCGTCGAGGGTCTCGACCAAGACCTCTTCGGGCACGCCGTCGACGGTCAGGTAAAAGTGCCGCTCGGCCTGCTCTTTGTGGCCGGTGCCGGTGACCTTGACGTGGTAGCTCTCGCCGTGCAGCGTGATGTTGAACTCGGTGGGGGAGCGGATTTCAGCCCCGCCGGCGGCCGCCACGGGCGTCGGCGCGCTCGGCTCGGGCTGCAATTTGCCGTCGCGGCGGGCCACCAGAAACTGGCGACCGATCTCTTGGAACATGGCGTAGCTGAGCACGTCCTCCTCGCTAGTGGCGAGGGCGCCGATCTCGGCGCGCAGGCTGTCGAGTTCGGGCTTGAGCAGGTCGGCCGGGCGGCCCTCGACGAACTCGGCGTTGCCCACTGCTTGGAGCCGCAGCGCGGCATTGATCGCGGCCGGTGGCTGGCCGTAGCCGCCCTGCAGATAGCGCTTCACCTCGTTGGTGACGGTCTGGTAGCGGTTGCCGGTGAGCACGTTCAGCACCGCCTGGGTGCCGACGATCTGCGACGTCGGCGTCACCAGCGGCGGATAGCCCAGGTCGGCGCGCACGCGGGGAATTTCGGCCATGACCTCGTCGAAGCGATCCAGCGCGTTCTGCTCGCGCAACTGGTTGGCGAGATTGGAGATCATGCCGCCGGGCACCTGGTTCACCTGCACACGGGTATCGACGCCGGTGAATTCGCTCTCGAATGCCGCGTATTTCTTGCGCACTTCGCGAAAATAGCCGCCGATCGCCTGTAATTTGCCCAGATCGAGGCCGGTGTCGTAAGGCGTTTCGTGCAATGCCGCCACCATGCTTTCGGTCGGCGGATGGCTGGTGCCGCCGGCAAAGCTGCTGATGGCGGTATCGATGTGCCGGCAGCCGGCCTCGATGGCTTTCAATTGGCACATTTCGGCCAGCCCGGAGGTGGCGTGGGAGTGCAGGTGCACGGGCAGCCCGACGACATCGAACAACCCTTTGACCAGTTCCTCGGTGGCCGTTGGCGTCAGCAGGCCCGCCATATCCTTGATGGCGATGCTGTCGCAGCCCATCGCGGCGAGTTCCTTGCCGAGCCCGACCAGACCGGCCGTGGTGTGCACCGGGCTGGTGGTGTAGCAGATCGTGCCCTGGGCGTGCTTGCCGGCCTCTTTGGTGGCTTCGACGGCGGTGCGCAGGTTGCGCAGGTCGTTGAGGGCATCGAAGATGCGGAACACATCCATGCCATTGGCGGCCGCGCGCAGGACGAAAGCGCGCACGACATCGTCGGCGTAGTGGCGGTAGCCGAGCAGGTTCTGGCCGCGCAGCAGCATCTGCAGGCGGGTGTTGGGCAGCGCGGCGCGCAGTGCGCGCAGGCGCTCCCAGGGGTCTTCCTTCAGAAAACGCAGGCAGGCGTCATAGGTGGCGCCGCCCCAGGCTTCCAGCGACCAGTAGCCGATGTCGTCGAGGGCGGCGCAGATGGGCAGCATGTCCTCGGTGCGCATCCGCGTCGCGATCAGCGACTGGTGGCCGTCGCGCAGGACGGTATCGGTAATCTGAACCTGGCTCATGGTGCTCCTCGGTGGTCAAAGGCCGGCGTGCGCGGCGATGGCGACGGCCAGCGCGGCGGCGATCTCTTCCGGGCGGCGCTTGTTGGAATAGTTGACCAGATGCGGGTGGGCCTCGACAAATCCGGTGTTGAACGAGCCGCTGCGAAACACCGGCGAGTTCAGTATCTCCCGGTAATAGGGGATCGTGGTTTTGATCCCGAACACTGCCATGTCGTTGAGGGCACGGCGGGAGCGGGCGAGAGCGTCCTCCCAGGTTGGTGCCCAGACGATGACCTTGGCACACATGGAGTCATAGTGGGGCGGGATGGTGTAGCCGGTGTAAATGGCCGCGTCGGTGCGCACGCCGGGGCCGCCGGGCGAGTAGTAGCGGGTGATCTTGCCGAAACTGGGCAGAAAATTGTTTTTCGGATCCTCTGCGTTGATGCGGAACTGGAGCGCAAAACCGTTGCGCTTGATATCGGCCTGGGCGTAGCGCAGCGGCAGGCCGGCCGCGATGCGGATCTGTTCCTCGACGATATCGACACCGGTGATGGCCTCGGTGATGGTGTGTTCCACCTGCACCCGGGTGTTCATCTCCATGAAGTAGAACGCGCCGCTGGCGTCGAGCAGAAATTCGACGGTGCCGGCGTTTTCGTAGCCCACGGCGCGCGCCGCGCGCACGGCGAGATCGCCGATATAGCTGCGCTGGGCGTCATCGAGCTGGGGCGAAGGCGCGATTTCGATCAATTTCTGGTTGCGGCGCTGGATCGAGCAATCGCGCTCGAACAGATGCACGGTGTTGCCGTGGCGGTCGGCGAGGATCTGCACTTCGATGTGCTTGGGATCGACGATGCATTTTTCGAGGAACACCTCGGCGCTGCCAAAGGCTTTGGTGGCCTCCGAGATCACCCGATCGAAATTGTGGCGCAGATCTTCGAGGGTGTCGCAGCGGCGGATGCCGCGGCCGCCACCGCCGGAAGTGGCCTTGAGCATGACGGGGTAACCGATGGCCGCCGCCGCGGTGAGGGCGTCCTGCAGGTTGGCGAGGTTGCCGTCGGTACCGGGCGTGACTGGAATGCCCGCCTCAATCATCGCCCGGCGCGCCTCGGTCTTGTCGCCCATGCGGCGGATGACCTCGGCGCTGGGGCCGATGAAGCACAGCCCGCGCTGACGACAGGCGGACGCGAAAGCCGCATTCTCGGACAGGAAGCCGTAGCCGGGATGGATCGCATCACACCCGGACGCGGCCGCGAGATTGACGATCTGGTGGACGTTCAGGTAGCCGGCGAGGGGATCGGCGCCGATGGAGTGAGCCTCGTCAGCTTTCTTGACGTGCAGCGCGTGGCGATCGGCATGCGAGTAGATGGCGACCGAGCGGATGCCCATCTCGGCGCAGGCGCGAATGATGCGCACCGCAATCTCGCCGCGATTGGCGATCAGGATTTTGCGCAGCATGGGAACCTCTCGGAAACGTGGGCTGGCGGCACGCAGCGCTGACCGCGTCGCCATTATATTCGAATCGGCGCAGCACCGCGGGCCGCGACCTCCCCTTCCTGCCGTGTCATCGCAGTTTCCGGGAAGTCCGGTCAACGAGGAGAGCGACGAACCAGAGGAGAGGCGGATTCACCGCAGAGCAGACCATGGGCTTCATCAAGCAGCCCGAGCAGTTCTGCCAGCCAAGGAAGTCTACCGTCAAGGCCGGTTTAGCGATGGGAACTTCCACAAGTGGCGGCCGAAACTGGGCGGCATGCACCTGCCGAATTTCGCCGGCTGCGTGATTCTTTTTTCAGCCCTTCACGGCGGATCGTCTGGCTGATGGCATAACCGGGGTGGCGCGGGGTGCGCCCCTTTGATCGCGCCGTCAGGACGGGCCGTTTGGCCGGTCTTGGAGATTGCCTGCAATAGATCCTTCTGCATGCGCAACGCGTCGCCGCCATCTCCGTAATAGCCCTCTATGCGGGCAAAGGTCCGAAATCCCAAACGCCGATAGAGATGGATCGCCGCGCCATTGTCGGCGTTGACCTCGAGGCGAAAACGGTCACAACCGCGGGCACGGGCTTCCGTTTCCATTCGCGCGAGCAACTGCCCGGCTACCCCTTGTCCCCGATAGCTCGGGGGCACTGATATTGAATACAGTCGCGCTATCGAATTCCCGCGCCGAAAAAACACCAGTCCATAGCCTGCCAGGTCGATACCCGAACGACACACCAGAAGCACGACGCTCGGCGCCCTTACCAGCCGACGGAAGCTGCGCGCAGTGATCCGGTCACTTGGGAAAGAGGCTCGTTCGAGCGCCACCAATTCCGCGATGTCCGTGGCGTCGGCGACATTCACCAGTAATTTCATAAACTTGCCACCGCGCCCAAAATTTGTTCGCAAATCATCTCCCACAGTACTAGGATGGCCGCAAATTTCCGGGTTGCAATTGAATCTGGTGTTTGAAGCATTGCAAGCAAGAAAGCGACGTATCTGGTTGATTGTTAGTCGCCAAAAAATCAGCCAACCAAGGGATGCGCCACCATGAGCAAGAGTAACTTTGTTGAGTTTGCCGGTCGAGAGGCGATTGCCGATCCGTTGGCCGAGTTGCTGCGCCGTGGCGCACGAAAGCTTATCCAGCGGACGGTGGAAGGCGCGCTGGCGGCGTTTCCACCGCGGGATTGAGTCGGCATCGGCCGCTTTGGTCGGCCCCGAGGCCGAAGATCTTTCGGCGAGCGCTGTGGCTCCGCTTGACCAGCCTCGTGAACGTCGAATTTGACAATAGCTCCAAACTTCTCCCCTGTCAGCACACTGGTTATCACTCCAATTCATGTCAAAACTACAGATTATCGTCGATTCGACCAAGGACTGGGCGCCCTATTTTTCCAGCGACCAAGTCATTACCTTTGAAGAGTATCTAGGTCAGGGCATCAGCAAAGTTGGCCGGACCCGGATCATCAATCTGTGTCGAAGCATGCGCTACCTCAGCAAGGGCTACTACTGTTCGCTACTTGCCGAGGCGCGAAACCATTCGGTGATTCCCTCGGTAAAAACCCTCGCCGCGCTGCGCAATCAACAATCCTTTGCAATCATTCAAGGCAACCTTGAAGACCTTTCAGCGACGCTGCTGAAAAAACTTTCGCCTCGCAGTGATGGCAAAATCCAGTTGCGCAGCTTTTTTGGTGAAACCGCGATCAAGGAATTGCAACCCCTGGCCAAGGAACTGTTCGACCATGTGCCCTGCCCAATTCTCGAAATTGAACTCGAATGGCAGAACGGCTGGCGCATCGACGCGCTGCGGCCGGTCCCTTTGCAACAGCTAAATGACGAGGAATCCAGCGCCTTTGCCTATGCGCTTGACCGCTTCAGCGCGCTGATCTGGCGCAAGCCAAAATTGCGGGCCGCGAGCCGTTACGACATGGCGATTCTGGTCAATCCGGAGGAAACACCGCCGCCGAGCGACGAAAAAGCGCTGAAGAAAATGGAGCGAGTCGGCGAGAAGATGGGGGTTGACATCACTTTTATCGGTAAACGGGATTTACGTCGCCTGTCCGAATTCGACATGCTCTTCATCCGCGAGACCACCGCCATCGATCACCACACTTTCGATTTTGCCCAGCGCGCAGAGGCAGAAGGTCTGGTGGTAATGGACGATGCACAATCGATCATCCGCTGCACCAACAAGGTGTACATGGCGGATCTGTTCGCCGCCAAGGGTATACCGACGCCACGTACCAAACTTTTGTCGAAGGACAATCCCGCTGCCCTTACCGCTGCCATCGAGGAATTGGGCTTTCCGATGGTCTTAAAAATCCCCGATGGGTCATTTTCGCGCGGAGTGATTCGCGTCGAAGATCGGAGTCAATTAAACGCCAGCGCCGCCGAACTCTTTCGCCAGTCAGCGCTGCTGTTGGCGCAAGAATATCTGTACACCGACTTTGACTGGCGCATTGGCATTTTGAAGGGCAAACCGCTTTACGCGTGCAAGTACTTCATGGCGCGCAACCACTGGCAGATCTACAACCATTCCGCGCGGCGCTTTGCGACCGGTGGTTTTTCCACCTTGCCCACCTATGAGGCGCCGAAGCAGGTCATCAACACGGCAATCAAGGCTGCCGGTTTAATCGGCAATGGCATTTATGGTGTTGATCTGAAACAGGCAGGGGATCGCGTCGCGGTCATCGAGGTCAACGACAACCCAAGCATTGAATCGGGCGTGGAAGATGCGTTTCTCGGCGATGAACTGTATCGAATTATTCTGGACGAATTCATCGATCGCGTCGAGCTGAGGCGCAAAGGCTGAATCGCCTCCTCGACACACCAAAAAAGGCAGGGATACTGCCTTTTTTTATTTCATAGCACTTGTAGCCGATGCCCTTGCGCCGCGCCGTGAGCGACCAGCAAGCTGCAGGTTTCCACCATGCCTCTGAACGCTTGACTATTCGACGGCCACCGCTTCGGCATTGGAAGGCGCTCGGCCAACCAGCTCGACATAGGCCATTGGCGCCTTGTCGCCGGAACGAAACCCACACTTCAAAATCCGGATGTAACCGCCGGGACGGGCGTCGTAGCGCGGGCCGAGCTCGCCGAATAGTTTACCCACCGCCGCCTTGCAGCGCAGACGATCAAACGCCATGCGCCGATTGGAGACACTGTCACTTTTTGCCAAGGTGATCAGCGGCTCGGCGACGCGACGCAACTCCTTTGCCTTGGGCAGCGTGGTTTTGATCAATTCGTGCGCCACCAGCGAGGCTGTCATGTTGCGAAACATGGCCCTCCGATGGGGGCTCGTACGATTTAATTGGCGACCGCTTTTACGATGACGCATGGCTCTAGTTTCCTTTCGACTTTCGTTTCACCAGCTATTCGCGAACCAAGTTGTGCCATGGGCATCGCGGATGGGAGTTATACCTTGTCCTTTCTTAGGCTTGCCGGCGGCCAATTCTCCAAGCGCATTCCCAACGAGAGCCCACGCGAATGGAGAACGTCTTTGATCTCCGTAAGAGATTTTTTGCCTAGGTTAGGCGTTTTCAGCAATTCAACTTCGGTGCGCTGAATCAGGTCACCGATATGATAAATACTCTCGGCTTTTAAGCAGTTGGCTGAACGAACGGTCAATTCCAGATCATCAACCGGCCGCAACAAAATAGGATCAATTCGATCATCTTTGTGTTCGGGGGCGAGTTGTTTCTCCCCCTCAAGATCAACAAAGACAGCCAACTGCTGTTGCAAGATAGTAGCGGCGCGCCGGAT
>CBDDRG010000267.1:0-4548 GCA_965232975.1 uncultured bacterium
CTGAACATGGAGCTCGACATCAAGCGGCCCTGCTTCGCCGGCGACACCATTCACGTCGAGCTAGAAGTGATCCAGGTGCGTCCGACTCGCGAGGGCAACCGCGGCCTGGTGCGCACCTTCAACAAGGTGGTGAACCAGGACGGCGACATCGTGCTCACCTACAACCCGCTGCGCATGATCAAGGGGCGGCCCGAGGGCTGACCCCGCGGGCCGGCCTCACTCCCCGGCCCTCGATCACTGCGGCCCGATACCCTCGATGGCCCCCTCAGTTCGCCCAAGCACCGGCTGGCCTTGTAGCCGCGCGAACTCGCGGGTGGGCAACCAGCACGGCGCCCTCGGCAGCGGCCAGAATCCGGGTCGCCCAGCGGCGCAGATTTTCGACGGCGGGCGACCTCGATACCCTGGTCATGGCCGGCGCGTGGTCGCGACTGCGGTGGCAGTCGGTGTCTCGGGCCGGCAAAAGTTCATAGAATGGCCGCACGTTTTCGACCCACCGCAACCGGAGCCCTGTCGTCATGCAAGAGTCGCTGAAACCCCTGTGGGCACCCTCCGCCGACCGCATACGCAACGCCAATCTCACTGCCTACATGGGCTGGCTGAAGGCGCGCACCGGCCGCGACTTCGCCGATTACGACGCGCTCCATCAGTGGTCGATCGAAAATATCGAAGCGTTCTGGCAGAGCATCTGGGATTACTACGACGTCCAGTCGGCCACGCCCTACGACCGGGTGCTGACCAGCCACCAGATGCCCGGCGCGCACTGGTTTCCCGGCGCGACGCTGAATTTCGCCGAGCACATCTTTCGCGCCCGCAGCGACGACCGCCCGGCGCTGCTCGCCGAATCCGAGGTGCACGAGCTGCGCCCGATAAGCTGGGCGGAGCTGGAGCTGAAAGTCGCCAAGCTCGCCCAGTATTTGCGTGGACTCGGCGTGCAGCGCGGCGATCGCGTCGTCGCCTATATGCCCAATATTCCCGAGGCGGTGATGGCGTTTCTCGCCGCCAATGCCATCGGCGCGGTGTGGTCGAGCTGCTCGCCGGATTTCGGCACCAACAGCGTCGTCGATCGCTTCCAGCAGATCGCGCCCAAGGTCCTGTTTGCGGTCGCGGGCTACAGCTACAACGGCAAGCGCAACGACCGCCGCGCCGAGGTCGCGCGCTTTCGAACCGAGCTGACCAGCCTGGAGCGGGTGGTGATGCTCGATTATCTGGCGGATACCCGCCTCGCCGACTCCGGTGTCGCAAGCGTGGCGCTCGATGAAGGCGTTGATACGTGGCAGCGCGCACTCGCGAACGCCGCCACTCACATCGATTTCGAGCGGGTGCCTTTCGAGCACCCCATCTGGACGCTGTATTCATCCGGCACCACCGGCATTCCCAAGGCCATCACCCACGGCCACGGCGGCGTGCTGCTCGAACACCTCAAGCACGCCGGTCTGCACTGCGACCTGAAGCCCGGCGAGCGCTTCTTCTGGTATTCGACGACCGGCTGGGTGATGTGGAACATCGGCGTCGCCGCGCTGCTGACCGGCGCCGTGCTGGTGATCTACGACGGCAACCCGGCCTACCCCGATGTCAATCGCCTGTGGTCGCTGGCCGAGCGCACCAAATTGAATTTCTTCGGTGGCGGCGCGGCCTATTACATCAGCTGCATGAAGGCGGGGCTGGAACCCGCCACCCAGTTCGACCTGAGCGCGCTCAGCACCATCGGCTCCACCGGCTCGCCGCTGCCCGACGAAGCCTTTGCCTGGATCTACCGCGCCATCAAGCCCGATCTGTGGCTGATTTCGCTGAGCGGCGGCACCGATATCGCATCCGGCTTTGTCGGCGGCGCGCCGCTGCTGCCGGTGTACGCGGGCGAAATCCAGTGCCGCCTGCTCGGCGTCGACGTGCGCGCGCTGGACGAAAGTGGCAACGCGCTGATCGACCAGGTCGGCGAGATGGTCATCACCCAGCCGATGCCGTCGATGCCGATCTATTTCTGGAACGACGCGGGCAACAAGCGCTATCTGGAAAGCTATTTCGAGGAGTACCCAGGCTGGTGGCGTCACGGCGACTGGATGACGCTGTCGGCCGCCGGCACCATCCGCATCCACGGCCGCTCCGACGCCACGCTGAACCGCGGCGGCATCCGCATCGGCACCAGCGAGGTCTACCGCGCCGTCGAGCGGGTGCCCGAGGTCGTCGATAGTCTGGTGCTCAGCCTCGAATTATCGGGCGGGCGCTACTACATGCCGCTGTTCGTGCAGCTGCGGCCGGGGTTGACGCTGACCGCCGACATCGCCACCCGCATCAAGCAGTCGCTGCGCGAGAACTTCACCGCGCGCCATGTGCCCGACGAGATCCTGCAGATCGACGAGGTGCCCTACACCATGACCGGCAAGAAGCTGGAGACGCCGGTGAAGAAAATCCTGCTCGGCTTCGATCTCGCCAAGGCCGCCAATCGCGACGCCATGCGCAATCCGGCCAGCCTCGACTATTTCATCGAGTTCGCGGCAAAAACGCGGGCGATGTGATCCGCCCCAAACTGCGTGGCGGTGGCGGGGGCCCGCATCACAATAATTCGCCCGACCCAGACAACTGCGAGGACGCACCATGACCGCACCGCACACCGCCTATCAGACGCTGGCCTATGAAGTCCGCGACCATATCGCGCGGGTCACGCTTAACCAGCCCGACACCCTGAACAGCCTGACGCCCGAATTCTGGCGGGAGATTCGCGCGGTGTTCGAGGCCATCGAGAGCGACACCCGGGTGCGGGTGGTGGTGCTGGCATCGACCGGCAAGCACTTCACCGCCGGCCTCGATTTTGCCGTGTTCGCGCGCTTCCGGCCCGATGCGACGCGGGAACCGGCGCGCCACCGCGAGCAGGTGCGCGACCTGATTCGCGCCATGCAGGCGAGCTTCAACGCCATCGACGGCTGCCGGGTGCCGGTGCTGGCGGCCATTCAGGGCGCCTGCATTGGCGGCGGCGTGGACATGATCGCGGCCTGCGATCTGCGCTATTGCAGCCGCGATGCCTTGTTCTGCATCCAGGAGACCAACCTCGGCGTCACCGCCGACCTGGGCACGCTGCAACGCCTGCCGCTGATCATCCCCGCCGGGGTCATGCGCGAACTCGCCTACAGCGGGCGGCGCATGCCGGCGGCCGAAGCCCAGGCGGTCGGCCTGGTCAATGGGGTATTCGACGACGCGGCGACCCTGCTCGCCGGCGTGCTGGCGGTCGCCGCCGACATCGCTGCGAAGTCGCCGCTGGCGATCCAGGGCACCAAGGAGATGCTCAACTATGCCCGCGACCACAGCATTGCCGACGGCCTCAATTTCGTCGCGACCTGGAACGCGGGCATGTTGATCACCGCCGATGTGGACACAGCAATTGAGGCGCAGCGTGCCAGGACCAGCGCCGATTTCCAGGACCTCGCGCCGCGGGTGCGCCTGGGGTAGGCGGTATTCATTTCAGGTGACCTGCCCGGCCTTTTCCGGACCATTTGAAACTTGAGAAGAGGGCTCCCATGGCAACGAGGGAGCTTTTGAAGAAGAGTCGATTCGCCGAAGAGCAGATGGTCAAGATCCGGCGCGCAGCGGACGTCGGTCCGGTCGCGGAAGTGGCCGAGAAGGACAAGCTCAGCGAGCGGACGATCCACACCTGGCGCAAGGGCTTTGGCGCGTTGCAACCCAACGACGTCAAGCGTCTGAAGCAGCTGGAACAGGGCACCGCACGGCGCAAGCGCCTGCTGGCCGAGCGCGATCTGGAAGTCGATCTCCTGAAGGAGATTGCCTCGGGAAAATTCTAGGCGCACCCGATCGCCGAGGGGCCGTGGTCCATGGAGTGGACCGCGGCCTGTCGCAGCGACGTACGCTGTCCTGCTTGGGCAGTACAGTCTCCCGAACCGTTCACCATTGTTCAGTGGCCGTGGCCATTGATTCAGGCCGCGATTAGTCGCTCAATGGGTTCTACAAATTACTCCCACGCATTCCCCTCATAACCACAGCGATCTGAATACAGGAGGCCATCATGCTCGACTATCTGATCAAAGGCGGAACCCTCGTCGACGGCACCGGCGCGCCGCGGCGCGCGGGTGATCTCGGCATCAGGAACGGCAGAATAGTCGCCCTCGGCAAGGTAACCGAAGCGGCCCGCGAAACCATCGATGCCACCGGCAAGATAGTGTCGCCGGGGTTTGTCGATATCCACACCCACTACGACGCCCAGGTGTTCTGGGACCCGGCGGTCAGCCCGTCGTCCTATCACGGCGTCACCACGGTGTTCGGCGGCAACTGCGGCTTTTCGGTCGCGCCACTCTCCGCCGGCGGCGGCGACTATCTGCGGCGCATGCTGGCGCGCGTCGAGGGCATGCCGTTGTCGAGCCTGGAGCAGGGCGTGCCCTGGAACTGGACCTCGTTCGGCAGCTACCTCGACCTGCTCGAAGGCAAGCTCGCCATCAATGCCGGCTTTCTGGTCGGCCACTCGGCGCTGCGCCACGCCGTGATGGGCGCGGCGGCGGTCACCGAACCCGCCAGTCCGGCGCAGATGGAGGAAATGATAGCGCT
>CBDDRG010000268.1:0-3280 GCA_965232975.1 uncultured bacterium
ATGCTGCTGGAGCTGAACAACCTGGCCCGCTGGCTGGTAACCACCGGCAAGCGCATCGTGGTGCTGCTCGAAGGTCGCGATGCCGCCGGCAAGGGCGGCACCATCGCCGCCATCACCGGCAAGCTGAACCCGCGCCAGGTGCGAGTGGTGGCGTTGCCCAAGCCGGGCTCGCGCGAGCGCACGCAGTGGTATTTCCAGCGCTACATCGCGCACCTGCCGGCGGCCGGCGAACTGGTGCTGTTCGATCGCAGTTGGTACAACCGGGCCGGGGTGGAGAAGGTGATGGGCTTCTGCTCGCCCGAGGAATACGAAACCTTCCTGCGCGAGACGCCCTATTTCGAGCGCTCACTGGTCGACAGCGGCATCCTGCTGCTCAAGTACTGGCTGGCCGTGGACCAGGCCGAGCAGGAAGCCCGCTTCGCGGAACGCGCCAACGACCCGCTCAAACGCTGGAAGCTGTCGCCGATCGACCTGGTAGCGCGAGAAAAATACCGCGACTACGGCAAGGCGCGGGACGCCATGTTCGAGGCCACACACCGCCCCGGCGCGCCGTGGGTGGTGGTCGACTTCAACGACCAGCGCACCGGTCGCCTGACCCTGATCCGCCACCTGCTCGACCACGTGCCCGACTACCGGTTGCCCGACGAGCCGATGCAGCTGCCGCCGCTGAAGCGCAAGCCGGCAAAAGAGCGCTTTCGGGGGCCGGTCAAGCCGCTCCCGTCGGCCTACTGAGCGCAGACCCGGTCCGCTCATGCCGGCCCGATTCTTGCGGCAAACTGCCCGCCGCCCGGAGCGGGTGAGCGTTTTCTCCGGGCCACAACGAGCGCGAAATGCACTACCTGAACGAATTCTTCACCACCCTGAACGGCATCGTGTGGGGCGTGCCGATGATCGTGCTGATCCTGGGCACGGGCCTGTATCTGCAACTGCGGCTCGGCTTCATGCCGATTTTCAGGATCGGCTACGGATTTCGCATGGTGTGGAGCAGCCGCAAACCGGGTGCCACCGGCTCGGGCGAGATTTCGCCTTACGCGGCGCTGATGACAGCCCTGTCGGCGACCATCGGCACCGGCAACATTGCCGGCGTGGCGACGGCCATCGCCGTGGGCGGGCCGGGGGCGCTGTTCTGGATGTGGATGACGGCCCTGGTCGGCATGGCCACCAAATACGCCGAGGTCGTGCTGGCCGTGAAGTACCGCGAGGTGGACGCCAACGGCGAACATGCCGGCGGTCCCATGTATGCCATCAAGAACGGGCTCGGCAAACGCTGGCGCTGGCTGGGCACGGCCTTTGCGATTTTCGGCGGCCTGGCGGGGTTTGGCATCGGCAACATGGTGCAGGCCAACGGCATCTCCAGCGCCATGCACAACGCCTTCGACATCCCGCCCTGGGTGACCGGGGCGGTCCTGATGGTGATTACCGGCGCCGTGTTGCTGGGTGGCATCAAGCGCATCGGGCGTGTCGCCGAATACCTGGTGCCGTTCATGTGCCTGCTGTACATGGGCTGCGTGGGGGTGGTGCTGTATGTGTTCGCCGATCGCATTCCGGGCGCCTTCGCCATCATCTTCACGCAGGCCTTCAACCCGACCGCGGCCACCGGCGGCTTTCTGGGTTCCACGGTCATCATGGCGATCCAGAAAGGCGTGGCGCGCGGCATTTTCTCGAACGAGGCCGGCCTGGGCACGGCCGGCATCGCGCAGGCCGCGGGCGCTACCAGCAACCCGGTCTATTCCGGCCTGATCGGCATGATGGGCACCTTCATCGACACCATCATCGTGTGCACGATGACCGGTCTGGCGATCATGGTCAGCGGCGTGTGGACCTCCGGCGAAACCGGCGCGGTTCTGAGTTCCGCCGCCTTTGAGGCCGGGATGCCGGGCGTCGGCAAATACCTGCTGGCGGTGACGCTGTCCCTGTTCGCCTTCACCACCATTCTGGGCTGGAGCTATTACGGCGAGAAATGCTGGGAATACCTGATCGGCACCGTGTCCGAGAAGCCGTTTCGGATTTTATGGACCGTGATGGTGTTCTTCGGGGCGGTCCTCAGCCTGGACTTCGCCTGGCTGGTGGCCGACACCCTGAATGCCCTGATGGCGATTCCCAACCTGATCTCGATACTGCTGCTCAGCCCGGTGATCGTGGCGGTGACGCGCGAGTACTTCGGGGCCGAGGGCGGGAGCGCCGCAGCCCCCGCGCCAGTGCAACTGGATTAACCCGCCGGACCGCGATCGGCACCGTCGCCATGCCCAGGCCCCTCGGATCAACCGCAATACGGCGCAAGGCGCTCCGCTTCTTGCGCCCGGCGTGGGCGAGCACCGCAGCGAGAGATTGATGCCTCACGAGACCACCCTCATCCCCACGATTGTCATGGGGTTGCTGCTGGCTTTTGTCGGCGGGTTCCTTGCCAGCAAGGCCAAACTGCCGCCGCTCGTCGGCTACCTGCTGGCTGGCGTGGCGGTCGGGCCCTTTACGCCAGGCTTTGTTGCCGATGCGAAGCTCGCCGCCGAGCTTGCGGAGATTGGCGTCATCCTGCTGATGTTCGGGGTCGGACTGCATTTCTCGATCAAGGATCTGCTCGCCGTGCGCCGGGTGGCCATTCCCGGTGCGATCGGGCAGATCGCGGTAGCGACGGCACTGGGTGTCGGCATGGCGCACCTGTGGGGCTGGACCTTTGGTGCCGGCCTGGTGTTCGGCTTGGCGCTGTCGGTTGCAAGCACCGTCGTTCTGCTGCGCGCGCTGGAGGAACAAGGCGTGCTCGACTCGCCAAACGGCCGCATCGCCGTCGGCTGGTTGATCGTAGAGGATCTGGCGATGGTGCTGGCGCTGGTGCTGCTGCCGGCACTGGCGCCCCAGCTGGGTGGCGATTCCGGCACCAGCGGCGGTGACCCTATTTTTGTCGTGCTGGCGCTGACGCTCGGCAAAGTTGCGCTTTTTCTGGCGCTGGTACTGGTGGTGGGCGCGCGGGCGATCCCGTGGCTTCTGGCGCACGTGGCGCGTACCGGGTCGCGCGAGCTGTTCACGCTGTCGGTGCTCGCAACGGCGCTTGGCATTGCCTATGGTTCGGCTGAGCTGTTCGGGGTCTCGTTTGCGCTGGGGGCGTTTTTTGCAGGCGTAGTGCTGAGCGAAAGCGACTTCAGTTATCAGGCGGCGGCCGACTCGCTGCCGCTGCAGGACGCCTTCGCCGTGCTGTTTTTCGTGTCGGTGGGCATGTTGTTCGACCCGAGCATTCTGTTGCGCGAGCCGCTGGCCGTGCTGGCCGTGGTGTTGGTCATTGTCCTTG
>CBDDRG010000269.1:0-4171 GCA_965232975.1 uncultured bacterium
GGCGGCGGGCTCCGTCGCTACATCGCCTTGCGCGGTCTGCGTGCGGTGCTGGTCGAGCGGGGCCGGAAGGACGCCGATTCCGATCCGCTGGAACCGCTGTGCGAGGCACTGGATCGCGGTGATTCGCTGATCATCTTTCCGGAGGGGACGCGTCGCGCGCAGTCGTTGCCGGGGCCGTTCAAAGCCGGTCTCTACCACCTGGCAAAGCGCTATCCGCGGGTTGAGCTGGTGCCGGTATACCTCGAGAACCTGCATCGCAGCATGCCCAAGGGCACCCATTTGCCGGTGCCCTTGATCTGCACGGTGCGTTTCGGCGCCGCGGTGCGACTCATCGATGGCGAGGACAAGGCCGCGTTTCTCGAGCGCGCCCGCAAGACCGTGGAGGATCTGGCATGACGCCGCTGGAAAAATTCACCTGGCTGATGGCCGGCATCGCGGCACTGCTGACGCTGGCATCGTCGCTTGGCTATGTACTGAGCCGGCGCGCGACCAGCGCCGAGGGCCGGGCCACGATGGACAACCTGCGCCAGCGGGTGTGCGCCTGGTGGGTGATGATCGCGGTGTTCGCCGTGGCCTTCCTGCTCGGCAGCACGGCGACCCTGGTGTTGTTCGCGCTGATGTCGTTCTTCGCGCTGCGCGAGTTCCTCACGCTGACGCCGACGCGCTCCGGCGATCACCGCGCGATGTCGGTGGCGTTCTTCGTGATCATCCCGGTGCAGTATTGGCTGATCGCCGCGCACTGGTATGGTCTGTTCGCCGTCTTCATTCCCGTCTATGCATTTCTGCTGCTGCCGTCGCTATCGGCGCTGGCCGAGGACACGCAGAACTTCCTCGAGCGCACCGCGAAGATTCAGTGGGGCGTGATGGTCACCGTGTTCTGCATCAGCCACGTGCCGGCCCTGTTGCTGCTGGATATCCCCGCTTACCCCGGGCAGAACGCGCTGCTGCTGTTCTACCTGATGCTGGTGGTGCAGATCAGCGACGTTCTGCAGTACGTCTGCGGAAAGCTGTGGGGCAAGACGAAGATCGCGCCGGTGGTGAGTCCGTCGAAAACGGTGGAGGGCCTGGTCGGCGGCGGCGCCGGCGCGGTAGCCGTCGGTGCCGCGATGTGGTGGATCACGCCATTCACGCCCGGGGAGGCGGCGTTGATCGCCTTTGTCATCGTGCTGATGGGGTTCCTTGGCGGGCTGGTGATGTCGGCGGTCAAGCGCAGCCTGGGCGCCAAGGACTGGGGGAGCATGATCAGCGGGCACGGCGGGATGATGGACAGGATCGATTCGGTGAGCTTTGCAGCGCCCGTGTTCTTCCACTTGGTGCGCTATTTTTATACGCCGTGACTTCCCGCGGGACAGCCTGGCATTGGGGTTCGACACCGGCTGTTCGCCGCCTTTTTTCAGGCTTCCCGTTTTTTCGGACCCTCCCGTTCTCGTGAAGCGGCCCGGGAAGCATTCGCGCAGTTCATCGACCGATGCGTGCCTGTTCCAGGCATAGGGCCGGGTTCAGGCGTGGCGGCGCGGATTGCAACGCGCTGCGGGATCACAGGCCGAGTTCGCCGAGCCCCGGGTGGTCGGCCGGGCGCGGGCCGCTGCGATCCCAGTGGAATTTGCGCGCCGTGGCGTCGATCGGCAGGTCGTTGATGCTGGCGTGGCGGCAGCGCATCAGGCCATGGGCGTCAAACTCCCAGTTCTCGTTGCCGTAGGCGCGGAACCAGTTGCCGGAGTCGTCCCGATACTCGTAGGCGAAGCGGACGGCGATGCGGTGGTCGGTAAACGCCCACAGTTCCTTGATCAGGCGGTAGTCCAGTTCGCGCGCCCATTTGCGGGTCAGGAACTCGACGATCCGGGCGCGCCCCGCGAAAATCTCGCTGCGATTGCGCCACTGGCTGTCGGGCGTGTAGGCGAGCGCCACGCGCGCCGGATCGCGGCCGTTCCAGGCGTCTTCGGCGAGGCGCACCTTGCGGGCGGCGGTGGCGGCCGTAAAGGGCGGCAGCGGTGGACGTGGCTCCACGGGGACTCCTGGGCCAGGGGCGGGGTCAGGTAATCTAGCCCGCGCGGGCCGGTCTGTACATGGCCAGGCGCGGCATCACAGCAACGGGTGGCCGAACTCCGCCAGCAGCTGGCGCAGGCGGATCAGCGGCAGTCCGATCAGCGCGGTGGGGTCGCTGCTGGTGATGGCGTCGAACAGCACAATGCCCAGGCCCTCGGCCTTGAAGCTGCCGGCACAGTCGAAGGCTGGCTCGCGCGCCAGATAGCGGTCGATCTCCTCTGTCGCCAGGCGCCGGAACATCACTTCGGTGGTCACCACCGCGGTTGCCGTGCGCGCGGTGGCCGGGTGGTGGACGCACAGCCCGGAAAAAAAGGTCAGCGACTGGCCCGCCAGCAGCGCCAGTTGCGCCCGCGCGGCGGCGAGACTGCCCGGCTTGGTGACGATCCGGCCGGCGCAGTCGGCAACCTGATCGGCGCCGATGATCAGGTGATCGGGGTAGTTGTCGGCCACCGCCTGGGCCTTGGTCACCGCCAACCGGCGCACCAGGGTGGCGGCGGCCTCGCCGGGCCGGGGCGTCTCGTCGACCGCGGGTGCGCACCAGGCGAACGCAGCGCCGGTGCGGGCGAGCAGTTCGCGCCGATAGGGGGACGACGATGCCAGAAGCAGTTGCCGGGTGTCGATCATGATTGGGCCTGTTGCCACCGGGGTCCGTTGACTCGCGCGCCGTGGCGCGCGCCTGCCGGTCGAGCGCGGGCGCCGATCATCGACTATCTTGCTTTGACAGATCAATATCCTATCCCTAGAATCGCGCGCCTATGCCGAATCTGCCCCCACCGAGCACCTTGCCGCGCTGGGTCGACGCCCGCAAGCTGGCCGATCAGGGCGCCGCCCTCGGCGGCGAAATCCCCGCCGATCAGCTACCGCGAGTGTGCGAGATGATCGGCGCCGTGGTGGGCGCGGTCGATGTCGAATTGCAATTCGGCATCGAAGGCGGTGGTGTGCGCACGCTGGAAGGCACGGTGCAGGCACAGGTCGATCTGGTGTGCCAGCGCTGTCTGACGCCCCTCGCCCACCGGGTGAAGACCGACGTCGCCGTGGGTATGGTGGCCGACGACGACCAGAGCCCGAAGTTGCCGCAGCGCCTGGAGCCCTGGCTGGTGGACGCCGACGCCGCTGATCTGTACGCCTTGGTCGAGGATGAGCTGTTGCTGGCGCTGCCGATGGTCGCGCTGCACCCGCTCGCCGAGTGCCCCGGCACCAGTTCCTACGCCACCGGCGCGGGCGTCGAAACCACCCGCCGCAACCCCTTTGGGGTGCTGGCGCAGTTGAAGCGATCGGAGTGAAGTTGCGGCGCAGCGCCACCGCGCCGTTTTGGCTAGTTTGATCATCGGATTGCAGGAGTAACCATGGCCGTTCAACAGAACCGCAAGACCCGATCCAAGCGCGACATGCGCCGATCCCACGACGCGCTGGGTGATGGCGCCACGCTGTCGGTCGACCCGGTCAGCGGCGAAAAGCACCGTCGCCACCACGTCACCGCCGACGGCTTCTATCGCGGCCGCAAAGTGCTCGACACCGACACCAACGACTGATTCCGGTTGCTCGACAGCGCCGATGTCCGCCAGCCCCTGTCTCGCGGTCGACGCGATGGGCGGGGATTGTGGTCCCGCGTGCACGGTTCCGGCCACTGTCGATACCCTCTCCCGCCATCCCGACCTGCGCGTGGTGCTGTACGGCGATGAGACCCAGGTCACCGCCTGGCTGCCCCACGGCCAGCGGCCCGCACGGTTGCAAATCGCCCATTGCGGCGAAGTCGTGGGCATGGTCGAAAAGCCCTCCGCTGCGCTGCGCCACAAGCGCGATTCATCGATGTGGCACGCGCTCCAGGCGGTCGCCGACGGCCGCGCCGACGCCTGCGTCAGCGCCGGCAACACCGGCGCCTTGATGGCCATGGGCATGGCCATTCTCGGCACCTTGCCGGGCGTCGACCGACCGGCCATCTGCACCGCGCTGCCCACCCAGAATCGCCGCTGCTATCTACTCGATCTCGGCGCCAACGTCGATTGCACGGCGGCGCAACTGCACCAGTTCGCGGTGATGGCCACGTTGATGGTGGCGGCCATCGAGGACCGACCCTCGCCATCGGTAGGGCTGCTCAATCTCGGCGTCGAAACCGCCAAGGGCA
>CBDDRG010000270.1:0-4602 GCA_965232975.1 uncultured bacterium
GGCCGTAGCCGGTGCCCTCGCCCTGCTGCGACTGCTTGACGAAGGTCTTGAACAGCTTGCTGGAGCCGAGCAAACCCGGGTTCAGGAAATCGAACAGCGACCACAGGTCGCCCAGGTGATTTTCGATCGGGGTGCCGGTCAGCGCGATGCGCGCCTGCGCGTCCAGCGCCTTGACCGCCCGGCTTTGCCGCGTCGCCGGATTCTTGATCGCCTGCGCCTCGTCGATGATGACCAGGCGCCACTGCAGGCCCGTCAACCAGGGTTGGCGGTGCAGCAGCTGATAGGTCGTCACCGCCAGATCCATGTCGCGCAGCGCGGCGGCGGGCGCCGCGGCGATGCGCTCCAGCGTCTCGCGGTCGGTCTCGCTGGGGTGCAGGAAGGCGAGTTTCAGTATCGGCGCAAAGCGCTCCGCCTCGCGGCGCCAGTTGCCGAGCAGCGACGCCGGCACTATCAGCAAAGCGGGCAGTAAAGCGGGCAGTGCGGGTGCGGCGCCCGGCGCGCGGCGGTGCGCGAGCAGCAGCGCCAGCACTTGCAGGGTCTTGCCGAGCCCCATGTCATCGGCCAGGCAGGCGCCGAGACCCAGCCCACTCAGCAGGTGCAGCCAGCTCAGGCCCTGCTGCTGGTAGGGTCGCAGCGTCGCGCGCAGGCCGCTGTCGGCGCCGAGAACCGGTAGTCGCGCGGGGTCGCGCAGCGCCGCCAGTGTCTGTTGCAACTCGGGGCCGGCCTCGACCAGCAGCCAGGCGCGTTCGGTCGCTACGGTGTCGTCGGCGCGCAGGTCGGCGCTGGCACCGGCGAGCAGGCGCATGCCCTCGATGAACGAAATCTGGCCGGCGCGCGCGCCCTTTGCCACCTGCCGCCAATGGGCCAGCGCCTGTTGCAGGCGTTCGCGATCCAACTCGACCCAGCGCCCCTTGAACAGCACCAGGCCGTCGCCGCGCTGCAGCAGCGCCGCGATATCCTCGCCCGACAGCGTCTCGTCGCCGAGCGCGACGCCGACATTGAATGCCAGCAGGGCGTCGGCGCCGAGGCGGGCGGACCCGCGCTCGATGGCCAGGCGCACCTGCGGGCGCGGCCGTGCCTGCCACCAGTCCGGCACCCGCACCGCCAGCCCGCAGGCTTCAAGGTCGGGGATGCTGCGCAGCAACAGATAGGCGCGCGGCGGCGCCCAGGCGCGCGGCTGGTAGATCTCGCCGCTCTCCACCAGCGCGCGCAGCCAGGGCACCTGTTCCGCGGCCCGCTGCACCGGGGTCAGCAGGCGCACCAGCGCGGCGCGGTTGCGGGCGCCGGCGTACTGCTCCAGCGCCTTGCCCAGCGGCAGGTGGCGCAACTGACCGCCGGCGGCGAGCCCGCTGGTGTAGGTCGCCATAAACGCGAACGGGCGCTCGGGATCGGTCTTGTGTTCGGCCAGGTGCAGGCACACGCGCCCGACCTGCCGCCACTTCGGCGCGCGCTGGACGATAAAAGTCTCCAGGTCGCCGGCGCCGCCGACGGCCTGCTGCACCCAGGCGTCCAGTTCGCCCCAGATGCCGCGCAGCACGTCGCCACTCAGGTACTCGCCGCCGTCCAGCGGGGGTGCGCTCAGCGCGCGCGCCGCCAGATCGGGCGGCGCGGGTACCCCGACCGGGTCAGCATCCGGGGCGAGCTGGCACAAGTCGGTCAGATAGCTGTCGGCGATGCCCTGCCAGTAGCGCAGCTCCGGCCAGGCCGCGGTCGCCGGCCGGCGTGCGGCGAGCAGAAACAGGCCTTCCCGCCAATCGGCGCGAAAGGCCGCGGCGATAGCGGCGTCAGGGGAGACTTCACCCGGTGCGGCGGTGGGGCGCCAGCGCAACTGGCCGGTCGGGGTGAGCTGGAGAAAAGTCATCGGCGAGTAGTTGGGAAAACGGCGCCACTGTGTCGAGGGCTTTATCCGGCCGCAGTGTCGGCACAGGCTCCTGGCTCAGAGCAGCTTCACTTTTTGTTTGCCACAGCGCTCGCAGCGGTAGCGGGTCACCAATTTTCCGGCTTTGACATCAAATTGCTGGTGCTGACAAAGCGTCCATTTGTGCACGCCGTGTTGACATAGACCCTTGCCGGCTGTCTTGGCCGGCGCGGGCTTTACAAAGGGGAGGAGGTCGCCCATCGTCGAGGATCCGGTCTGTCGCCGACAAAATAGGCTACACCAAGGTTGGCGCGGCGCTCAAAAAACCGCTTTGCCGATGACAAAAAAATCCGCTTCAGTGCGATCGAGCACGGATTGATCGACATTTTTATCCGACACAGATTGGGCGCTCACGGCCTGGAGTTCAAAGGTTTTGCCGAATTGTGCCTTCAGCCGGACACCGACGTCGGTGATCGAGCGCGTTGATCCGTCAGGGCCACTGGCGTCCTCAAACTGGGAGGCGCCATGTTCACCAAAAATCGCGCCGGTCAGTTCGACCCCGCTGTATTTCCAGATGTACTCGAAGTCGGTTGTGCCGTAGTAGCCGGTGTCGCCGACCAGTACACCTGGAAGATAAGCGGCGATGGCGCCCATGCCGCCCAATACCCATTGCTGTTGCTCCGGCAATTGATCCTGCGCGTATTGACCGATGACCATGACTCCGAATGAGCCGTTTGGCAGCACCCGCCAGCGCGCCTCGGCCGCCGGCTTGACGGCGATGAACTCGCCGGTGCGTTTGCCGATGGCAACTCCGGATGAAGTGTCGTTGCTGCCGAGGGTGCCTTTATCGCCGGTCACGCCGGCCTCGACAGCGCCCTTCAAGCTCCAGTCGAGCCGCTTGGAGCCGAGATAGGATGCGCGCAGATATTTGACGCCGAGCTCGACGGTTGAATACACCTCGTCCTGGAGCATCAGGGATTCAGTGCTGTCGCGCACTTCGATCTGTGAATCCACGTGCTCGACCCTTTCGAACAAGCTGACGCGATAGTCGACATCGCCAGCCAGCACCTGCTCACCGGTCAGCCCATAGCGGCGGATGTCGGCGTCGAGGTCGATGTGGGTCGTGATCAAGGTCGGCGCGGACGGCGTGTTCCCGCCCAGCAGGCCGGAGAGCAGCGAGCCTATGGGCCCTAGCAGATCGACCAGCAGGTTCGAGCCCGGCGGGCCCTGCACCATGGTTTCGATATCGATGCCACGACCGTACTGTGATCGGCTGGCGTCCAACCCATACAGACCGAAGGAAAACGGGCGGTCGATCTTGAGACTGTAGCTGTCGTAGTCCTCGCCATCACCGGACTCACCGAGTCTGGGAAGCGCGGTTTGATAGCCCAACGCCACGCGCGTGCCGTCGCTAAAATTGTGCGCCAGGCCGCCATCGGCGAAATAGCGGCCGACAAAGCGGCTGCCTTCGTTGCCGAGTTGCATGGTCACGTCGGTGGTGTCGGCGTCCTCGGCTGGGGTCTCGTTGAACACCAGCGTGACCAGCTTGGGGTCGGTGGGGTTGCGTTCGGCGGTCACCGAATAGTTCATGCCACTGCGGCTGCTGCGGAGGTTGGCCATCACTCGGGCGCGATCGAATTCGCCGGCATCGAGATCCGGTTCTCCGACCAGGCCGGAGAAAAAGTGCGTGATTCCCGCCGGGCCCTTCAGACCGGCGACCGAGCCCTGTACGGCGTGGACATTGATGGTGTTTTCAACCGGCGATGCATAGAGCGTGGTGACCAGATAGTGGCCTCTGCGCGCGGTGTTGGCGTTAATCAGGATGATCGCTTCGGAGGGTGTCCGCGCGGTCTTGAAGATGGTGTCCAGATCGTCCTTGGATAAATAGTGACTTCCCGTCACGCGCAAATTGAACCCATTGACCACGCCCGTGTAGGCCTCCGCCGAAGCGCTGTAGGCGGCAATTTTGTCGGCACTTTCCAACTGTGGTGGTAGTGCCTGGGGCAGATCTATGGCCATGGTGTTCCATCCTGTTCCGCTAGTTTGTTGCAGGTTTTACTCATAATGCTGGGTTGATATAAAACCAGTTGCGATCCGTCTGGTTTTCTTCTAATCCCGGGCAGCTCCAGGCCGTTGCGGCGATGCTACGGACTAACACGGGTGCTGGGAAGATAATAACGGGCGGCAGATGTAAATTGGCGACCATCGGGTCGGATGCAGATGCACGTTCTTACTTGTTGGGAAGGTTTTTATGGCGACGGCCTGCGTTTGGCAGCGGCACGCGGACGCCTGCCAGCTTAATCCGAGTAGGCGTCCAGGGCTACTAACGAGGTTTCGGGTGTTCGCGGACGCCGGTCTCAACGGCCGTTGGATTCACTGACGGCGAATTTCTCCTGATCGAGAATATTCAACTCCGAACGCCGGTTGCGTGCTCGCCCCTCGGGATTGTCGGTGCCATCTTCATGGGTATTGGTGGTGATCGGCTGGCGTTCGCCGAAATAGCGAAACACCAATCGTTTGGCGTCGATGCCGTGGGCGATAAAATAGGCGTATACGGCCTTGGCGCGGGATTTTGACAGCTTCATGTTGTAGGCGTCCGAGCCCTTGCTGTCGGTGTGGCCGTCAATGGACACCAACACGTCGGGCTGCGCGTAGCGAACCTCGGTGGCCTGGTCGAGAATGGCGTGGGATTCCGGTGACAGGGTGGACTTGTCGAATTCGAAATTGACGCCGGGCAGAATCAG
>CBDDRG010000271.1:0-16959 GCA_965232975.1 uncultured bacterium
GCGCGGTCGCGCTCGGCATCTGGTTCGGCATGGATCAAAACCATCAGCCCTGCATGTTCATGCCCTTCGGCATGGCGGTGGGCATCGGTGGCGCCGGGCAAACCACCGGCGACGGCCAGGACGGCTACGGCATGCAATCGACGCTCGGCATCAAATGGTCCGACGTCGAGGTGCAGGAGCTCGACACGCCGATCATGCTGCTGTGGCGCCGGCTGCTGCCCAATGCCGGCGGTGCGGGCGCGATGCGCGGCGGCATGGCCATCGACGAGGCCTTCAAACTGCACCGGGTGGACGACTTCAAGGGCATCAATTTCGTCACCGGCGCGGAGATTCCGGCGCGCGGCTTCGCCGGCGGCCTACCCGGCGGCACCGGCATGTGCCGGATGCTGCGCGGCACCGATGCCGAAGCGATCCTCGCCCGCGGCGAACTGCCGTCGACACCGGAAAGCATCGGCGGCACGCTCGATGCAACGCTGAAGGGCTGTCAGACCAATATCTCTTATAAGAGCGACGACGTGTTCTGGGGCTTCGGCGGCGGTGGCGGCGGTTTGGGCGACCCCTTCCTGCGCGCGCCCGAGCTTATCGAAGCCGATCTCAACCAGGGCATGGTCACCATCGCCGCGGCCGAAGTGCTGTATGGCGCGGTCGTTGCCGGCACCAACCCCTATCGGGTCGATGCAGCGGCGACCTGGGACAAGCGCGATGCGCTCCGCCGCGCGCTGGTGCCGGGCGCGAGGGTCCAGTTGGCGGCCGTGCCGCGCGCAACCATCTGCCAGGGCGCGGTGCGCCGCGACGATGCCTGGTGGTGCAGCCACTGTGATACCCGGCTCGATGCGCAACCAGCGGGCGACTGGGTCGCGAGCACGGTGGCCCACCGCCGCGATCTCGCCGACCTGTTCGCGCGGTCGGACACCCAAATCCGCCGCCGCGACGACAGCCCGGTGATGCTGATCGAGCGCTATTGTCCAGCCTGCGCCTGCTGCCTGCTCACCGAAGTACAACTGCAAGGCGCCGAGCAGGATACGCCCTACTTTCAGGTCGCGCGGCAGGCCGCGGCGCCGGGCGAGCCGCCCCGCGCCGCGCTATATCGATAGCGCGGCATTCTTTGTGATGCGCCGGTGGTTGCTGTGGGAACCATCGGCGCCGATAGACATCGAAGCGCCCGATGATAGAATTCGCCCCCGCTGCCCATCGGAGAGCTGATATGAGCAAGCATTTGCAACCCGCCAACTGGTTTTCACCCGGTGGCAACCTCGCCGCTTACATGCAAGGCGTCAGCACCATCCCCATTTTGACGGCGGATGAAGAGAAGCGCCTCGCGGAGCGCCTGCACCGCGAAGGCGACGTCGACAGCGCCCGCCAACTGGTATTGTCCCACCTCCGCTTTGTCGTCCACATCGCGCGCTCCTACAGCGGCTACGGTCTGCCCCTGGCCGACCTGGTGCAGGAAGGCAACATCGGTCTGATGAAGGCCGTCAAGCGCTTCGATCCTGAAAAGGGTGTGCGCCTGGTGTCCTTTGCCGTGCACTGGATCAAGGCCGAGATCCACGAGTACGTGCTGCGCAACTGGCGCATCGTCAAGGTCGCCACCACCAAGGCCCAGCGCAAACTGTTTTTCAACCTGCGCAGCGCCAAGAAGGAACTCGCCTGGTTAAGCAACGACGAGGTCAAGGCGGTCGCCGTGGATCTCGGCGTCGATGAGCGCGAGGTGCGCGAGATGGAGGCGCGCCTGTCGGCCCGGGATACGGCCTTCGACGCCCCCCTGGACGAGGACGACGACAGCACCTACCAGGCTCCCGCGCAATTTCTGGAGGCCACCGACGCCGATCCGGCGCTGCAACTGGAGCAGTCGAACTGGGATGAGGACGCCTCCGCCCGCCTCGAGTCGGCGCTGGCGCTGCTCGACAAACGCAGCCGTGACATCCTTCAGCAACGCTGGCTCAATGATGGCAAAGCGACCCTGAGCGACCTCGCCACCCAGTATCGGGTATCCATCGAGCGCATCCGCCAAATTGAACACAATGCGATGAACAAGGTGCGCAACAACCTGCTCGCCTGATCCGCCTCTGGTTACAGCAATTGCCAAAGCCGCGCCCGTCGCGGCTTTCTGCCTCCGCCAGGCCCGTTCACCTCGCCACCAGGCCCAGCCCCATGACCAACGATCTGCGCACCCTCGCCGCAGCGGCCGCGATCAGCGGTTTTGTCAGCGTCGCCGCTGGCGCCTTTGGCGCCCATGCCCTCAAGGCGGCGCTGAGCCCGGCAGCCACGGGGGTGTGGCAGACGGCGGTGCAGTACCAGATGTTCCACACGCTGGCACTGCTGGCTGTGGGCGCGTTCCCCTGGGCGGCGACCGGCCGGCGGCTCGCCCGCGCGGCGGGCTGGCTGTTCGTCGGCGGTATCGCGCTATTTTCCGGCAGCCTGTATCTGCTTGCGCTCACCGGCCTGCGCTGGTGGGGGGCGGTGACGCCGGTTGGCGGCACCCTGCTCCTCGCCGGCTGGGCCTGTCTGGGCCTGGCGCTATTGCGCCGCCGCTACGCTGGTGACTCCGCTTGACCCCCCAATTCCACCCCGAGTTCAAGGCCAAGCCCATCCGCAGCTACGTGATCCGGGGTGGGCGCCGCACGCCGTCCCAAGCACGGGCACTGACGGAATACGGTGAACGCTATTGCCTCGGCCTCCATGCCGGGCCAGTGGTTTGGGCCGACATCTTTGGGCGAGTCGCGCCGGTGATCCTGGAAATCGGCTTCGGCATGGGCGACTCGCTGTTGCAGATGGCGCTCGCCGAACCGGACAAGGATTTTGTCGGCATCGAAGTGCATGCCCCAGGCGCCGGGCGGCTGCTGGCCAACGCCGCCAAGGCCGGGGCCGGCAACCTGCGCATCTATCTCGCGGACGCCGTGGATGTGCTCGCCGACTGCATTCCCCACCAGAGCCTGGCCCGGGTACAGATCTACTTCCCCGACCCCTGGCACAAGAAGAAGCACCACAAGCGCCGCCTGGTACAACCCGAATTTGTCGAAGCCATCCGCCACCGGCTCGCCATCGGCGGTCTCTACCACATGGCGACGGACTGGCAGGACTACGCCGAGCACATGGCCGCGGTGATGGCCGGCGCACCGGGCTACGCCAACACCGCCACCGACCACCTGCCCTTTATCCCCCGACCGGCGTTTCGGCCCGTGACCAAATTCGAGCAGCGCGGCGCCCGCCTTGGCCACGGCATCTGGGATTTGCTGTATCGGCGCAGTCGTTGAGCGCGCACCGGCGCCCGCCCCGCCCGCCACACTGTGTCGGGTGGGAACAATCGCGTAAGATGGCAGTCCCATTCGCGCCAGCGCACATTTTCATTCACTCCCGATTAAGGACTATCTAATGATCAAGTTGCGCCCACTGCTTGCCGTTGCGGTGTTGACCGCGGGTCTCGCAGGTTGTGACAAAGGCAAGAACCCGGACGAAGCCGAGCAGGTGCTGCTATCGGCGAACACCGCCGGCGACCACGGCGGCCTGGTCACCGAGGAGCAAAAAGTCAGCTATATCATCGGCATGAACATTGGCTCCCAATTCAGGGCAGACACCTTCCCGGTAGATATGGAAACCTTCATGTTGGGCCTGAAAGACGCACTGGGCGACGTCAAGCCCAAGCTCAGTGATGCCGAGGCGGACACCGTCATCGAGGCATTCAAGGCCAAGCAAATCGCCAAACAGGAAGAGGCCATGGAAGCACTGGCCCGCAAAAACCTGCAGGACGGTGAACAATTCCTGGCGGAAAATGCCAAGAAAGACGGCGTCAAGGTGCTGCCCAGCGGTTTGCAGTACAAGGTGCTCGCCGAGGGCACAGGCCCGCTGCCGGCGCTCGATGCCACCGTCGAAGTGAACTACAAGGGCAAGCTGATCGATGGCACTGAATTCGACAGCTCCTACAAGCGCGGCGTGCCCGCCCAGTTCGGCGTCGATCAGGTCATTCCGGGCTGGAGTGAAGCGCTGAAACTGATGAAGGAAGGCTCTAAATGGGAGCTGTACATACCGCCGTCACTGGCCTATGGGCCGGGTGGCACCGGCGGCGTTATCGGCCCCAACCAGACCTTGCTGTTTGAAGTGTTTCTGGTCAGCGCGGCGGCCAAACCCGCCGCGGAACCACCGGCTGGCGCGACCGAACTGCCGCCGGAAGCAGCAGAGGGTGGCGATTAAGCGACCACCCGGCCGAAACGCCGGGCAGCGCGCAGCGCGCACCGAGGCAGTGGCAGGCCAGGCGACGCGCACCGGCACCGCCAGCCGCTACGGAAGCGGCATCAATGCCCGGATGAATGCCCGGGTAGCTGCGATCCGGGAAGTTGCGATTGTTGCTGGGTGTAGCCCGCCGGCGCCGAGAACAGGCTGGCGTCGATGGCCGTCGTCGCGACGCTTTTCAGCCGGCTGTGGTGCTGATGTTCAAAATCCTGGTATTCGAGCGGAATGCCGTCGATCTCCGGCAACTGTGGCGCTTGCGCGCCCATGCCCGCCGGCAGTGACTTGGCCAGCTTTGCTAGGTGCCGACCCAATTCCTGGAAGGTGTTGAAGTCCGCTGCTGAAACGTTCAGCGCGGCCGGCTCGGCCAGGCAGGCGCTGCCAATCTTGTGGCCGTCGCGGAGAATGGTGGCGCCCGCACAGGCATAGCCGGCGACCTTGCCGGCTGGGCCTGTGCGCTGCACGCTGATCTTGGGCACGGCCACCACTTTGGCGCCCGGCATCGCGATACCCATTTGCGCCATCTGCGCTTCCATCTGCTGACGCTGTGCCGTCGGCATATTCGCCAACGCGCCCTGCATCATCTGGCTGGCCTGACCGGCTAGGCCCGCCATGCGTTCGAAATCCGCCGCCGTCAGGGTCGTGTAGCTTTTGCGGGCATGGTCGATGGTCAGCATGACGCCACTGGCGACGTCAAACACCATGCTGTGAGTCGCGTTGCCAGAATTGCTCATGTCCATCCGCAAGTGGTGGTCCTGGATACGCGCAATCATGCGCTCGGGCTTGCCGATCACCTCGTATTCCAGCGTCGCCGCCGCCTGCGCGCCGGCGGTGGCGAGCAGGGCCGCGAATGCGATAACTTTGGCGCGGGGGTTCACCATCGGTGGTTCCTCTGTGGTGGTTCCTCTGTGTTGCGAAGCATCGCGAGGATTCGGGCGGATCGTCAGTGCGCAGCTCGATAATTAAATCAACATGCCGCCATCGACGTTGAGACAGGTGCCGGTGGTGTAGCTGGCGGCGTCGGATACCAGATAGAGCACCGCGCCGGCCATTTCTTCCGGTTCGGCGTGGCGGCCGAGGGGAATTTTGTCCATCAGCTCCTTGTGCACGTGCTCGGTGGTGAACAGCGCGCCGGCGAACTTGGTCTTGGTCAGGCCCGGCAGCAGCGCATTGACGCGGATATTATCCGGCCCGCACTCCTTGGCGAAGGACTTGGTCATGTTGATGATCGCGGCCTTGGTGATCGAGTAGATGCCCTGCCAGGGGCCGGGGGAGATGCCCGCGACCGATGCCGTGTTGACGATCGCACCGCCGCCCTGGGTGCGCATCATCTTGGCCGCGCCGGCCGACATGTAAAAGTAGCCGCGAATATTGACGTCCAGCGTCTTCTGGAAGGACACCAGATCGGTATCTACAATATGGCCAAAATAGGGATTGGCGGCGCCATTGTTGACCAGGATGTCGAGCCGGCCGTGGGTGGTGCGGACGTGCTCCAGCGCCGCGTCGATCTGCGCCAGATCACCCAGATGACAGGGAAACGCCTCGGCGCTATCGCCCGTGGCGCGGATAGCGGCCACCACCTTTTCGCAACTCTCGACGCGCCGACTGGTTACGATAACGTGGGCGCCCTGCGCGGCGAGCAGCTTGGCGATGGCCTCGCCGATGCCCCGGCTGGCGCCGGCGATCAGCGCGATGCGACCGGTCAGGTCAAACAGGTTGGTGGGCATGGAGGCTCCTCTCGTTGCAATTCACGGGATTCAGACGCTGTTCAGGGGCTTGCGCGTCGTTGGATCGACTCAAATCGACTTCACCAGATGCCCACCATCCACCGCCAGCGTCGCGCCGTTGATGAAGGCGCCGGCGTCGCTGGCCAGCAGTAGCAATGGCCCGCTGATCTCAGCCATTTCGCCGAGCCGCCCACCCGGCGTCGCTTGAATGTACGCTTGCCCTGCGGCGCTGTCGAAATACTCGCCGTTCATCTCGGTCTTGAAATAGCCCGGGCACAGCGCGTTGACGCGGATGTGCTTGGCGGCCAGTTCGAGCGCCAGGTGCTTGGTGAGCTGGATGACGCCGGCCTTGGACGCACTGTAGACGCCGTGCCCCATGCTGGTGGCGAGACCCAGCACCGAGGCGGTGTTGACGATCGCCCCGGCCTTGTTGGCTGCCACCAGGCGGCGCGCGCCTTCCGCAGCCACCAGCCAGGCGCCTTTCAGGTTGGTGTCGATGACGAAATCCCATTCCGGCTCGGTGGTCTTGTACAGGGTCTTGGGGGCGGCGACACCGGCATTGTTGACGATCACCGTCACGGTGCCGAAGCGCGCCTCGGCGCTGGCGTAGGCGGCGGCGACACTGGCGGCGTCGGTGACATCCATCGCCACTGCGTACGCGGTGCCGCCCGTTGCCGCGATGGTCTCGACCAGTGCCTGCAGTCGATCGACCCGGCGCGCGGCCACCACCACCTGAGCGCCGGCCTGCGCGAGCAATTGTGCGAAGTGCTCGCCGAAACCGCTGGACGCGCCGGTCACCAGGGCGACCTTGCCGGTCATGGCGAAGGGGGTGCCGATCACGTTGAAGGTGTTGTTGGGCTGGCTCATGGTTGCGTCCTCTGTGACTGGCGGGTGTTGCGGAGCGGATCGATTCAGGGGATCAGCACGACCTTGCCCATGACGCCGCGACCGGTCACCTTCTTGATCGCGTTGATGCCATCGGCGAGCTTGAACACGCTGTCGATGACCGGGCGCACTTTGCCCTCTTCACACCACTGCAACAGCTCCCGCATGTTGGCGGCGTGGGCTTCGGGCTCCTTCTGCGTGAAGGTGCCCCAGAACACGCCGACCAGTGAATAGCCCTTCACCAGGGTCAGGTTGATCGGCAGGGTTGGAATGCGCCCCGACGCGAAGCCGATGACCAGCAGGCGGCCGTTCCAGGCCATTGCCCGCGAACAGGCGTCGAAGGCATCGCCGCCGACGGCGTCGTAGACCACGTCGGCGCCGCGGCCATCGGTGCGCGCCTTGATCGCCTTGCCGAGATCCTCGGTGGCATAGTTGATGCTCTCGTCGGCGCCCTGGGCGCGCGCGAACGCGAGTTTTTCGGCGCTGGAGCACACCGCGATGACGCGAGCGCCAATGGCCTTGCCGATCTGCACCGCGGCCATGCCGGTGCCGCCGGCCGCGCCGAGCACGACCAGGGTTTCGCCCGCTTTCAAGTTCGCGCGCTGGCGCAGCGCATGGTGCGCGGTGCCGGTGGCGCACAGCAGCGCGGCGGCTTCTTCAGCGGACATTTTGGGTGATACCGGATACAGCGCCGCAGCCGGCACCGCGACCTGCTCGGCGTAGGCGCCGCAGCCGGGGTGCCAGCCGAGCACGCGGTCGCCGACCTTGAAGCCGATGGCACCCGCGCCCAGCGCCAGCACCTCGCCCGCAAATTCGCCGCCCGGCATGAAGGGAACCTCGGGTTTGGACTGGTACTTGCCCTCGACCAGCAGGCCGTCGGGGAAGTTGACGCCGATCCCCTTGATGCCGACCAGTACCTCGCCGGGGCCGGCGACCGGGTCCGGCATGTCGCGATAGACCAGGTTGTCGACTGGCCCGTAGGCTTCGCAAACCAATGCTTTCATTATGTTTTCTCCTGAAGTTGGCGGGCTATGCGTACTGTTTAACCAGTTGCCGGCCCAGCGTCATCATGTGCACCTGATCGGGGCCATCGGCAAAGCGGATCTGGCGGGCGTAGGTGTAGGCCTCGGCGAGGAAGAAATCCTCGGTCAGCCCGGCCGCGCCGTGCACCTGCATGGCGCGGACGATGACGCGCGCCGCCATCGAGGGCGCCACCACCTTGATCGCGGCGACCAGATCGCGGGAATTCTTGACGCCGTCGCGGTCGATCTTGTCGGCGGTCATCAGCGTCAGCAGGCGCGCCTGCTCGATGTCGCAGTAGGATTGCGCGATATCCTCGCGCACCGACTGGTGCTCGCTGATCTTGCGACCGAAAGTGCTGCGGCTGTCGGCGCGCTTGCACATCAGTTCGAGCGCGCGCTGGGCGCAGCCGATCAGGCGCATGCAGTGGTGGATGCGCCCGGGCCCCAGGCGGCCCTGAGCGATCTCGAAGCCGCGGCCCTCGCCGAGAATCAGGTTGCTCGCGGGCACGCGCACGTTCTCGAACAGGATTTCGGCGTGGCCGAGCGGTGGATCGGCATAGCCCAGCGTGGACAGCGGGCGGATGATCTTCACGCCCGGCGTACCCATGGGCACCAGAATCTGCGACTGCTGGCGGTGGCGGTCGGGGTTGTCCGGGTCGGTCTTGCCCATCACGATCATGATCTTGCAGGCAGCGTTCATGGCCCCGGACGCGAACCACTTGCGGCCGTTGATGACGTAGTCGGCGCCGTCGCGCACCATCGCGCACTGCACGTTGGTGGCGTCCGAACTCGCGACATCGGGCTCCGTCATCACGAACGCGGAGCGGATCTCGCCGGCCAGCAGCGGCTTCAGCCAGGCCTCGCGCTGGGCATCGTTGCCGTACTTGACCAGCACCTCCATGTTGCCGGTATCGGGCGCGTTGCAGTTGAAGATCTCCGGCGCCCACAGCACGCGGCCCATGATTTCGGCCAGCGGCGCGTATTCCAGGTTGCTGAGACCGGCGCCGTACTCTTCTTCCGGCATGAACAGGTTCCACAGCCCGGCCTGCTTGGCCTTGGCCTTGAGTGCGTGCATCAGTGGCGGCGTGGTCCAGGGGTTCGCCGCCGTCTTCAGATAGGCGGCGTAGGCGTGCTCGACGGGATAGACCTCATCGACCATGAATTTTTGCAGGCGATCCTGCAGCGCCACGGCACGCGGGGAGTGTTCAAAGTTCATGCTTGCTGCGATCTCCTGAGGTGGCTGGATAACTGGTTACCAAGATTTGGTAGTGCGGTTTGGAACAAGCCCGTTCAGCCCATTTTTTAGCATTTCGGGGGGCTGTGCTCCGCTCCCGACAGGCTCCCAGCCGTCGATTGTAGCGCTTTTGATAGGGTCAGCTATTTAGAAGCCTATTCAAGATCGCGATCGGGGGAGGCAACAACAACCGTCTGCGAAACACAGGAATGGGTGACCGGCGAGGCCTGACTCACATGGGGTATTCAAAGCAAGAGGGAATGAAAGGATCAGCGCCAAATTACCGGACGGGTGTTACCTTAATCCTCCGCGCGCAACCGCTCCTCCATCCACCGAAGCTTGATATGCAATTAAGTAATATAATATTAGATGTTTATTTATTTTAGGTCTATTAAGGCTTGTATACACTTGCCGTTTTTGAGTACAGTGGAGCGTCGATAAGCGAAATAAGCCATGCTTTGACTGTAGTTGATTGCAATCCTCCGCAAGGGGTGAGAACGGCAATCCGACTCCACAAGATAAATATGTGCCGGTAATATTCCCTATGGAATTGGCGAGCGTTGCCCACGCGCGTTCTGCCCGCAGGATGGTCGAGCGGGTCATACAGAAGCGGGAGCGTTTTCGCAGGAGCACAAAGACATTCGCGGGGGTTGCTGATAGGGTCAGGAGCCCTCTCCGGTTGGAAGCAAGCGTTGGAGATGCGGAGTGGCAGCAGGGGTGATCAGCACAGGAACACCCGCCAGTTCTGCGCCGAGGCCGGCATCGAAACTTCCCACCACAAATTTAATTCATAACACCTGAGGTTAACTACCATGAGTCACTACGACATTCACATCAAAGGCGGAACCCTGGTCGATGGCACGCGCGCCCCGCGTCGCCAGGCGGATCTGTGGATCAAGGATGGCAAGGTCGCCCATATCGGCGATTTGGCCGACGGCACGGCGACTGAGGTCATCGATGCCGCCGGGCAGATAGTCGCGCCTGGCTTCATCGACCTGCACACCCACTACGACGCGCAGATCCACTGGGATCCCTACTGCACCATCTCCGGCTGGCACGGCGTCACCTCTGTTGTTCTCGGCAACTGCGGCTTCGGCTTCGTTCCGGTCAAGCCCGAGTACCGCGAGCGCTCACTGCTCACCATGACCCGCACCGAGGCCATCCCTTACGACACCATGAAGGCCGGCATGAAGTGGGACTGGGAAACCGTGCCCCAGTACATGGATGTGCTCGCGCGCATCCCCAAGGGCGTGAACTGTATCCAGTACATGCCGACCGCGTCGCTGATGACATATGTGATGGGCCTCGAAGCTGCCAAGACCCGGCCGGCGAACGAAGCCGAGCGCAAAGAGATGAAGCGCCTGCTCCATGAGGGCATGGACGCCGGCCTCTGCGGCTTCTCGGTCCAGCGCCTCGGCCCGAACTCCACCCAGGCGGATTTCGACGGCACGCCGATGGTGACGGACACCATGATCGATGATGACATCCTGAACCTCGCTGAAGTGCTGGCCGAGCGTGGCGAGGGTTTCATCCAGATGACCCAGTCCACGGGCGACATGCGCAGCGACCTCAACTTCCTCGAAAAACTGGCGGCGGTCGCCAAGCGGCCGATCCTGCACAACGCCATCGTGCCGACCCGGAAAGACCCCTCCGTGCACCGCCGCAGCCTGGCGTGGCTGCAGCGCTGCCGCGAAAAAGGTCTGCCGATCTACGGTCAGGCCGGCACCGTGCGCACCGGCTTCTCGTTCACGCTGGAGCACTGGAATCTGTATGACGCGAGCCCGGCCTGGCGCGAGCTGACCACGGGCACCAAAGAGGAAAAGCTCAAAAAACTGGCTGATCCGGATCTGCGCAAGCGCGTCGTCACCGAGGCCGAAGCCGCCGACAAGCGTCTCAAGGTCATTCAGGCGGGCGTCGGTGGCGCCATTCCCAAGCTGATGGTGCACAAGGTCAACAAGCAGCCGGAACTGGAGCAGTACGTCGGCCGCTCCCTGGGCCAGATCGCGATGGCTGAAAACAAGCACCCGATCGAGGTCATGCTCGACCTGTCCCTCGCCGGCAATCTGAACGTCGAGTTCCTCGGGCCAGAAAAGGATTTCAATGCCGATTACATGGCCGAGATCATCAACCAGTCCGACTACACCATCCCCGGGGTTTCCGACGGCGGCGCGCACACCAAGTTCTTCACCGGCGGCGCTTACACCACCGACTTCCTGTATTGGCTGGTGCGCGACGAGCAGAAGATAACGCTGGAGGAAGCCCACTTCCGGCTCTCCGCGATGCCGGCGCAAGCAGCCGGTTTCCGCGACCGCGGCGTGTTGCTGGTCGGCTCGCCGGCCGATGTGGTGGTCTACGACCTGGCCAAGCTCAGCGACGGCAAGGAGTGGATCGGCGAGATCGTCGAGGATCTGCCCGGTGGTGAATGGCGCCGTATCAAGCGTGCGATTGGCTACCACGCCATCATCGTCAACGGCGAAACCACCTTCAGGGATGGTGTCTGCACCGGTGCGACTCCGGGCAAACTGCTGCGCAATGGCTCCGCCGAGGCGCGCGAAGAGGGCATGCGCCGCCGGGCTTACTAGGCCAAGCCTGATCAGGGCTTTCTCGCCAAGGTTTGGCAGCGCGAGCGGGTACAGGGCCCCGGCCGGATTTTCCGGTCGGGGCCTTTTCCCATCAGGTGATCGGGGCGCGCGTGCGGACGGCATCAGCCGCGCATCGATAGCGGCATCCCGTGATTCAACCCGGTGAACCGATCGGCTTTGACGTTTAACGCGGGGTTCCGTCGGTAGCCAGTCGGGCTGTTCACCCTTTACAAATCAGCCAAGGAGAATGCGTCCATGAGTGACATTCGCTACGACGGCCGCGTCGCCGTCATCACCGGCGCCGGCGGCGGCATCGGCCGCAGCCACGCGCTGTTTTTTGCCGCGCGCGGCGCCAAGGTCGTGGTCAATGACCTCGGCGGCAGCGTCAAGGGCGACGGTGCCAGCGCCAGTATGGCCGACGCCGTGGTCGCGGAAATCCGCGCGGCTGGCGGTGAGGCCGTCGCGAATTACGATTCCGTCGCCACCGAGGCGGGCGGCCGCAACATCATCAAGACCGCGCTGGATGCCTTTGGCACGGTCGATATCCTCGTCAACAACGCCGGCAACATCCGCGACAAGAGTTTCGCCAAGATGGATCTCGACGACTTCCGCTCCGTCGTCGATGTCCATTTCATGGGCGCCGTCTACTGCACCCACGCGGCCTGGCCGGTGATGCGCGACCAGAGTTATGGCCGCGTGGTGATGACCACGTCAGCCGCCGGTCTCTACGGCAACCATGGCCACACCAACTATTCCGCGGCCAAGCTGGCGCTGGTGGGCTTCATGAACGCGCTGAAGGAAGAGGGCCGCAACTACAACATCAGCGTGCACTCGGTCGCGCCGATGGCGCTGAGCCGGATGACCCAGGACATCACCGCGCCGAAGCTGGCGGACGTGATCAAGCCGGAATTCGTCTCGGCCGTGGTCGGCTGGATGTGCGCGGAAGAAAACCGCAATACCGGGCATGTCATCGAGGCCGGCGCGGGCTACTACGCCAAGGTCGAGATTCGCGAGGCGCTGGGCGCCTTTCTCGGCAACGATCGCATCACCACCCCCGAAGAGATCCGCGACAACTACGCCACCATCACCAACATGGACCGCGCGGTACCCCTCGAAAACGCGACCGAAATGCTGCGCAAGGCCTACAGGGTCGTGGCGCCCAAAGAGCCGAAGGGCTGAACCGATCGCGATCTACTCAGGCTTTGCAGCCCACACAGGAATCCCCGATGACCAAAACCTACACCGATATCGCAGTGACCCTGGACGGCATGGTCGCCACCGTCGAAATCCAGCGGCCGCCGTTCAATTTCTTCGATTTTGAACTGATCGGCGCCATCGCCGACGCCTTTGACGATCTCGATGCCAACCCCGCGTGCCGCGCCATCGTGCTCGCCGCCCAGGGCAAATCCTTCTGCGCCGGCGCCAACTTCGGCGGCGACAACGCCATCGATAAAGAAGAACCCAAAGCCTCCGCCAGTGACGGCAAGGGCACCGGGTTCAGCCGCCGGTCGAGCCGTCTGTACAGTGAGGCGGTGCGCTTGTTCAGCAACCGGAAACCCGTCGTTGCCGCGGTGCAGGGCGCCGCCATCGGCGGCGGTCTTGGGTTGGCTCTGGTGGCGGATTTCCGCGTCGCCGGGCCCGAGGCGCGCTTCAGCGCCAATTTCTCCCGCCTCGGCTTTCACCCTGGGTTTGGACTCTCGCACACGCTGCCGGCTCTGATTGGCCAGCAGAAGGCGCACTTGATGTTCTACACCGGGCGGCGGGTCAAGGCCGAGGATGCGCTCGCCTGGGGCCTGGTCGATGTGCTGGTGCCGCAGGACGACGTGCGCACCGCTGCCCTTGCGCTGGCCGCCGAGATTGCCGGCTCCGCACCGCTCGCGGTGCAGTCGATCCGCGCCACGGTGCGCGCCGGGCTCGCCGAGCGCGTGCGCGCGGCCACCGATCACGAACTGGGTGAACAGCAGTGGCTGCTGCAAACCGCTGATGCCAAAGAGGGCATCAAGGCGACTGCCGAGCGCCGCGAACCGCGCTTCGAGGGCAAGTAAAGCGACTTCAAAGGAGTCGGCCTAAGGGTGCAGCGGCACCAACAACAAAATAGCCAGGGGGAAATATGGGGATCAACCCAAAAACACTGCCACGGCCGACGCCGGAGACCCAGCATTTCTGGGATGGCACCAAGGCCGGCGAGCTGCGCCTGCAACAGTGCCAGGGCTGTCGGCACATCTACTTTCCGCCGCGGCCGTTCTGCCCGGCATGCAGTTCGCGCGCGGTCAGCGTGATCAAGGCCAGCGGCCGCGGGCGGCTGTTCAGCTATGTCATCAACCACCGGATCCCGAAGTGGGAAACGGCGCCCTATTCCATCGCGGTGGTCGAGCTCGATGAGGGCCCGCGGCTGATGACCAACATCGTCGGCGTGCCGCAGACACCGGAGGCGCTGGTGCTGGATATGCCGGTAGAGGTGGTGTTCGACCCCGTCAGCGCCGACATCACGCTGGCCAAGTTCCGCCCGCTCGACAGTGTGGAGGCCGGCCGATGAAGCCCAAGTCCGTCGCCATCGTCGGCGCCGCCGAAACCACTGAACTCGGCCTGATCCCCAATGTGTCGCAAATTCAACTGCACGCCGACGCTGCGCTCAACGCGCTGGCCGATTGCGGGCTGACCGCCAAGGACATCGACGGCATCGCCTGCGCCGCCGAGTGGCCCACCGACCTCGCCCACTACCTCGGCATCACGCCCACCTGGGTCGATGGCACCATGGTCGGCGGCTGCTCGTTCATGCTGCACGTCCGCCACGCGGCGGCGGCCATCTGCGCGGGTCTGTGCACGACGGTGCTGATCACCCACGGCGAGAGCGGCCGCTCCTGGGTGGGCAGCAAGGGCATGGGCGGCAACCCGGCCAGTCTGGTCGGCCAGTTCGAGATTCCGTTCGGCTGTCTGGGGCCGCCGACCATGTTCACCATTCCGGTGTTGCGTTACATGAAGGATCACGGTCTCAGCCACGAGCAGCTCGCCAACGTTGCCGTGGTGCAGCGTGAGTGGGCCGGCATGAACCCGCGCGCCAGCTTCCGCGACCCGATCACGGTCGCGGACGTGTTCAAGTCCAAACTGATCGCGTATCCGTTCCATATCCTCGAATGCTGTCTGGTCACCGACGGCGGCGGCGCACTGATTCTGACCTCCGCCGAGCGCGCCAGGGATTTCCCCACCAAGCCGGTCTACGTCATGGGCACCGGCGAGAGCGTCGAGACGCCGATGATCAGCCAGATGCAGGATTTCAGCTCGTCGCGGGCGTTTCGCGTGTCCGGCGCCAAGGCATTCCAAGAGGCGGGTATCACGCACAAGGATGTCGATCACCTGATGGTCTACGACGCCTTCGCGCACCTGCCGATCTACGGTCTCGAAGACCTGGGTTTCGTCGGTCGCGGCGAGGCCGGCGCCTTTATCTGGGAGCGCAATACCGCGCCCGGCGGCAAACTGCCCATGAACACCAACGGCGGCGGCTTGAGCTACATGCACTCCGGCATGTACGGCATGTACGCGCTGCAGGAGAGCGTGCGCCAGCTGCGCGGCGTTGCGCCGGCGCAGGTGGCGGGGGCCGAAATCTCCGTCTGCCACGGCGTCGGCGGCATGTTCGGCGCCAGTGGCACCATTGTGTTTACCAATCAGCCGTGACCAACCAGCCTGGAAAAACCTCAAAAGGATAATGCCATGTCCGAAGTCCACACCTTTGCCGGCGGTCCGCTGGATCGCGCCAGCCACCACCGCACCGATGCCGCCTGGCTCGCCGCGCAACTGGCCAAGCCGCAAACCCGCATCGTGCCGCTGTGGAAGCTGCAACCGCTGATCACCCACGGCAGCCCGGGCATCGGCTGGCTGTACGCCGATCAACTCGAAGGCTATCTGGGGCGGGATACACCGACGATCTTCCTCGGCCTTGACGGCGCCGTCGCCCATTTCGCCATCGATATCTCGGCAGTCGAAAACCCTCGCAAGGAGGGCCCCTTCGGCGCCGCCGGCCGCTTCATGGATCTGCGCGCGATGGCGCTGCAACTGCCGCTCGGCGACCCCTCCACGCTGGCCACCGCCAAGGCGATCCTCGACTGGAACGCCCGCCACCGCTTCTGCGCCGTCTGCGGCGGCACCACCGAGATGCGCATGGCGGGCTACATGCGCAAATGCCTTGCCGAGAGCTGCAACGCCGAGCACTTCCCGCGCACCGACCCGGTCGTCATCATGTTGGCGACGCGCGGCGACATGGCGCTGGTCGGTCGCCAGGCGATGTTTCCCAAGGGCATGTACTCGGCGCTGGCCGGCTTTATCGAGCCGGGCGAAAACATCGAGGAGGCGGTGCGCCGCGAGATCATGGAGGAGGCCGGCATCCGCGTCGCCGGTGTGCACTACCACTCCACGCAGCCCTGGCCCTGGCCCTCGTCACTGATGATCGGCTGCTTCGCCGATGCCGTCAGCGAGGACATCACCATCGATGGTCAGGAGCTGGAAGAAGCGCGCTGGGTGTCCCGCGCCGAACTCGCCGCCGCCATTCGCGGCGAGCCCGGCACGGTGTTGCTGCCGCCACCCATGGCCATCGGCTTTCAACTGCTGCGCGCCTTTGTCGACAAAGGCTGAGCCACTGCGGTTTGGCCGGGAAAACACCGCCCGCGGCCGCTAATAATCACGATCTCACCGGGAGCACCGCCATGGAATACCGCGAAACCCTCTACCACATCGACGGCAGGGTCGCCGTCGTCACGCTGAACCGGCCCGACAAACTGAACGCCTGGACGCGGCGCATGGCCGATGAAATCCAGGACGCCATGATGACCGCGGCCGAGGATCCGGGCGTCAATGTCATCGTGCTGACCGGCGCCGGGCGCGGCTTCTCGGCCGGGGCCGACATGACCCTGCTGCAGGGTCTGAGCAACGAGGCGGGCGGCGCCAAACCCGCGCCCGGAGATGTGCCCAAGCCGCCGCCGGCGACCGATCGAGCGGATTTCAAGCAGCGCTACTCGTACTTTCCAGCGATACCCAAGCCCATCATCGCCGCCATCAACGGCCCCTGCGCCGGCATCAGCCTGGTGCTGACGCTGTTCTGCGACCTGCGCATCGCGGCGGATACCGCCAAGTTCACCTCGGCGTTCGTCAAGCGCGGCCTCATCGTCGAATACGGCGGCGCCTGGCTGCTGCCGCGCGTCGCCGGTGTGCACTACCACTCCACGCAGCCCTGGCCCTGGCCCTCGTCACTGATGATCGGCTGCTTCGCCGATGCCGTCAGCGAGGACATCACC
>CBDDRG010000272.1:0-3731 GCA_965232975.1 uncultured bacterium
AGCATCGAACGGTGCGTATCGGTCAGCGTCAACGGCGCGCGCTTGGTCTTCCCGGCCATGTCCGACTCCTGAGGGGACTCGGGAGAACATCATGCCACCAGTGGATATATGTGTAAATCTATTATTGGAATGGAGTACTAGATCAAAAGGGATCAGGCGCCAACCCCGGCGTCTGATCCTCGCCGCAGGCGCGCCATTGACGTCCTCCGCGCCTTCCCTGGCCCGCAACAGCCGGCGTTTGTTCGCGGCTAGCGCGGCAGTTCCGACCGCCCCATCAGGAATTCATCGACGGCGCGCGCGGCCTGGCGGCCCTCGCGAATCGCCCACACCACCAGGGATTGCCCGCGCCGGGTATCACCGGCGGCGAACACTTTGGGCACCGAGGTCTGGTAGCGCTCGGTGTCGGCGCGCGCATTGCCGCGCGCATCGAGCTCGACGCCGAGTTCCGCGAGCATGCCGGCGTGCACCGGGTGCAGATAGCCGGTGGCGAGCAGCACCAGGTCGGCCGGGATGGCGAATTCGCTGCCGGCGATCTCGACCATCTTGACAGCGCCGCTGGCGTCCTTCTGCCAGTCCAGGCGCACGCCGTGCAGCGTGGTAACCACGCCATCGGCGCCTGAGAAAGACTTCGTCGAGATACTCCAGTCGCGCTCACAGCCCTCTTCGTGAGAGGACGAGGTGCGCATTTTCAGCGGCCAGTTGGGCCAGGTGGTGGCCTTGTTTTCCTTGACCGGTGGCCTTGCCAGCACCTCGTACTGAGTGACCGACGCGGCGCCGTGGCGGATCGAGGTGCCGACGCAGTCGGAGCCGGTGTCGCCGCCGCCGATGACGACGACGTGCTTGCCCCTGGCGTGGATTGCGGCGTCAGCCGGAATCGGGTCGCCGGCGACGCGCTTGTTGTTCTGCTGCAAGAATTGCAACGCGAAATAAATGCCCTTAAGTTCGCGGCCCGGCACGTTGAGGTCGCGGGGCTGTTCGGAGCCCGCGCACACCACCAATGCGTCGAATTCGGCCAGCAGTTGCCGGGCGGGGACATCCACGCCGATGTGGGTGCCGGGGCGGAACTCGACGCCCTCGGCCTGCATCTGCGCCAGGCGCCGGTCGATCAGGTGTTTTTCCATCTTGAAGTCGGGAATGCCGTAGCGCATCAGCCCACCGATGCGGTCGTGCTTGTCGAACAGCACCACGCCGTGGCCGGCACGGGCCAGTTGCTGCGCGCAGGCGAGACCGGACGGGCCGCCGCCGACGACGGCGACGCGCTTGCCGCTGTTGCGGGTGGGAAGCTGTGGGGCGATCCAGCCCTCGGCCCAGCCGCGATCGACAATGGCGCGCTCGATGCTCTTGATGGTCACCGGGGCGTCGTCGATGTTGAGCACGCAGGCGGCCTCGCAGGGTGCCGGGCAGATGCGGCCGGTGAACTCGGGGAAGTTGTTGGTGGAGTGCAGGGTCTCCAGCGCCTCGCGCCAGCGGTTGTGGTACACGAGGTCATTCCAGTCGGGAATGCTGTTGTTGACCGGGCAGCCGGTTTGACAGAAGGGCACGCCGCAATCCATGCAGCGCGCGCCCTGATCGCTGAGCTGGTCAGCGGAAAAGGGCTTCAAGAACTCCTGATAGGTGTGAATGCGCTCGGCGACCGGCAGGTAGCCGGGCTCGGCGCGGGCGATCTCCATGAATCCGGTGGGTTTACCCATGGCTGACTTGCTCCAGTGTGGCGTGTGCGCTGGCGGCGGCAATTTTCTTCAGAACTTCGCGGTACTCGACCGGCATGACCTTGACGAACTTGGGTAGATACTCCTGCCAGTTGGCGAGAATCCGCCGCGCCAGATTGGAATCGGTGTACTGCAAGTGCTTCTGGATCAGCACCCGCAGTTGGCGCACGTCGTTGTCGCCCAAGGTCAATACGTTGATGCTGTCCTGGCCCTCCGGGGTAAAGCCCTCGGGGTCGCGGTCGTCGAGGGGCAGCGCTTCCAGCTCGACCATGGATAGATTGCAGCGCATCGCAAAATCGCCGGCCAGGTCGAGCACATAGGCGACACCGCCACTCATGCCGGCGGCGAAGTTGCGCCCCGTCACGCCCAGCACCACGACTGTGCCGCCGGTCATGTATTCGCAGCCATGGTCGCCGACGCCTTCGACGACGGCGGTGGCGCCGGAGTTGCGCACCGCAAAGCGCTCGCCGGCAACGCCGCGGAAATAGCATTCGCCGTTGATGGCGCCGTACAGCACGGTGTTGCCGATGACGATGTTTTCATCGGGGGCGACGCGGCTTTCCGGCGCCGGATAGATCGCGATACGCCCGCCGGACAGGCCCTTGCCGACGTAGTCGTTGGCGTCGCCTTCGAGATCGATGCTGACGCCCTGGGCCAGGAAGGCGCCGAAGCTCTGCCCGCCGGTGCCCTTGGCGCGGATCGAGATGGTGTCGGCGGGCAGTCCGGCGTGGCCGTAGCGTTTGGCGACCTCACCGGACAGCATCGCGCCGACGGTGCGGTTGCTGTTTCTGACAGTGATATCGATGACCACCGGCTCCCGGCGCTCCAGCGCGGGCTGTGCGGCCGCGATCAGTTGATGGTCGAGGGCCTTGTCGAGGCCGTGATCCTGTTTCTCCATCCAGCGCGTCGCCACCCCTGGACGCGCGGGTGGCTGGTAGAACAGCCGGGAGAAATCGAGGCCCTTGGCCTTCCAGTGGGCGATGGTCTGGCGGGTGTTGATCAGATCGGTGCGCCCGATCATGTCCTCGAAGCGGCGGAAGCCCATCTGCGCCATGTATTCGCGCACTTCCTCGGCGACAAAGAAGAAGTAGTTGACGACGTGCTCGGGCTGGCCGGTGAATTTCTTGCGCAGCTCCGGATCCTGGGTGGCGACGCCGACCGGACAGGTATTGAGGTGACACTTGCGCATCATCAGGCAGCCCTGCACCACCAGGGGCGCGGTCGCAAAGCCGAACTCATCCGCTCCCAGCAAGGCGCCGATCACGACATCGCGGCCGGTTTTGAGCTGGCCGTCGACCTGCACGGCGATGCGCCCGCGCAACTGGTTCAGCACCAGCGTCTGGTGGGTATCGGCGAGGCCCAGCTCCCAGGGCGAGCCCGCGAACATGATCGAAGACAGCGGGCTGGCGCCGGTGCCGCCGTCGTGGCCGGAGATGGTGACGTGATCGGAGTGGGCCTTGGCGACGCCGGCGGCAATGGTGCCGACACCCACTTCCGACACCAGCTTGACGCTGACCAGCGCCTGCGGGTTCACGTTTTTGAGGTCGTGGATGAGCTGGGCCAGATCCTCGATGGAATAGATGTCGTGGTGGGGGGGCGGTGAAATCAGCCCCACGCCGGGGATCGAATGGCGCACGCGGGCGATGTCGTCGGAGACCTTGTGGCCGGGAATCTGGCCGCCTTCGCCGGGCTTGGCGCCCTGCGCCATCTTGATCTGCATCATGTCGGAGTTGACCAGGTACTCCGCGGTGACGCCAAAGCGGCCGGCGGCGACCTGCTTGATCGACGAGCGCATGGAGTCGCCGTTGGCCATGGTGACGTAGCGATCCGCCTCTTCGCCGCCCTCGCCGGTGTTGGAGCGCCCGCCGATGCGGTTCATCGCGATCGCCAGGGTGGTATGCGCCTCCCGCGAAATCGAGCCGAACGACATGGCGCCGGTGGCAAAGCGCTTGACGATCGCCGACGCCGGCTCTACCTCGTCGAGAGGCACGGGTTCGGCCGCGGGTTGCAGCTCGAACAGAC
>CBDDRG010000273.1:0-4800 GCA_965232975.1 uncultured bacterium
GGCGCCTGGGAGGTGGATGCCTGCGATGTGCGCCTGGACGGCGGCGCGCTGCACGGCAGCGCCTGGTTCGTGCAGGACGCCGGCAAGGCCGAGGTGCTGATCGTCAAGGCCGCGGGCGCCGACGGCACAGTGCTCTGTGCCGTACCCGTCGACAGCGCCGGCCTCGATATCCTGCCCGATGCGATCATCGACCTCACCCGCGACCAGGCCCACGTCCAGTTCAATGGCGTCAAGGTGGCGGCCGACCAGATACTGGCCGCCCCGGGTGCCGGTGCGGCCGCGCTCGAGGCCGCCGCGCCGGCACTGCTCACCATCGTCGCGGCGGACATGTGCGGCGCCGCCGAGTGGCTGCTGCAAACCACCGCCGACTACGCCCGCGTGCGCGAACAGTTCGGCCGCCCGATCGGCTTTTTCCAGGCCATCAAGCACCCGCTGGTCAACCTGATGATCGCCCTCGATCAGGCCAAGTCCCTGGTCTACAACGCGGCCTGCGCGGTCGACAGCGAACCCGAGCAGGCGCCCCGGTTCGCGCACATGGCCAAGGCTGCGGCGTCCGACGTCGCCGCCTACGGCGCCAGTCGCGCCATTCAATTTCACGGCGGCATCGGCTTCACCTGGGAGTGCGCGGTGCACCTGTACACCAAGCGCCAGAAGCACAACCAGATGTTGCTCGGCGACGCCCGCTACCACCGCGCCCGGCTCGCGGAACTGCTGCTGGGGCCGGTGGGTCAGGTTGACGGCCGCCGGTGAGCGTGTTGGCGCCGGCTGTGCGCCCGCGCTGTGCAACGCCGGGGCAGCGCAACTTGTCGCCATCAGGTGAGCCCAGTACCATGGCGCCTTTTCCGGGGTCTCCCGAATGATTGCTGGCAGTATCGTCGCCCTGGTGACACCCATGCTGGCCGGTTCGCTGGCGGTGGACTGGCCGGCACTGCGGCGCTTGGTGGACTGGCACGTCGCGCAGGGCACCGACGGCATTGTCGCGGTGGGCACCACGGGTGAGTCGGCAACGCTGGACGTGGACGAACATCTCGACGTGATCCGCGTGTGCGTCGAGCAGGCCGCCGGGCGCTTGCCGATCATCGCCGGCACCGGCGCCAACAGCACGGCGGAGGCGGTGCAACTGACGCAGGGCGCCCAGGCCGCGGGTGCCGATGCCTGCCTGCTGGTCGTCCCCTACTACAACAAGCCTACGCAAGAGGGGCTGTATCGACACTTTCGCGCGGTTGCCGAGGCGGTGGATATTCCCCAGATCCTCTACAACGTCCCGGCGCGCACGGCTTGTGATCTGCTCCCCGAGACGGTGCTGCGCCTGGCGGCGGTGCCGAATATCGTGGGCATCAAGGAGGCCACCGGCGATCTGCGCCGGGCGCAGGGCCTGATCGAGCAGGCGCCGTCGACCTTCGCCATCTATTCGGGCGACGACGCCACCGCGGCGGAACTCATTCTGCTGGGCGGCAAGGGCAACATCTCGGTGACCGCCAATGTCGCGCCGCGCTTGATGCACGATCTGTGTGCGGCCGGGCTCGGCGGAGATGGGGCGCGCGCGCGCGCCATCAACCAGCGCCTGGCACCTCTGCACCGGGCGCTGTTCGTGGAGTCGAATCCGATCCCGGTGAAGTGGGCGGTGGGAGTAATGGGTCTGCTGTGCGGGGAGGCGATTCGGCTGCCGTTGACGCCGCTGTCGGTGGCGCTGCAACCGCAACTGCGCACGGCCTTGGCCGCGCTCGGCATTGCGCCGGCGGCAGGTAGTTGAAGTGTGGTACGAGGCCATATGAGATGGGCTGGCGAGCGCGGCGGGCTATCAGGCAGCCGCCGGGAAATTTCGCTGGCTCCCGGATCAGATCCGCTGGAGAAATTGCCGAGATGAGCAAGGGTTTGTCGATAGTATTGCTGGCCACGGTCAGCCTGACCGGCTGCGGGGTGTTCTTCGGCGAAGAGGGCATGTTTCGCAATCGCGGCAAGGACTACCTGAAGTCGGAGGAAATCCCGCCCATTACGCTGCCGCCGGGGGTGCGCACCGAGGCCCTCGGGACCCTGTATGCGATTCCACCCATTCCCGAAACCTCGCTCATTTATGAGACCGAGGGGGCGCCGCGGCCCCAGTCGCTGTCCACCAATCTGCTCGAGGAAGAGGTCAAGATCCAGTCCCTGAGTGGTCGGCGCTGGATTTTGATCAACCGCTCGCCCAGTGAAGTCTGGCCGCGGGTGCGCAGCATCCTCAACAACAACAGAGTGCCGATCGCCGTCGCCAACGCCACCGCGGGGGTGATCGAGACCGGCTGGCTGCAATTCGACGACGATCAGGACAACGACCATCGCTTTCGTTTCACCATTGCCGAGGGCATCCAGACCAACAGTACCGAAGTCTCCATCCTGCACGCCAGCAAACCCCGGGGGGGTCCGTCACCGGAATGGCCGCAAACTTCGATGAGCGATGTGCGCGAGCAGAACATGACTCGCGTGCTGGCGAGCTCGCTGTCCGCGGATGCCACCAAGGGCACGGTATCGCTGCTGGCGCAGACCATCGGCGGCGGGTCAAAGGTCGAGATTGTCACTCCCCTCGGGGCCGACCCCTTCATTCGCATCAAGCTCGACTACGACCGTGCCTGGGCGTCGGTGGGTTATTCGGTTCCCAAGGAAGAGTTCGATGTGGTCGATCAGGATCGCTCGACGGGCGTGCTCTATGTTCTCTATAAGGATAAAGAAGAGCGGGAAGAGGATAAGCCCGGATTCATCGCCCGCTTGTTCGGTCGCGACCAAGCGCAGGAGCGACCTGCCGCCAACTATCAGGTGCGCCTGACCAAAGGCGACAGCGGTGTCGAAGTGCGTATCTACGGCAGCGACCAGGCCTCTCTCAAGCGCTCGGAAAGCCTGCGACTGTTGAAGAAAATCCGCGCCAACCTGTCCTGATATGCGCTTCGCCTCACTCGGCAGCGGCAGCAAGGGCAATGGCACGGTAGTCGAATGGCGTGCGACCCGGGTGCTGGTGGATTGCGGCTTTTCCGTCCGCGAAACCAACCGGCGACTCGCCGGCCTGGGTTGGCGTCCTGAACAATTGACGGCCATCCTCGTCACCCATGAACACAGCGATCATCTTGGCGGCGCGGTGCCGTTGGCGCGCCGCTACGGCATTCCGCTGCTGATGACGGCTGGTACCGCCCATGCCGCCGCGATCGGGCAGCGCGCCGGGGTCACCTTGATCGACGCCGACCGGGAGTTTAGTCTGGGCGACCTCGGCGTGACCGCAGTCACCGTCCCCCACGATGCTCGCGAGCCGGTGCAGTTTGTGTTGCGCGGCGGTCACCACCGGCTGGGGTTGTTGACCGATCTGGGCGCGATCACCCCCCATGTCGTCGCCAGCTATCGGCGCTGTGACGCGCTGGTGCTGGAAGCCAACCACGATGTCGCCATGCTCGCCGACGGCCCCTACCCAGCGGCCCTCAAGCAGCGGGTGGCCGGGCCCTGGGGGCACTTGAACAATGGTCAGGCGAGGGAGCTGTTGGCCAATATCGACCGGTGTCGCCTGCACACTCTGGTCATCGGCCACATGAGCCAGCAGAACAACCGCCAGACCCTGATCGAGGCGGAACTCCGGCCACTGACCGCCGCCATTCCCCAGGTTGTCTATGCCACCCAGAGCGAAGGTTTTTCCTGGCTGACATTGACGTAGCCCAGCATCCTGAACAGAGTCGCCGAGGTCGATTTAACAATGGAAAAACGCGCAGAGCTTTATAAAGGCAAGGCCAAGTCAGTCTATCTGACCGATGATCCCGATCATCTGATCCTGTTGTTTCGCGACGATACCTCAGCCTTTGATGGCAAGCGTATCGAGCAGCTCGATCGCAAGGGCATGGTCAACAACCGTTTCAATGCTTTCATCATGTCGCGGCTGGCCGCGGCCGGTCTCGCCAATCATTTCGTGGCGCTGTTGTCCGCGCAGGAAGCGCTGGTGCGCCGCTTGCAGATGATTCCGATCGAATGCGTGGTGCGCAACATTTCCGCCGGCAGCATGTGCCGCCGGCTCGGGGTCGCCGAGGGCATCGATCTGGATCCACCGACCTTCGAGTTCTTTCTCAAGAACGACGCCCTGGGCGACCCCATGGTCAACGAATACCATATCGCCTCGTTCGGCTGGGCGACCCCGACCAGGTCGCGCGCATGAAAGAGCTGTCGTTTGCGGTCAATGACGTTCTCAAGGCGCTGTTTCGCGATGGCGACCTGCTGCTGGTCGATTACAAACTGGAGTTTGGCCTGTTCAAGGGCGAGGTAATGCTGGGCGACGAATTCACGCCCGATGGCTGCCGTCTGTGGGACGTCCACACCCGCGAAAAGCTGGACAAGGACCGCTTTCGGCAGAACCTCGGCAACGTCGTCGAATCCTACGAGATCGTCTGCCACCGCCTGGGTGTGGACCTGGATTAACGGTCGGGCACCAGGCGCCGGCGCTGAAATGAATCGTTTTGCGATGCCCTTGCACTGCTGGTTGTCGCCTGGATAACCAGACGCAATCCCCGCATGCGTGGCGGCGGTGCGCAGCGGAAATGGGTGCACCAAAAATATTCATCCACATTGCGCGCGCTATCTCACCCAGCCTGCACCAAATGCTTCATAAGTCGTTGATTTTAGGTTTGCAAATATGCAACCTATTGATTTTAATCAAAGATTTGACTTGTCCAAAAAGTAATCATTCTGTGACAGTGCTATGTTTCTAGCGGTGTTGCGGGCGTTATCGAGATGTAACCCACAAAGTTATCCACAGGATTTGTGGGTAACTTGGCGTGCCGTTTCAGCGTGGCTTGA
>CBDDRG010000274.1:0-4175 GCA_965232975.1 uncultured bacterium
TTTTTATGCGCAGGGCGGGATCGAGGCCCGCCTCGGCGTCGACGTGGTTGCCATCGATAGCGCGGCGCGCCAGCTCCGCCTCAGCGATGGCGGCAATCTCGCCTACCACCAACTGTTGCTCGCCACTGGCGGGCGGCCACGTCCGCTGACCTGCGCCGGTGCGGAGCTCCCGCAGGTTCACTATCTGCGCACCATCGCCGATGTCGATGCCCTGCGCCCGCACTTCCAACCAGGCACCCGGCTGACCGTCATCGGCGCCGGCTATATCGGTCTCGAGGTGGCCGCAGTCGCGGTGCAACACGGGCTTGCGGTCACCGTGCTCGAAGCGGCGCCCACCGTACTTGGCCGGGTTGCCTGCGCCGAGGTGGCGGGCTTCTTCAAAGGGGTGCACGAGCAGGCGGGCGTGGTGATCCACTGCGGCACCCAGGTGAACCGCATCCTCGCCCGCGACGGTGTGGCGCGCGGCAATGGCAATGAAGTAGAGGTCATCACCGACACCGGCGCATCCGTCGCCGCTGATCTGGTGGTGGCGGGTATTGGCCTGCTACCGAATGTCGAACTGGCCGAGGCGGCCGGCATCGCGTGCGCCAACGGCGTAATCGTGGATCAGGACGGTCGCACCTCGGTGCCAAATATCTTCGCCGCCGGCGATTGCGCCAGTCAGCTCAGCCCGATCTACGACTGCCGCATGCGACTCGAATCGGTAAACAACGCCATCGAGCAGGCCAAAACGGCAGCTGCGGCCATGTGCGGCAAATCGAAACCGTTCACGCAAACCCCCTGGTTCTGGTCCGATCAATACGATCTGAAACTGCAAACTGCCGGCATCAGCCGTGGCTACGACGAAATCGTCGTGCGCGGCGTCCCCGCCAGCGGCTCGTTCGCGGTGTTTTATCTACAGGGCGGGCGTCTGCTCGCCGTCGATGCCATCAATCGCCCCGCCGAATTCATTCTTGCACGCACGCTGATCCCGAAACGCGCGCAGGTGTCAACGCGCCGGCTCGCTGACGACGGTATCGCGGTGAAAGAGCTCGCGGCTTGACTTCAGAGGCGGCAGCGGTCGCACCCGGAGTTATCTGAAATCCCATCGCGCTGGGTGCAGCGCATTACCCGAGGTAGTGAGATGACAAAAATCATTTATGTCGAACATAACGGCACCGAACGCGCAGTGGAGGTCGAAAACGGCCTGTCGCTGATGGAGGGCGCAGTCCGCAATCTGGTGCCCGGCATCGATGGTGACTGCGGCGGTGAATGCGCGTGCGCCACCTGCCATGTCTTCGTCGATGCCGCCTGGCGCGACAAGCTCCCGGCCATGGGCGACATGGAAAACGCGATGCTCGATCTGGTGGAAGATCGCAGCGAGAATTCACGCCTCGCCTGTCAGCTCAAGGCCGCTCCGAATCTGGATGGCATGGTCGTGCGCACACCGATTGGCCAACATTGACCGCGTGCGTTGTTGGGTGCGGATGCGCTCGACAGTGGTCAGACCGCCGTCTCAGCGATATCGGCGCCACTACCCTGACGCCCTTCTGGGCGAACACCTCGGCCGCCGCCGCCCCGATGCTGGGCGCGGCACCGCTCACCAATGCGATTTTTCCGTCAAGTAGTCTGAACTGTGTCGTTCTGCTTCCGGTGGCTAATCCAACGCTTGCGAACCTTGGCGAGCGCATGCCGCGGGCGGATGAACTCCGGCTGACAACCCGGCGGCTGCGCGAGCGACGGGATTTCCGCGCCGCGGCGAGGAGGCGCGCAATTCAACGACAACACGCGCCCCGGCAACAATGCGAATGCGCCCGGCGGATGGCGGTGCACATGGAGCGCAAAACCCGCGGCAACGACAAACCGCCGCCCCGCTTCGGTTGACCCTCGCGGGCGGCTTGGCGTAGTATGGTCGCGCTTGATCGAGGGCATCGCGTAACACCTTAATTATTATGCTCGGCGCTGGCTCGATGGTGAGGGGGGCTAGGGTCGGACTTGTACGCCTGCACCGGTGGTTTACCTGATCGAGCCTTGCATCGTCATCCCGGATTCGCGTCTTCGCTAAGTTGGATGTAGGGGTTTCCATGTCCGCATCTGTTGCAATGCTGGCCCACAATTGGTCGTTCGGGATCTACCTCTGGGTCATCGCCTGGGTTTGCATCCTGATGCTGACGTTTTCGTGGCTGTTCGGTGGTCGCGCCTGGGGCCGTGCCAAGACCGAAGCCTTCGAGTCCGGCATCGTCTCCGTGGGCAGTGCACGCCTGCGCTTTTCGGCCAAATTCTACCTGGTCGCGATGTTTTTCGTGATCTTCGATGTGGAGGCGCTGTTCCTCTACGCGTGGGCGATCGCGCTGCGCGAAAGCGGCTGGGCGGGCTTTGTCGAAGCCGCCATCTTCATCGTCGTGCTGATGATCGGCCTGATTTATTTGTGGCGGGTCGGCGCGCTCGACTGGGCGCCGAGCGCGCGCCGGCCTGAAATCGAACCCGTTGCCCACCGCGAGTAGCCATTGTCATGAAGTACACCTTGACCCGCGCCGATGCCAGCGCGCAGCGCTACCCGATGCAAGAGCGGATTCCACTGGCGGCGGATCCGCTCGAAGAGCACGTCCACAAGAATATCTTTCTCGGCAAGCTCGAAGAGTTCGCCCACACCGCTGTCAACTGGGGGCGGAAAAATTCACTGTGGCCCTACAACTTCGGTTTGTCATGCTGCTACGTCGAGATGGCCACCGCGTTTACCGCGCCCCATGACGTCGCCCGCTTTGGCGCCGAAGTCATTCGCGCGTCGCCCCGGCAGGCGGATTTCATGGTTGTCGCCGGCACCTGCTTCATCAAGATGGCGCCCATCGTGCAGCGCCTGTACGAGCAGATGCTGGAGCCCAAGTGGGTCATCTCCATGGGCGCGTGCGCCAACTCGGGCGGCATGTACGACATTTATTCCGTGGTTCAGGGCGTCGATAAGTTTTTGCCGGTGGATGTGTACATCCCCGGCTGCCCGCCGCGGCCCGAGGCCTTTCTGCAGGGCCTGATGCTGTTGCAGGATTCCATCGGCAAGGAGCGCCGGCCACTGTCCTGGGTGGTGGGCGAGCAGGGCGTCTATCGCGCCGAAATGCCCGCCCAGCGCGAACTGCGTCGGGAGCAGCGCATGGCGATGACCGATCTGCGCACACCCGATCAGGTCTGAGCCCGCGCCCGACGCTTGAACCCTCACTGATTTTTGAGCGGACGCAACGACACACGATGGGTGATACAGCGCTTGCCCTACAACCAGCGCCGGGGGATGAGTACGAAGTGGTGCGCGAACTGCGCGCGCGCTTCGCCGACTGCGACTTCATCTACCAGCCGACCAAAGACGACGTGCCCACGCTGTGGGTGCCGCGCGCGCGTCTGCTCGACGTGCTGCGCCACCTGCGCGAGATGCCGCGCCCCTATGTGATGCTGTACGACCTGAGCGCCGTCGACGAGCGCCAGCGCAGCCAGCGCGCGGGTTTGCCAGCGGCCGATTTCACCGTCTTCTATCACCTGCTGTCGATCGCCCGCAACAGTGACATCCGCCTCAAGGTCGCGCTCGGCGCCGATGACCTGAACGTGCCGAGCGCGATGCCGATCTGGCCCAACGCCAACTGGTACGAGCGCGAGGTCTGGGATCTGTTCGGCATCCGCTTCGATGGCCACCCCCATCTGGTGCGCATCATGATGCCGCGCACCTGGAGCGGCCACCCGCTGCGCAAGGACTACCCGGCACGCGCCACCGAATTCGATCCCTTCATGCTCGACGCCGCCAAGCAGGATCTGGAGCAGGAATCCCTGCGCTTCCGCCCCGAGGAGTGGGGCATGAAGCGGCACTCCGAAGACGCCGACTTCATGTTCCTGAACCTGGGGCCCAACCACCCGTCAGCCCATGGTGCGTTCCGCATCGTGCTCCAGCTCGACGGTGAGGAAATCCTCGACTGCGTGCCCGATATCGGCTACCACCACCGCGGCGCCGAGAAGATGGGCGAGCGCCAGAGCTGGCACAGCTACATCCCCTACACCGACCGCATCGATTACCTCGGCGGGGTGATGAACAACCTGCCCTATGTGCTGACGGTCGAAAAGCTCGCCGGCATCGAGGTGCCCGACCGCGTCAAGACCATTCGCGTGATGCTGACCGAGTTCTTTCGGATCAGCAGCCACCTGCTGTTCCTCGGCACCTA
>CBDDRG010000275.1:0-14243 GCA_965232975.1 uncultured bacterium
TGAGCGGGAGCGTGCCAGCGACTGCAACTGCGCACGCTCATCCTCGCTCAGCACCAGCTCAGATTTGGGTCGTCCAGTTCGCATCAGGTATCGCTCCGCTCATGACGATACCCAATCTGGATGCAAGTCTTATGCTAATAAGAAGCGGGACAGGACACTAGTCGGTGGCTGTCACCGCCAGCGTGTTGTGGACATCTTTCACACCCTCGACCTGCTTGGCGACAGCTTCGGCCCGCTCACTTTGGGCGGGAGAATCTACTCGGCCAAACAGCGTTACGACACCGCTGGTGGCCTCTACACTGATATCGAGTGATTTCAGGTGTTTCTCGGCGAGAAGAGCGGATTTCACTTTTGTGGTCAGCGCCGAGTCGGACGCGTAATCACCGGTTTTTTCGATCGTGTTAGCGACGGCGTCGGTTAGCTCTGCTGCCCGCAGCGGGCTGGAGGCAGCGATCACCGACAATATCGCAGCGCCTATCAGGATCCTGGTTCTCATCACAATGTCCTCGTGTGAAGGCGCAATGCTGGGCCGGGCTCCGCACGAGCCTCGCCGCATGCAGGGCCCGGACCGTGCCGCTGGAACTTGCGCCGGGCAGCTCCGCGTTCATGGCTAGCCGACGTTGCGCCGGGCGGTAGCTGCCGCACTGGTGTCGGGCGCCATGCGATCGATAAATTTCTCGATTTGCGAGTCGGCTTGCTCGCGCGCAATACCGTAGCGTTCCTGAATCAGCCCGGATAACCGCTGAACATCACCGTCAAGTTCGAGCAACTCATCGTCGGTCAGTTTCGACCACGTTTGTTTGGCATGACCAACCAGCTGTTTCCACCGGCCTTGCATCGTGTCGCTGTTCATGACTGACTCCTTTGATAATGCGATGACAACCCGTTGAGGTCGCCGCCAGATTGTCACGGCAGCCTGCGCGTGAACGCGGCGGTTTTGTCCGCCGCGCAAGGAATGGACTCACCCCGGATCGATAAGTTCATTGCGCAATTTCGAACGGGCGAGCGCACCCCGGGTAGTGCCGCTCGGCAATGTGGAGACCGAGACAGTGGACACACAGGGCGCGCAGGCATCCGGTGGGCTGCTTGCGTCAGAGTGATCGGGTTTTGGAGTCCGGGTTACCCACCAACGAAGCATCCCGCCGCGAATGCAACCAGTAGTCCTGTTTAGCAGGATGTTGAAAAAGGGCTTTCCTGCCCCCTTTTTCAACCCGACCCGTCGCGGTACACGCCCAAGACCGCCCAGTAAGATCAAGCACTTAGCCTGCTTGATCTTCGTGCTCTGCATCAAGCCCGGCCCGTGCGTCACCCGATCATGCTGTACCCGCCGCTGACGCTCAGCACCTGCCCGGTGACGAATCCGGCCACTGCCGGCGACGACAGGAACACCACCGCGTTGGCGATATCGGTCGGCATGCCGATGCGGCGCAACGGCAGGGTCTTGGCGATGGCCGCGAACTGGTCGTCGGTGAACATCGCGTTCTTGTCCTTCCACATGCTGTTTTCACTGGTCTCCTCTGTGGTTTCCGGCACCGTCACGCCCGGGCACACGCAGTTGCAGCGGACGTTGTAGCGGCCGTTTTCCTTGGCGATGGTCTTCATGAAGCTGTTGACCGCCGCCTTGAGACCGCCGTACACGGCCTCGCGCGGCTCGCCCTGGCGGCTGGCGTCGGAGCTGATCGACACGATGGAGCCGCCGCCCTGGGCGGTCATGTGGGTCAGCGCAGTCTTGGTGCAGTTGAGCACGCCGACGTAGTTGATGGAGATCAGCTTCTGCCACAGGTCGGGCGTGGTCTGGGTGAAGAACATCAGCTTGTCCCAGCCGACATTGTTGACCAGCGCATCGACGCCGCCGTGGGCGGCGACGGTCGCCGCAAACAGCGCTTCGACACTTTCCAGGCTGGTGACATCGGTCTTGACCACCTGCGCGGCGCTCGCGCCCCTGCTCAGCGCCAGCGCCGCAACGCGCGCGCCGGCTTCGGCATCGAGGTCGGCGATGGTGACCTTCGCGCCCTCGGCGGCGAAGCCGAGCACGATGGCGCGGCCGATGTTGGAGGCGCCGCCGGTGACGATGACGGATTTGTTCTTCAGGTCGAGATTCATGGGGTGCCTCCGTTATTTGACGTATTTGCGGAAGTCGGGCTTGCGCTTTTCCTGCAGCGCGCGCACGCCCTCGCGGGATTCTTCTGTGTCGTAGTACAGCTTCAGCGCCTGCAGGCCGAGGCTGCCGATGCCGCGGATGTGTTCGGTGGCGGCCACGAACGAGCGCTTGGCGATGGCGATGGCGGTGGGGCTGCGTTCGCAGATTTCGCTGGCCCACAGCGCGACCTCGGCGTCGAGCTGGTTGTCCGGCACCACGCGGTTGATCATGCCCATCGCGAGCGCCTCCTGCGCGCTGTAGCGGCGGCACAGGTACCAGATTTCGCGCGCCTTCTTGTCGCCGACGATCTGTGCCAGCAGCGCGGTGCCGAAACCGGGATCGACCGAGCCCATCTTGGGGCCGACCTGGCCGAACTGAGCGCTCTCGGCCGCAATGGTCAGATCGCACAGCAGCGCGAGCACGTTGCCGCCGCCGATGGCGTAGCCCTGAATGCGGGCGATGACCGGCTTGGGCACGTCGCGGATCACCGCGTGCAGCTCCTCCACCGGCATGCCGATGGTGCCGCGGCCGTCGTACTGGCCGTCGTGGACGGACTGGTCGCCACCGGTGCAGAACGCGCGCGGGCCGGCACCGCCGAACACGATGCAGCCGATGTCCTTGTTCCAGCCGGCCTTCTGGAAGGCGTGGATCAGCTCTTCCGCGGTGATGCCGCGAAAGGCGTTCATTTTTTCCGGGCGGTTGATGGTGATGTAGGCGGTCGCGTCTTTCACTTCGTACAGAATGTCCTGGTAGACCACGGCGGGCTCCTCGGTTGGGTGGGATTGGGTGATGACCTGACCGCATGGGCGCAATGCGCGCCCGCCGATCGGGTCAGGGAAACACGGCGGGTCGCCGCGCGCCGAACGCCGCCAGCCCCTCGCTGACGTCGTCGCTCTGCAACGCCGGCGCCGCCAGCTCGCGCTCCAGATCGAGGCCGCCGGCCAGCGTGCGGTCGAGGCCCTCGTCGGTGAGCCGCTTCATCAGCGCCAGCCCGTTGCGGCTCTTGGCGGCGAGCTTGGTGCAGTAGTCAAACGCCGCTGCCGCAAGCTCGGCGTCCGGTACCATATAGTTGACGAGGCCGATGGCGAGCGCATCGGCGGCGCTCAGCCAGCGCGCGCTGAACATCAGGTCGAGCGCGCGGCGGCGGCCGATCAGCCGCGGCAGGCGCTGGCTCGCGCCCCAGCCCGGCACCAGCCCGAAGTGGGCGTGCTGATCGCCCAGGCGCGCGCCGGCGCCGGCGAAGGCGACATCGGCCGCCAGCATCAGCTCCAGCCCACCGGCGAGCGCCAGACCCTGCACCTCGACCACCACCGGCAGCGGGCTGGTTTCGAGACGGCGCAGCGTCAGGTGGCCGAGGTCGAGAAATTCCTGCAATTTGGGCAGCGCCTGGCGCAGGCCGGTGACCTCGTCCAGATCGGCGCCGGTGCAGAAGTTCTTGCCCTCGCCGCGCACCAGCACGCAGCGCACCGCGGGATCGGCCTCGAAGCGGTCGATGGCCTCCAGCAGCACCCGGTGCACGGCCAGCGACAGGCAGTTGAACTTGTCCGGGCGATTGATGGTAAAAATGCCGACGCCGCGGTCGACGCGGATGGTGGCGACTGGATTGGTCATCTGGATACCCCTGGATCGTTATTGGGAAGTGTGGAGGCCGAAGTCTAACGCCGCTCCAGATAACTGCGGGCGATGATCATCTTCATGATATGCGCGGTGCCGTCGCCGATCTGCAAGCCGAGCACGTCGCGCAGGCGCTGCTCGAACGGCAGGTCGGTGCTGTAGCCGCCGTGGCCGTGCAGCAGCAGGCACTGATGGGCGATGTCGAACGCGAGCTTGGGCGCCCACCATTTGGCCATCGCGGCCTCGCGGGTGTGGGGCAGGTTGGCGGACTTGAGCCACAGCGCCTTCAGGCACACCAGGCGCGCGCCCTCCAGCAAGGTTTCGGCCTCGGCGAGCGGAAAGGTGATGCCCTGGTTGACCGCCAGCGGCTGGCCGAAAGCCCGGCGCTGCTGGATGTGCTGCCAGGAATCGTCGAGACAGATGCGGGCGATGGCGAGGCATTGCAGGCCGATCAGGGCGCGGCTGAAATCGAAGCCCTGCATGACCTGTACGAAGCCCTTGCCCTCGGCGCCGACGCGGTAGCGTTCGTGCACGCGCACGCCGTCGAGAAAAATGCTGCCGCGGCCGATGGCCTTTTCGCCGACGTCGTCGAAGCGGCTGCGACTGACGCCGGGCGCACGCAGATCGACGATGAACGCCGACACGCCGTGGGCTTTGTCGGCGGCCGATCCGGTGCGCGCGAACACCAGACTGTAGTCGGCCTGATCGGCCATCGAGATCGAGGATTTTTCACCGGACAGCACATAGTGGTCCCCGACGCGCTCGGCCTTGACGACCAGATTGGCGGCGTCGGAACCGCCGCGCGGCTCGGTCAGCGCGATGCAGGCGACCACCTCGCCACTACACATGCGCGGGATCAGCTCGGCGCTGACCGCCGGATCGGCGTAGTGGAGGATGCAGTTGCCGATCAGCGACGCCAGAATCTGGCAATAGACGATATTGAAGTCGCCCTCGGCGAGGGCTTCGGTAACGAGACCGGAAGTCAGCACATCGATGCCGCTGCCGCCCAGCTCGACCGGCATCTCGGGCGCGATGAAGCCGAGTTCGCCCATGGCGCGGATCAACTTGCGGTCGATGGCGCCGGCGCGTTCGCGGGCGCGGTAGCCGGGCTTCAGTTCGGCGGCGGCAAAGCGGCGGGCGCCGTCCAGCAGCGCTTGTTGAACGGGGTTCAGACCGAAGTCCATAATGCGCTCGCAGCCGCGGCAGGGGCGGCAAGTCTAGCAGAGCGCAAGTCCCGCAATCCCGCCGCCGGCCTCGCTGCACCGCCCGGTTGGGCCGCAGTTCCCCGTCGTCTCGACCCGAGTGCCGCCGTGAATCAGGAACGCCGAGATCGCATGTGGATGGAGCGCGCACTTTTGCTGGCCGAGCGCGCGGCGGCGGCTGGCGAAGTGCCGATTGGCGCGATCGTCGTGCGGGACGAGCAGGTCATCGGCGAGGGCTGGAACTGCCCGATCGGCAGCCGCGACCCCAGCGCCCACGCCGAGATCGTCGCGCTGCGCGCGGCCGCGCTGGCCGCCGCCAACTACCGGCTGCCAGGCACCACCCTCTATGTGACGCTGGAGCCTTGCACCATGTGCGTCGGCGCCTTGCTGCACGCACGCATCGCACGGCTGGTGTTCGGCGCGCTCGAACCCAAGGCCGGCGCCGTCGCCAGCCAGTTGCAGCTACTCAGTTACACCCACTTCAACCACCGCGTCAGTTGGCAGGGCGGTGTGCTCGGCGAACCCTGCGGCGAGCTGGTCAGCGCGTTCTTTCGCGCCCGGCGGGCAGCGCAGTCAGTCGCGGGCGGCTAAAGCTGCTAACCTGCAGGGCCTCCCGCCACCGCCTGCGCCCGGCATGAATGCAGTAAACGCTCACCCGTTCGCCACGCTGACCCCGGAGTTTTTGCTGACCGCGGTGGAGCGCTGCGGGTTTGTCTGCGACGGTCGCCTGCTTCCGCTCAACAGCTACGAAAACCGCGTGTATCAGGTCGGCGTCGAGGAGGGCGAGCCGCTGATCGCCAAATTCTATCGGCCGGCGCGCTGGAGCGACGCCCAGATCGCCGAGGAGCACGCGTTCTGCCGCGAGCTGGCCGACCTCGAACTGCCGGTGGTGGCGCCGCTGGCCGATGCAAACGATGACACGCTGCGCCATTTCGGCGGTTTTCGCTTTGCGTTGTTCCCGCGCCGCGGCGGCCACGCGCCCGAGTTGGATCACGACGACACGTTATTGACGCTGGGCCGGGTCCTGGCGCGGATCCACCGCGTGGGGGCGATCAAAGCCTTCGCGCACCGCCCGACGCTGAACAGCCACAGCCATGGCCACGCCAGCGTGGCGCTGCTCAGCGCGAGCTTTATCCCGCCGTCACTGAAGCCGGCTTACGTTTCAGTCGCCCGCGACCTGCTCGCGGGCATTGATGCCACCCTCGCCGAGTGCGCGCCGCTGACGCTGATTCGCACCCACGGCGACTGTCATGTCGGCAACGTGCTGTGGCGCGACGAGGCGCCCAATTTCGTCGACTTCGACGACAGTTGCATGGCGCCTGCCATTCAGGATCTGTGGATGCTGCTGTCCGGCGACCGCGCCCAGCGCGAGCTGCAACTCGCGGATCTCATCGAGGGCTACCGTGAATTTCACGATTTCAGCCCGCGCGAACTGAAACTCATCGAGCCGCTGCGCTCATTGCGCATCATCCACTACGCCGCCTGGCTCGCCCGCCGCGCCGACGACCCCGCCTTTGTGCGCGCGTTTCCCTGGTTCAACACCGAGCGCTACTGGGGCGAGCACATCCTTGCGCTGCGCGAGCAATTGAGCGCGCTTGCCGAGCCGCCGTTGCGGCTGTGGTAGCGCCGGTGCGCCAGTCCGCCCGCGCCCGCATCGGCGGTTGTCGCACCTCCCAGGCTCGGGCATCATCCATCGCCAATCCGCCCCCGCTACCAGGAGCCGACCATCATGGAGCCGACGCAACCACCCAACCCCCTCGCCGTGCGCACACGGGCGCTGGCCCTGGTCGAGGAATTCAAGAATTTCGCGTTCAAGGGCAACGTCATCGACCTCGCCGTCGGCGTCATTATCGGCGCCGCGTTCGGCAAGATCATCGATGCGTTGGTGAAGCAGATCATCATGCCGCTGATCAGCCTGGCCATCCCCGGCGAGCAGGGATACCGGGCCTGGAAGCTGGTCATCGACGGCAAGGAGATCCCCTATGGGATGTTCCTTGGCGAGGTCCTCAATTTTCTGATCGTGGCGCTGGCGCTCTACCTGTTCATCGTCAAATTTCTGGGTCTGATACTGAAGGCGAAAGCCGCCCCGCCGCCCAGCCCGCCCAAGCCGACCCGGGACCAGGAACTGCTGATCGAGATTCGCGATCTGTTAAAGCAAAAGGTGCCCTGAAGCCAACGGCGCCAGCCGCCAGCCTGCCTGACTGTCCGCCGATCGCTCCCGAGCGCGGCAGGCTCACCCTTTGCGCGCACCGGATTCGGGATTAAAATCGCGCCTGCGCACCGAAGTCGTTGCGCGCCTACCACTTCACCCCCGCCGCATTCACACCCACTTCAGGCCAACGCCATGACCAAGCCGACGTGCAAGCCGGCCAGCCCCAATTTTTCGTCCGGCCCCTGCGCCAAGCGCCCCGGCTATCGACTGGCGGCGCTTTCGACCGACACGCTCGGCCGCTCGCACCGCTCCGCCCTCGGCAAGGCCGCGCTCGAGCGCGTGTGCCGGGAGACCGCCGAGGTTCTCAAACTGCCCGCGGGCTATCGCGTCGGCGTGGTGCCGGCGTCCGACACCGGCGCCATGGAAATGGCGATGTGGTCAATGCTGGGGTCGCGCCCGGTCGATGCCTTTGCCTGGGAATCCTTCGGCGAGGGCTGGATTGAGGATCTGGCCAAACAACTGAAGCTGCCCGACCTGCGCGCGGTGGTGGCGCCCTACGGCGAGCTGCCCGACCTGACCCAGGCCGACCCGACCCACGACATCGTGTTCACCTGGAACGGCACCACCTCGGGCGTCAAGGTGCCCGATGGGGACTGGATCCACGCGGATCGCGAGGGCCTGACCCTGTGCGACGCCACCTCGGCCGTGTTCGCGATGGCGCTGCCCTGGGACAAGCTGGACGTGGCCACCTTCAGTTGGCAGAAGGTGCTCGGTGGCGAGGGCGCCCACGGTATGCTGATCCTGAGCCCGCGCGCGGTGGCGCGGCTCGAAAGCTATACCCCCCCCTGGCCGCTGCCGAAGATCTTTCGCATGACCAAGAAGGGCAAATTGATGGAGGACATCTTCACCGGCGCCACCATCAACACACCCTCGATGTTGTGCGTGGCCGACTATCTGGATGCGCTCGCCTGGGTCAAAAGCCTCGGTGGCGAGGCCGCCACCATCGCCCGCTCGCAGGCCAATCTCGCCGTGCTCGACGACTTTGTCGCGGCGCGGCCCTGGATCAACTTTCTCGCCCGCGATCCACGCACCCGCTCCAATACCAGCGTCTGCCTGGTGCTCGATCTGACCGAAGCCCAGGTCAAAGCGATGGCCAAGCTACTGGAAGGCGAGGGCGTCGCCTACGACATCGGCGCTTATCGCGATGCCCCCGCGGGCCTGCGCATCTGGTGCGGCGCGACCGTCGAGCAGGCCGATCTGGAAGCGCTGATGCCCTGGCTCGACTGGGCCTATGCCAGCGTCAAAGCTTGAATCTCCTTCCGCAGTAGTTCTACCGGAGTTCGCCATGTTCAAGATTCGCACCTACAACCAGATTGCCAGCAAGGGCCTCGAGCGCTTTCCGCGCGACCGCTATGAGATCGCCAGCGAGTTCACGCAGCCCGATGCGATCCTGCTGCGCAGTCACAAACTTCACGGCGAGGTGATTCCGACCAGCGTGCTCGCGGTCGCCCGCGCCGGTGCCGGCGTCAACAACATCCCGGTGCCGGAGTACAGCGCGCAGGGCGTGGTGGTGTTCAACACCCCCGGCGCCAACGCCAATGCGGTGAAGGAGCTGGTCGCCGCGGCACTGCTGCTCGCCGCCCGCGATATCGCCGGCGGCATGAACTATGTGCAGAGCCTGACCGCCATCACCGATGCGACCGCGATGTCGAATCTGCTCGAAAAGGAGAAGAGCCGCTTTGCCGGCAATGAGCTCCACGGCAAGACGCTGGGCGTTGTCGGTCTGGGCGCCATCGGCGCCTTGGTCGCCAACATGGCGGTGGAGCTCGGCATGACGGTGATCGGCTACGACCCGGCGATCTCGGTCGAGGCGGCCTGGCGGTTGTCGCGCCGGGTCGGCAAGATGGAAAACCTGCAAAGCCTGCTCGCCCGCGCCGACTACATCAGCCTGCATGTGCCCGCCGTCGCCGACACCCGCCACCTGATCAACGCCGATACCCTGCGCCACTGCCGGCCCCACGCCCGGTTGATCAACTTCGCCCGCGAGCAGGTGGTGGATACCGCGGCGCTACTGGCCGCGCTGGATGCCGGCAAGCTGGGTGGCTATGTCGCCGATTTTCCGCTGCCCGAGCTGCTCGGGCGCAAGGACGTGCTGCTGATGCCGCACATCGGCGCCAGCACCGCCGAGGCCGAGGAGAACTGCGCGGTGATGGCGGCGGATCAGCTGATTGCATTTTTGGAAGAGGGCACCATCGCCAATTCGGTCAATTTCCCGCCGACGGCGATGGCGCGCAACGGCGGGCACCGCCTCACCTTCAGCAACGCCAACGTGCCCAAGGTGCTCGGCAAGGTGCTGGCGGTGCTCGCCGAGAGCAACAACAACGTGCTCGATTTGGTCAACAAGAGCCGCGACCAGCTCGCCTACAACATCGTCGATGTGCAGGATCTGCCGTCGCCGGCGACCCTGGCCGCAATTGCCCAGGTCGAGGGCGTCATCCGCGTGCGGCTGCTGGGGCAGCCAAGCTCCGCATAAGTCGATCCCGGACTCGGGGCGCGTCCTTGAGTCGCGGGAAACTCCGGTCAAAGTGGCGCTTCGCTAGCCGTCGTGCTCTGCCCGCAGCGCCCGCGCCTGCGCGCGAATGGCCTCGATGGCAGCGTCGATGCCGCCCTGATCGCCCGCCTTGACCAGCGCGTGCAGGTTGTGCACCAGCTTCTCGATCGCCCCCAGCCGGAACACACCGGCCACGCCCAACAGTTGGTGGACGTGGTCGCGAAGCGCTGCGTTGTCGCCCGCTTCGCGGGCGCGCTGGGCGGCCGCGAGCAGGCTGTCGATCTCGTTGAAATAGAGCTCTTTCGGCACCAGGGGTTCGCTGCTACCGGGTTCGTCGCCGCCCGCCGCCCGCTGCCGGCCGGTCAGTGCCAGCAAGGTATCGAGCAGCAGTTTTTCATCGAGAGGCTTGAACAGAATACGGTTGGCGCCCGCCGCGAAGGCGGCCTCCCGCTCCTGCCGGAGGATGTCCGCTGTCAATACGATGACCGGCGTCGCGGCATTGGGATTGGCGGCGGTCTTGATGAGCCGGATGGCCTCGATGCCGCTGATTTCGGGCATGTGGAGGTCGATCACCAGCAGCTCGAAACGCTGCGCCAACGACAGTTCGACGGCCTCGCGGCCGCTGGTGGCGAACTGGCAGCGGCAGCCGGCGCGCTCCAGCAGGGTTTTCAGCAGCAGGCTGCTGAATGGGTTGTCCTCGGCGACCAGGATCGCGACGCCGGCGAGGGCCTGGGCGGCGAGCGGCGAGGACGCACCGCCGGCGATGGCGCGCAGCGACGCCGCCAGCTCGTGCAATCCGGCCGGTTTGGCGAGAAACACGATCGGCTGCAAGTCGGCGCCCAGTTCGGCGGCGATATTGGCTTGCAGGCTTTGCAGTGGGGCGAGCACCACCAGGGGCGCCTGGGAGTGGGCGCGGATCTGGCGCAGCGTGGTCAGGCGCTGGGCACTCGACGCCTTGACGCCGGCGCTGACGACGATGGCCTTGACATCGGCCGGCACCCCTTTGTAGATCAGGTCGTCGAGGCTGTGGTACGCGGTCAGGCGCTGACAGCAGCGCCCCAGCGCATGGGCCAACGCTTGGCGGGAGAGCGCGTCCAGGTCGTAGAGCGCCAGCGCGCCGGTGGCGGCGACCTCCTCGACACCGGTCTGGCGCGCCAGCCGCAACGTGGTCGTCAGCGTGGTGCCGGCACCGGGGGCGCCGCTGGCGGCGATGGTGCCCTGCATCAATTCGACCAGGGATTTGACAATCGCGAGGCCGAGTCCGGTGCCGCCAAAGCGGCGCGAAATCGAGGTGTCGGCCTGCACAAAGGCGGTGAACACCTGGCGTTGCTGCGTCGCCGACATGCCGATGCCGGTGTCTTCGACGAGGATTTTCAGCGTCGTCGAGCCGGCGTCGGCGGATAGTCGCAACACCGCCACCCGCACGTAGCCGCGGCTGGTGAACTTGATCGCGTTGCCTACCAGGTTGGCGATGATCTGGCGCAGTCGCGAGCTGTCGCCGACCAGCGCCAGGGGGATTTCGGGGTCGATGTCGAGAATCAGCTCCAGGCCCTTGGCGTGCGCCAGCGGCGCCAGCAGGCGGATGGGATGTTCCAGACACTCGGCGAGATCGAAGGGCGCGGTTTCGAGGGCCACCACCCGGCTTTGCAGGCGGGTGAATTCGAGAATGTCGTCGATCAGCGACAGCAGGTGCACGGTTGCCTGGTCAATGATCAGGCAGTAACTTTTTTCGGCGGGCTCGAGATCGGAGGTCTCCAGCAGGCGCACGAAGCCCTTGATGGCGGTCAGCGGGGTGCGCAGCTCGTGGCTCATGCGCGCGAGGAATTCACCCTTGGCCTGGTTGGCGGCCTCGGCGGTGCGCGATGCGAGGACCAGTTCCTGGTTTTTGGTTTGCAGGTTTTTAAGCGTGTGCTGGAGGCGGTCGGTCGCCAGGCGCACGCGATCTTCCAGATTCTGCTGGCTGCGGGTGACGGACTCGGCCAGGTGGTTGATGCTGGTCGCCAGTGCCGACAGCTCCTGGTTGATGCCCGGCGTCGCGCGCACCAGCAGATCGCCGCGCTCCATCCGCCCGACGGTGCGGGTGAGCTGGGTGATGGGCGCGACTATGATGCGGCGGATGCGGATGTAGGTGAGCAGGAAGGCGGCCAGCATCACCGCGCCGGCGATGGCGACACTGTTGCGCAGAATGGCCTGGCGTTCGCGAATGCTCGCGGTCAGGTCGATCGCGACCATGACCCAGCCGAGGTTGTCGGTGGGCTGGGCCAGGTTGTCGGGTTCGGGATCGACGGCCTCGGGATAGTCGTTGACTTCGACGCCGGACAAGATCACGCGCTGCTCGAAGTACAGGTGGTGGCCATCCTCGACGGGGCGCGCGCGCAGCGGCGCCGCCAACAGCGCCGGCGGCGCGGGGAAGTCGGGGGTGGCGACGACCACTCGGCGCTGGTTGTCGAGGAAGGCGACGCCGGTGACATTGGCGATTTTGGTGGTCGAGGCCGCCAGCGACGACAGCAACAGGCGGTTGCCCGAGTAGAGCGCGAAGTCGGCGATGGTCGCCAGGTAGGACGCCGCGCTGTTGCCGGCGTCGTGGAGCATGGCGAGGTTCTCGCGCTGGCGGTCGCGGACGCTGTTGGCGGTCAGCAGTAGCGTCAGCACGATCAACGGCGTGGAGGTGATGAGGATCAGCCGCCCATGGAGCGTGCGGGTCAGGAACTGAAACCAGGGCAGCTTCATAGTGCCGCTTTGAGCGCCGCGGCGTACGTCCGGTACAGGGTTTCCGCGGGGGGCAGGGCAATCCCCAGGGCGCGTGCCACCTCGGGGTTGGTGCGCAGGGCATAGTATTCGGGGTCATAGGTTCGCCAGCGCTGATCGGCTATGCCCGCGGCCTGCGCGTCGCGCGCCTCTTCCTGACCAACCAGGGTCGCCAGCAGCTCGCCGCTCTGGCGGCCGATGTCGGTGGGCGTTGAAAACACCGCGGCGAGGGCACCCGCCTCGGCATAGGCGGACGAGAAGCCGATCACCGGAATGTTCTCACGGAAGCATAGATTCAAAATCCATTTGGCCAGCGCGCGGTTGAACAGCGCCTCGTCGGGAACGGCGACGAAGACGTCGATTCTACCCATCAGCGGCGTCAGCGCGGCCAGCGGATTGTCGCCGGTGGCCAGTTCGACCACATCGATGGTGAAGCCCACCGCCACCGCCGCTGCCTGGAACTCGGTGCTCAGGGCGCGCGACGCCGGGCCCAGGGCGGTGCCGGCGCGGCGGCTGGCGGGGCGCAGCACGCGCGCCAGCACCAGGGCGCGGGCGACCGGCTGGTCGATGAGCACGGCGGCGCGGCGTCCGCGGCCATTGCGCTGAGCCACCTCCTCTTCCCAGGCGCTGCGCGTCACCAGTACCGCCACCAGATCCCGGTCGGGGTATTCGCGATTGGCGAGGCTGGCGGCCTGGGTGCCGATGGCGACGATCCAGACGTTCTCGCTGGGCGCCAGCGCCGGCAATCCCGGCAGCCCGGGCAGCTCGGGCAGCCCGGGCAGGTCGGGCAGTTCCACCAGTTCGTGGGTGGTCAGGTGGACGCGGGGCGCGACCGGCGCCAAGGCGGCGCGCAGGGCGGCCTCGGCCTCCCGGTAGTAGGGAGCGTCGCTGGCGCGCAGGATGTGGATGGCGTCGGGGGCGGCGGCCCAGGCGGCGCACCCGCATATCCCCAGCACGACTCCGCACAGCAGGCGCGCGAGCGCCGGTCGAAGTGCTGTGCGCAAGCATCCTGCCATGAGATCTTCCCGGCGTGTTGACGGCAATGGGTGATGGGCCGAGTGCCCGGTTCCCGCGCGCCGCCGGGGGCGGGCTGCGGCGGTGACCGAGAGTGGCGGCGGGGACATCCGCCGGCCAGGCCGACTTGGCGAGACCAGAATAGTCGCGGCGCCGGGTTTGGGCAATCGGCGGGGAGCCTTCGGTGGGCTCTGGGGGCTACTGCCGGCGCGCCACATAGTGCCGGACCACCGGCGCTTGCCGCGCGCTGGCGGCGAGCTGGTCGTCGATGGCGCGCTCGCTGTCGCCGGTGCGCTCGCGCTGGCGCAGATAGTCGAGCCAGGACTCCACGAGGAAGGTCTCCAGGTAACAGTCGGGGCGCGCCGGCTCGACGAACAGCTCCCAGTAAAATGCGCCGGTGCGCTTGCGCAGCAGGTGCGCCTGCGCCATCAACGCCAGAAATTCGGCGCGGCGAACGGCATCGATGTGGTACTCGACCATCACCATGACCGGCCCCGCGGCGGGGCGGATACGCGTGAAATAATCCGGCTCCGGCGAGGGCAGCATCGCGGCGGGCGCCCGCGCGCGCTCCTGGGGAATCGGGTAGCGCCGGCTCAGCAGCAGCGATATCAGCACGCCGGGCGCGGCAATCAGCAGGCTGGTGCGCACATCGAACAGGTCCGACAGATGGCCCCAGACGGCGGCGCCGGTGGCCGTCGCGCCGCCGTACACCAGCATCACGACGGACAGCGCGCGCGCCAGCACCCAGCCGGGGGTGATCAACTGGGCGGTGACGATGATGGTCGAAAACATCAGGATCCAGCACAGGCCCACCAGCGTGGC
>CBDDRG010000276.1:0-21042 GCA_965232975.1 uncultured bacterium
GTAGTCGCTGCGCTCGCCGGCCTCGATGACGCCGAAGCCGAAAGTCAGCCCGGCGTGCCCGCCGAGCATCGGCCGCACCTCGGTCAGCACCGCGGCCGCGCCGCAATGGCGGGCGACGAAGCGCGCCAGATTGGCCGCCAGTTCGTCATCCACACCCGCCCGTTCGTCTTGCGCCATGGCTCAGCTCCTCCGCTGTTTATTTCAGTTCCGCGTCGGCTGGCGAGGATAGCACCAAGTCTAGGCGCCGCAGCGCTACAAGCTGTCGGCCACTTCCTTGAAGCGGCGCGCGGCGTCGATATGCTGCGCCAGCGACAGTTGGCCGTACATCGTCCAGCACCCCAGATGGGTCGCGCCCAGCGCCTTCCAGGCCAGCATCTCATCCCGCCACTGCTCCGGGGTGCGCAGCGGGATGTCTTCCGGGCGCTGTTTCCAGCCAGCCATCACATTGGCGTTGTTCAGCGTGATCCAGGCCTCGATGCCGATCTGCGCGGGATCGCGCCCCGCTTCCTGGGCGTAGCGGTGCAGCTTGGCCATCAGGTGCTTGCCCGGTTCATCCGGCTTGAAAAAGGCAAACCAGCCGTCGCCGACGCGAGCGATGCGCTTGATCATGGCGTCGGCCCAGCCGCCCAGCCACAGCGGAATGGGCCGCCGGATCGGCAAGGGATTGATACCGGCGTCGGTAATCTTGTCCCAGCGGCCGGCGAAGGTGATCAGATCCTGCGTCCACAGCTCGCGCAACAGGCCAATCTGCTCGTCCATGCGCTGGCCCCGGGTCGAGAAATCCTGGCCGAGAGCTTCATATTCGACCTGGTTCCAGCCGATGCCGACGCCGAGCCGCAAACGGCCGCCCGACAGGATATCGACCTCGGCGGCCTGTTTGGCGACCAGCGCGGTCTGGCGTTGCGGCAGAATCACGATCCCGGTCGCGAGTTCGATTTTGCGCGTCATGGCAGCGAGGTAACCCAGCAGCACAAAGGGTTCGTGAAACTGGAATTCGTGGGTGTAGGGGCCCCAGAGTTTGTGCTTGGTCGGATCCGCGCCCAGCACGTGGTCGAACACCACGAGGTGGTCGAAGCCGAGCGCCTCGATCGCCTGGGCATAGTCGCGAATGGCCGCGGGGTCGGTACCAATTTCGGTGATTGGAAAAATGGCGCCTAAACGCATGGTCGGTCTCCTTATGGTCGGGTTGATCGCGTGGTCGGGTAGATCGCGTCGGAGCAGCGCGCAAAACCGCCCCACTCCTGAAACCCTGGACAAAGATGGCTACACTGCGGGCGATGCTTGCCCAACCCGGCCCCGACAATCGAACCACAAACCCGAGGCGCTGGATACCGGGCGGGCCGAGCCGTGAATCACCGAGAATCGACGCCGATGAAGTGGAACTCCGAGCTTTACGACCGCAACCACGCCTTCGTTTTTAAATACGGCGAAGAGGTGGTGGCGCTATTGAATCCGCGAGCCGGCGAACGCATTCTCGATATCGGCTGTGGCACCGGGCACCTGACCCAGCGCATCGCCGAGGCCGGTGCCCAGGTCATCGGCCTGGACAATTCGCCAGACATGGTCGCGGCGGCGCTCGCCACCTACCCGAGCATTGAGTTCGTCGTCGCCGACGCCGCCGATTTCCGCTTTGCGGAGCCTTTCGATGCCATTTTCTCGAACGCTGCACTGCACTGGGTCGCCAACGCCGAGCAGGCCATGCACTGCATGGCGCGCGCGCTCAAGCCGGGTGGTCGCCTGGTCGTCGAACTGGGCGGCAAGGGCAATATCGCGACCATCACCAATGCGCTGACCGCCGCCATCGATGCGATCGCGCACCTGCGCATCGATCGCGGCCGCCATTTTCCGAGTGTTGCCGAGTATGCGGGCCTGGCCGAGCGCCAAGGGCTCGAGGTCACCTATGCTGCGCTGATCGACCGCCCGACGCGACTGGCCGACGGCGCCAATGGCTTGCGCAACTGGCTCGAGATGTTCGATGAGGGCGTGCTCAGCCGGATTCCCGCCGACCGGCGCGAGGCGGTCATCAGCCGCGTAGAAGCACAAACGCGCGCCAGCCTGTTTGTCGATGGCTGCTGGGTCGCCGATTACAAGAGACTGCGCATGGTCGCCGTCAAGCCCTGATCCGCGCCGGCAACCTCAATCGCCGGCCGCAGCATCGCCTGGGCCGCGGTCGGCGCCCGTGGCCAGATAATCCTTCTCCCACTGTTTGAGCTGCTTTTTTGACGGCCCGGCAAGAACCTTCAAGGCGTGGCGGACGCGAGCGCGCACCATGTCCGGCCCCAGCAGCACCATGGAATCGAACAGCGGCGGCGCCGACTCGCGCCCGGCGATGGCGATGAACAGGGGTGCCAGAAAGTCCTTCAGCTTCAAGTCCAGACCCGTCGCCAGCTCGCTGAGCGCGCGGTAGAGCCGGTCGCGCTCCCAGACGCGCAAATCATCCAGCCGCCACGCCGAATATTGCAGGATGCGCAACACCAGCTCGCGGTCGAGCTTGCCATGGGCAAAATCGGCTTCGGTCAGCGGCGGCAACCCCGACAATAAAAACGCGGTCAGCGGAATCACATCGGTAAACTTTTCGACGCGCTCCTTGATCAGCGGAATGAAGCGGCGCAGGTTGTCCGGGTTCAGTGCCCAGGCCGCCATGCGCGCGGCGAACTCGTCTTCACTCAGATCCTCGCGCAGCCAGCGGCCGTTCAGCCAGTCGAGTTTTTCGGTGTCGAATACCGGCCCGCCCAGATGCACCTGGTGCAGGTCGAAGTTCTCGATCATCCGGTCGAGACTGAATTTCTCGGCCTCGTCGGGCATCGCCCAGCCCATGCGCCCGAGATAGTTGACGAGCGCCTCGGGCAGGTAGCCCATGGCCCGGTAGTAATTGATGCTGGTCGGATTCTTGCGTTTGCTGAGCTTGCTTTTATCGGGATTGCGCAACAGCGGCAGGTGGCAGAGCACCGGCATCTGCCAGCCGAAATACTGATACAACAACTGATGCTTGGGCGCGGAGTTGATCCACTCCTCGCCGCGAATCACATGGGTGATCGCCATCAGGTGGTCATCGACCACATTGGCGAGGTGGTAGGTCGGCATGCCGTCCGCCTTCAGCAGCACCTGCATGTCCACCTGACTCCAGGGGATTTCAATGCGCCCGCGCAACATATCGTCGAACGTACAGGTGCCGGCTGCCGGCACCTTCATGCGCACCACATGGGGCTCGCCGGCGGCGCGGCGGCGCGCGATTTCGCCCGCGTCCAACAGCAGCCCGCGCCCGTCGTATTTCGGCGTCTCGCCGCGCGCCACCTGGTCGCGGCGCATGTCGTCCAGCTCGCTCGCGGTAGCGAAACAGTAAAACGCGTGGCCCGCAGCCAGCAGTTGCTCAGCGTGCTGCTGGTAAATGGCCAGCCGCTCGCTCTGCCGGTAGGGCGCATGCGGCCCTCCGACGTCGGGGCCCTCGTCCCAGTCCAGGCCCAGCCAGCGCAGGGATTGCAGGATCATGGCCTCGGATTCGGCCGTACTGCGCGCCTGGTCGGTGTCCTCGATGCGCAGGACGAATTGCCCTCCGTGCCGGCGCGCAAAACACAGGTTGAACAGGGCGATGTAGGCGGTGCCAACGTGGGGGTCGCCCGTGGGCGAGGGCGCAATGCGCGTGCGGACGATCATCGTGGGGTTATCCGGCGGTTTACTGGGAATCGGGGCTAACAGCCGCGGGCGGCCATTATAGGGACGCGCCGCGAGCATGCCACCATCGATCACTCCCGGGCTGCGTGTCGAACGGCGACTATCCTTCCGCTGGTCTTCCGCTGGCCCCCGGTAAATCTATCCGGGGGTTGTCCGTCGCGCTTCAACCCGTACAATTCCGCTCCGACGGTGCCGATGCGCTTTTTTGCCGCAACTACAACAGGGTTTGATCCATGGCCGACCGAACCGACTCTCCTACCGACAATCTCCGTGGTCGCGGGCGCCACCGCCAGTGGCTCGCGTTCGTGTTCGCCACGGCGCTGCTCGGTGGCTGTGCCAATCGCTCCGCCGACGAACCCCCTGAGCAGTTCTCGAGCGCAATAAAAGACTACGCCGAGCTCATCGAAAAGACCGAGCAAAAACACGGCGCCGCTACCGCCGACCGGATCCGTTCGTGGCTGCGCCTGATCGACAAGAACCGGGCGCTCGGGGAGCCCGAGCAGTTGCAATTGGTCAACGATTTTTTCAACGCGGCGCGCACGGTTAGCGATCAGCAGGAATGGCAGCGCGACGATTATTGGGCAACACCGGTTGAGTTTTTGATCAGGCAGGCGGGTGACGGTGAGGATTTCGCCATCGCCAAGTACTTCACGCTGAATATGATGGGCATGCCTCTCGACAAACTGCGCATCACCGGGGTGGCAAGCGCGAACGGCGGTGAAACCCGGATGGTGTTGGCCTATTACGCCTCGGCGGACGACATGCCGCTGATCCTCGACAATGCCAACCGGCAAATCGTACCCGCAAGCGAGCGCACCGATCTAAAGCCTGTCTACAGTTTCAACGGCAAAACCCTGTGGCTCGCCCGCGTGCGCAAGGAGGACACCGGCGCCACCGAGCCCGCACAGGCCGCTCCCTGGCGCGGGTTGATTCGGCGGATGCAGCGCGAAATGCCACCACCGCGCCGTGGTATCAGGCGATTTTGGTGAACTTCAGGTCGTCTTCCAGAACCTGGAGTTCACAACCGAAGCGATCGGCAATCACGCGGGCAAAAGACATGTAGATGATTCTGTCCTGCTCGTCGCAAGCATTGCGAAATTCCGCGCGCGTAAATACTTTGCTTTCACCGGCCTGCAATTGGGTCAACGCACGCTGGATATTGAGATTGCGATCCGGTCGATCCATTTCGAGATAGATGTTGGATTCGCGGAGTTCAGCCATGGCCAATGCCTCGTTGGTTATTATGAGCATCTGGTTCGCGCCTGACCGCGCGTTGCTGCCGAAAATCCGCGCGGGCGATAGGCTTCCACGGTGCCGATAATAGTATTCCCCGACACCTCGACGCAAACCGGGACCGCAGACGAGTCTCAATGCACGGGTGATCGCGACCACACTCCATCACATCCGCCCGGCAGGAGACAACTGCAATGAATCCAGACGATCCCGACTACGTCGCCTACAAGGCTTATGTGGATTTATGGTCGGCCGAAAATCCCATTAAAACCAACAAGCTACAGGTCCTGTTGGCGGTGAACGGGCTGCTGGTGTCGGCATTGCAGGTGGGTGGCGGCGGCGCCCCAGCCAGCTGGCCGCTTTTTCTCGTCGGCGCTGTATTCTCCGCCATCTGGGTCATGTCGATCGGCAGAACCAGCCTGTTTCAGAAGGCGTGGCAGGCCAAGGCGCTGGAGCTGGCGCAAAGGCATCCGGGCGACGTGCGTTTCCGCCTGCTCGATACCAGCGCGGCGGAAGCTACCGCACCCGCCTGGCTCCGCTGTCTCGGGGGGGTTCCCTCCAAATATTATTTGTTGGGCGCGCCCGTCGTGTGTTCCGCGCTGTGGCTCATCGGGCTGGTCTGGATCATCTGCCGGGGTTGACCTGCGACCCGACGAGCCTGTCGGGCTTAACTTCGAAATGGCGGCGTTGGGGCGCCTCCGAAAACGGAAGCGCACCGATTGGGTACCAAAAGAACATGTTTCAACGCGGATTCGTCGGGGCGCAGCTTTTCCCCCTTTATCAGGCTATCTGGACGGATTTCGGGTGCAGCACGGTCGCCGCCGACGCTTGAAAGCCGTCGCCAATGGTGCTTTCATCGGCGGACAATAACTATGAGGACTGGCCGCAATGAACAATGCGCATGTGCTGACGGGTTACCGGGTGCTCGATTTCACGCAGGTGGTCGCCGGGCCGACCACCACGCGACTGATGGCCGAGATGGGCGCCGAAATCATCAAGGTTGAAATCGCACCCATCGGCGACATGACCCGGACGCTTCCGGTCATCCGCGAAGGTCGCAGTTCCTACTTCCTGCAACAGAATCGCGGCAAGAAGAGCCTGTGCCTGGATCCCAAATCGACGCAGGGGCAGCAGATCATCGAGGCTCTGATCGGCAAATGCGATGTGCTCGTTGAAAACTACGCCGCCGGCGTCATCGATCGCATGGGCTTTGGCTACGACCGCGTCAAGGCGATCAACCCGGCGATGGTCATGTGTTCGATCTCGGGATTCGGCCAGACCGGGCCGTTATCGAACAAGCCCGGCTTTGACTTCATCGCCGCCGCTTATGCCGGCGTCATGGATATGATCGGCTATGCCGACGGCTTTCCGCTATTCCCACAGATGGCCATCGGCGACGCCACCACCGGGGTGCACGCGCTCGCCGCCATCAATGCCGCGCTGTTGTATCGCACCCGCACCGGCGAGGGCCAACACCTGGATATCTCGCTGATCGACTCGTATTTCCACCAGCACGAAATCTCGGTGCAACTCTACAGTGCGACCAAGGGTGCGTTCTCGCCCAAACGCTCAGGGCATCACCACTTCATGCTGCACCCACTCGGCGTCTACAAAGGCCGGGGCGACGCCGAGTATTACACCATCATGGTGCCACCGATGCGTTGGGCGGACTTCTGCGAGTTGATGGAGAAACCGGAATACGCCACTGATCCGCGCTTCGACACCAACGACATGCGCATGAAAAACCACCAGGAAGTGATCGATTTTATCGAAGACTGGTTGCGCAACCAGCCCAGTCGGGACGTGATCCTCGCGAAGTTTGAGGCGGCGCGCATTGCGATTGGCCCGGTGCTGTCAGTGCCCCAGGCCATGGCCCACCCCCACTTTGTCGAGCGGCGCATCGTGCGCAAAGTCCCCGACCGCTGTTTTGGCGAAATCGATATTCCGGGCATGCCACTGCGGTTTTCCCGCTTTCCCGACGAACTGCCGCTGGAAGCGCCCTTTCTGGGCGAGCACAACCGGGAGATTCTCGAAGGCGTACTGGAGATGACAGCGGCCCAAGTCACCGCACTGGAGCACGCCGGGGTGTTGCAAGCCGAGGTGCAACCTTAGCAGGATGTTGAAAAAGGGCCTTCCTGCCCTTTTTCAACCCGGCTCGTCGCGGTACACGCCCGCGACGGCCTCCGCGAGGCTTATCGGTGGATGCAGGGCGCCGAGCGATGTACAGGCACTTTGAAATCAGCCGTGATGGCGGTTTTTGATCAGATCTTCAACCACCGACGGATCGGCCAGGGTCGAGGTGTCGCCGAGATTTTCCAGCTCATTGGCGGCCACCTTGCGCAGAATCCTGCGCATGATCTTGCCGGAGCGGGTTTTCGGCAGCCCGGGTGCCCACTGGATCAGATCGGGTTTGGCGATGGCGCCGATTTCCTGCACGCACAGGTCGAGTAGCTCTTTTTTTAGCCCGTCCGATGGTTGTGCGCCCGCCATCAGCGTGACATAGGCGTAGATGCCCTGGCCCTTGACGGTGTGCGGATAACCCACCGCTGCCGCCTCGGCGACCTGCGGGTGCAGCACCAGCGCACTCTCGATTTCGGCGGTACCTAAGCGGTGCCCGGACACATTGAGCACGTCGTCGACGCGGCCGGTGATCCAGTAGTAGCCGTCGGCGTCGCGGCGCGCGCCATCGCCGGTGAAGTAGTAGCCGGGGTAGGTCGAGAAATAGGTGTCGATCATGCGCTGGTGATCGCCGTAGACCGAGCGAATCTGCCCCGGCCAGGAGGCCTTGATGACCAGATTGCCCTCGCCCGGCCCGTCGATCTCCCGCCCCTCCGCGTTCAACAGCGCGGGCTGCACGCCAAAGAACGGCAGCGTCGCGGAGCCGGCCTTCAGATCGATAGCGCCCGGCAGCGGCGTCAACATGTGGCCACCGGTCTCGGTCTGCCACCAGGTATCGACGATGGGGCAGCGCGATTCCCCGACCACGCGGTAGTACCACTCCCAGGCCTCGGGGTTGATGGGCTCGCCCACCGTGCCCAACAATTTGAGCGAGGCGCGGGACGTGCCCAACACATGCTGGTCGCCCGCTCCCATCAATGCGCGCAGCGCCGTCGGCGCGGTGTAGAACTGGTTGACCCGGTGCTTGTCGATGACCCGCCAGAAGCGCGCTGCATCGGGATAGGTGGGCACGCCCTCGAACATCAGCGTGGTCGCCCCGTTGCACAGCGGGCCGTAGACGATATAACTGTGCCCGGTGACCCAGCCGACGTCGGCGGTGCACCAGAAGATGTCGCCATCCTTGTAGTCAAAGACATACTTGTGGGTCATGGCCACCTGCAGCAGATAGCCGCCCGTGGTGTGCAGCACGCCCTTGGGTTTGCCAGTCGAGCCCGAGGTGTAGAGGATGAAGAGTGGATCCTCCGCGTCCATCAGCTCTGCCGCACAGTCGCCGGACACGCCGGCAGTCGCCTCGTGATACCACAGATCCCGCCCCTGCTGCCATTGGATCGTCCCGCCCGTGCGGCGCACCACCAGGCAGGTATGGGCATTGGGACAGTGGCTCAGCGCGGTATCCGTGTTGGCCTTGAGCGCCACATGTTTGCCGCCGCGCAGGCCTTCGTCGGCGGTGATGATCAACCGGCAATCAGAATCGAGGATGCGATCCTTGAGCGCATCGGGCGAGAAGCCGCCGAACACCACGGAGTGAACGGCGCCGATGCGCGCGCAGGCGAGCATTGCATAGGCCGCCTCGGGAATCATCGGCATGTAGATGCACACCCGATCGCCCTTCCTGACGCCTCTCGCCCGGAGCACATTGGCCAGCTTGCACACGGCCGCGTGCAGTTCGGCGTAGCTGATGTGGCGCGCATCGGCCGGGTCGTCGCCCTCCCAGATGATCGCCGTCTGCTCCGCGCGCCGGGGCAGATGCCGGTCGATGCAATTGGTGGTGACATTGAGCTTGCCACCGCTGAACCAGGTGGCCCGACCGCTGCCGAAGTCGCCGTCGCTGACCCGGTTCCAGGACCGCTCCCAAGTCAGAAATGCACTGGCTTGCTCAGCCCAAAATTCGTCGGGGGCTTCGATGGAGCGACGGTACAGCGCGTCGTAGCTACGCCTGTCGATATGGGCGTTCGTGCGCCAGGATTCCGGCACCGCGTGGACGGGAAAATCTGACATGCCTCTCCCCTTTTTTGCATGTTGAATCTGGCCTCAAGCGAACACCGCTACCCCGTCTGCCCGCTAAACGGCAGGGCAGCGCCCGGGGGCGCAAAACCGCAGGCAGGAAATCAGGATGCCGCTTGGATCGGAATGGTGTTAGTCGTCCGATTCACCGTGTTGTCGGCGTTCAGATACACCAGCTTGGGCTTGTGATTGACCATTTCGGCTTCGGTGTACTGGCCGTAGGTGGCGATAATAACCCGGTCGCCGACCTGCACCCGCCGCGCCGCCGCACCGTTCATCGAGATGGTGCCCGAGCCCGCTTCGGCGCGAATGATATAAGTGGCGAAGCGCTCGCCATTATTGACGTTGTAGATTTCGATTTGCTCAAACTCGCGCAGACCGGCGAGGTCGATCAGGCTGCTGTCGATGGCGCAGGAGCCGTCATACCACAATTCTGCCTGGGTGACGCTGGCCATGTGCAACTTAGCTTTCAGCAGGGTGCTCAACATTTGAGGCCTCTTCCTAAACCGGGGCCAAAGGGTTTAAACCAAGGCCAACGTGACGTTGTCGATAAGCCGGGCCGCACTGGTAAACATCGCGCCAAGTATAACGATTTCGCCATCGTCTTGCGCAGCCGGATCCAGCGTGCGGGCGTTGCAGATACTGACGTAATCGGGGCGGAAACCCTGATTTGCGATCTGCGTTTTCGCCTCTTCTTCCAAGGCGCCGAAATCCCTGCGACCGCCCTCGATCTGATCGCGGCACCAACACAGGGATTGCCGGAGCTGCGTCGCTCGCGGTCGCTCGTCCGCCGTGATATAGCTGTTGCGCGAGCTCAGCGCTAGGCCGTCGGTGTCGCGGGCAATCGCGGCGGGGACGATCTCAACTGGAAAACACAGGTCTTCGACCATCCGGCGGATCACCGCAAGCTGCTGGAAGTCCTTGATGCCGAACACCGCCACATCGGGCTGAACGATGTGGAACAGCTTGGAGACCACGGTCGTCACCCCTTCAAAGTGGCCGGGCCGACTGGCGCCACAGAGGATGTCGGTCATCGTCGGCACCACCACCCGCGTCTGCTCGGCCATGCCGTTGGGGTAGATTTCCGCCTCATCGGGATGAAACAGATAATCGCAGCCGACACTTTCGAGCTTGCGACAATCCGCGTCGATCGTGCGTGGGTATTTTTCCCAATCTTCGTGCAGGCCAAACTGGAGTGGGTTGACAAAGATGCTGGCGACCACGATATCGCCATGCTGTCGCGCCAACCCGATCAATTGCAGATGCCCTTCATGCAGATTGCCCATGGTGGGCACGAAGGCGACGCGGTGGCCGGCGCGGCGCTCCGCCAACAGCGCCTCGCGCAAACCGGCAATGGTGTGATAAACCCTCAGCGGAACACTCATGCCACGGATACCCCTGTTGGCGCCGGGAGAGTATTCCCGGGTGGCTTGTAATTAGGCGGCGGAGCTTAGTCCGCGAAGTAGTCCCGCGCAAGGTTTTCAAAGCGGGTGTATTTGCCCAAAAAAGCCAATCGGCAAACGCCGATGGGGCCATTGCGCTGCTTGCCGATAATCACTTCGGCGATGCCTTTGTCCGCGGTGTCCTCGTGATACACCTCGTCCCGATAGATAAATACAATGACATCGGCGTCCTGCTCAATGGCTCCCGAATCGCGCAAATCCGAGTTGACCGGGCGCTTGTTGGGGCGCTGCTCGACGTTTCGACTGAGCTGGGAGAGCACGACGACCGGGCAGTCAAATTCGCGGGCGAGGCCTTTCAGCTCGCGCGAGATCTGCGAGATTTCCTGCACCCGGCCCTCGGCGCGGGTGCTCGAACTCATCAATTGCAGGTAGTCGACGGCGATCAGTGCCGGCCGGCCATGTTCGCGCACCATCTGGCGCAAGCGATTGCGAACCTCCATGGGCGTGATTCCGGAGGTGTCGTCGATGAATAGCGGGCGATCCTTGAGTCTGGCCGCCGCCGTGGCCAGACGGGTGAAATCATCGGGGGTCAACTTGCCACTGCGCATTCGGGTTTGATCGATCTTGCCCAGGGACGACAACAGGCGAATGATGATTTGGCTGGCCGGCATTTCCAGACTGAACACCAGCACCGGCCGCTCCTGATGCAGCAAGGCGTGCTCGACCATGTTCATCGCGAACGCGGTTTTGCCCATGGACGGGCGACCGGCGACGATGACCAGATCGGCGTCCTGCCAGCCGGAGGTCATCTGATCGAGATCGGCAAACCCGGTGCTCAGGCCAGTGATCTCGGTGTCGCTGTTGAACAGCAGATCGATGCGCTCGATCGCCCGCCGCAACAACTCGTTGACCCCGATAAACCCGCCCTGCTTGGGCCGGTTCTCCATGACTTCAAGCAGGCGGCGCTCGGCTTCCGCCAGCAGCTTGCCGCTGTCCCAACCCAGGGGGTTGTAACCTTTTTTAACAATGTCGCCGGCGGCCAGAATCAACTGGCGGACGATTGAACGCTCCAGCACGATCTGGGCGTAGGCCTGAATATTGGCGGCACTGGGGGTATTGCGCGCAAGCTCGACGAGATAGGCGTCGCCACCCACCTGCGCCAATTGATCGTGGTTTTTGAGGGTTTCGGAGAGCGTGATAACGTCGAAGGGCTGGTTCGACGCCGCCAGCGCCGCCATCGTCTGGAAGATCAGGCGGTGATCCTGGCCGAAAAAATCCCTTTCCCCGATCAGTGCCGCGACCTGGTCGAAGGTCTCGTTCGCGAGCATCAGGCCACCCAGAACCGCCTGTTCCGCCTCCAGCGAGTGGGGCAGTTGCGGCGCGGCGAGATCTTCGGGAGGGATTCCGTTCATAACCAGCCGGAGGCGGGTGACACCGCTATCGGCACCGTCCGCCGGGGGCGGTTGGCGCCGTTACCGGCCGTGCGTTAAACGCAGATGGAAATCTACTCGGGCACCACTGTCACCTGGATGGCCTGGCTGAGGTCGGCGTGCACCTGGATGTCGACGGCAAAGACCCCCAGTTCGCGAATGACACCGGCCGGCATCCTGACCTCGCTTTTCGCAACCTCGACTCCCGCCGCTGTCAACGCGACGGCGATATCCTTGCCACCGACGGAGCCAAACAATTTGCCCTCTTCGCCGGCGACGGCTTTGATAACAATGCCCGCCAGCTCCGCCAGGCGCTGGGCGCGAACTTCGGCCGCCGCCAGCTTTGCGGTGGCAACGCTTTCCAGCTCGTTCCGATGCTGTTCCAGCCGGGCGACGTTTTCGGCGCTCGCGAAAATGGCTTTTCCCTGTGGAATCAGAAAATTACGGCCATAGCCGGACTTTACGGACACCTTGTCGCCGACATTGCCCAAGCGGCCAACTTTTTCCACCAGAATCACTTCCATTGCCAAACCCCTCTCATCTCAGTCATTAGCCGCGGCGCTGGCGAGCCGCCAGCCGGGCGCGCAAATCCATCATGCTGTCGCAAAACCCCAGGCCCATCAGCAGCATGCTTACCGGGCCCATCAACACCACCAGAGCAATATAAAACAGGACCAGCCAGTGCACGCCCATCCCGGTTGTCGCCATGAAATGGTGCGCGAGGGCAATACCGCCGAGCAACAAAGGCACGCCGAGCAAAGTGCCCCAAGTCATGTAATCGGGTGCGACCCCGTAACAAACCAGCACGCCCATCAGCAGCGGAACCGCCAGCGACTTATCGATGCGCAGGGCATGAAACTCCTGGCGAAAACCGCCGGGGTTGAACAACAGCGCCTGCCACCAGCGCGCCATCAGCAAACTGCCCACCGCGCTCAACGCGATCATGACCGCCACCATGCCGACCACAAAGGGAATCGTCAGCACTAGGGCCGGCTCACCACCCGCGGCCGCCGGTTGCAACTGAGCGAACAGCTTGGTCAGCGCTAAGCGCAACTGTTCGCTCTCAGCCGCCCACCACACCTGCACGAACACCGCCGCCAGCCCGCTCAGGCCGAGAATCACGATCAACACCTGCGCCCAGGGCAACCCCGCTCTGAGCACACGAGCGGCGAGCAACACCACTGGCACCGTGGCGATGGACGCCCAGATCATGGGCGGGCTCATGTCGCTGACATAGCGCATCAACAACAGCGGCAGAACGGCCCAGAGCATCAGCATGAAGCCGTCGCCGAGGCCCCGCCGCAGGGCCACCAACCCGACCGCAGCAGGACTAATGAACGGTAACAGGCTGCCGCCAAACGCAATCAGGGCCGCCTTCAACCGCCCCGCCATAATGAACTCCGCGAGGGCGCGCATCACGGCCACCAAGCGCTTACTGGTGGCTATCCGTATAAGGCAGCAAGGCGAGGAAGCGGGCGCGCTTGATGGCGGTCGCCAATTGCCGCTGGTATCTGGCCTTGGTGCCGGTGATCCGGCTCGGCACAATCTTGCCGGTTTCCGACACATACTCCTTCAAGGTATCGAGATCCTTGTAATCGATCTCCCGCACACCCTCGGCCGTGAAGCGACAAAACTTCCGTCGTCGATTGAATCTCGCCATGGTTACACTCCTGCCTCTTGCTCAGTAGCCAACTGCTCAGTAGCCAACTCGCTGTCGGCGGCACCGCTGTCGGCGGCGGCGATCTGCGCCGCCTGCTCTTCACGGGCAGCCTGCTCGCGGGCCGCACGTTCGGCGTCGCGCCGCTCGCGACTCTCTTTGTCGGCCCGGTCGGCACGCTCGGCTTTCATGATGGCCGTTTCATCCGTAACCGCACTGGCGCGGGCGATCACCAAGTGCCGCAAAATCGCGTCGTTATAGCGGAAGGTCGCAGTGAGGTCATCGAGCACTGCCTGGCCGCACTCGATATTCATCAGGATATAGTGGGCCTTGTGAATTTTCTCGATCGAGTACGCCAGCGGTCGGCGCCCCCAGTTTTCGAGGCGGTGAACTTTGCCGCTGCCGGCCTCAATGGCCTTGGTATAGCGGTCGATCATCCCGGGAACCTGTTCGCTCTGATCCGGGTGAACCATAAAAACGATTTCGTAATGACGCATCGCGCCTCCTCACGGGTTAGCCACCCGCCATTTGCGGTGTGGCAAGGAGAACACCCAAACAGCCGACGCGGCCTTTTGGGGCGCGTGATTGTAGGTAACCATATTACAAATAGCAATGCCGGACGCCGGACGCCGGACGCCGACGACTGCCACCAGGACGCCGGCTTGACTGCCAGGCAGCGCTTGCCTATAGTGCCGCCCCTACGCGCTCGTAGCTCAGTTGGATAGAGTACCTGGCTACGAACCAGGTGGTCGGGAGTTCGAATCTCTCCGAGCGCGCCAAACCTGACCTGCGGAACCTGCCGCACGTCCATCGACAAGGCCCCGCCGGGGCCTTTTGTGTGCGCCCATTGGCGCACTATGCTATCGACCCGATCAATTGCCCAGCCGGAGAACAGCCATGAAACCGGTCGCCTTGGTTTGGATTGCGGGCTTCCTCGGTAGCGTGGTTGCCAGCCCTGGCGTCAGCGCCGACGGTGGCCGGAAAGTGGGCGAGGTCAGCACGGTCTTCAAGCTGCTGACACCCAACGACAAGATCAAGGTCAACGCCTTCGAGGATCCGAAAGTCCGAGGCATCACCTGCTTTGTTAGCCGCGCCGTCACCGGCGGGCTCAAAGGCGCTGTCGGAGCCGCCGAAGACACCTCCGACGCCAGTATTTCCTGCCGCCAGACGGGCCCGATCAAATTCGATGACGAGATCACCGCTGGAGCGAAAGGCGAAGAGGTATTCAACGAGCGTCGCTCGCTATTGTTCAAAGAGCTCCATGTCACCCGCTTCTACGACCAGGCCAGCAACTCCTTGGTATACCTGACCTGGAGCGATCGTGTGATCGAGGGCTCGCCCCAGAACTCACTGTCGGCCGTGGCCCTGGGCACCTGGGAGGGCACACCACCAGCGGCGCCGAAACTTGCCAACTGAGGCCGCCCCGATCCACCAGCGCCATAGGCCGCCACCCCGGCGGGTTCAAGCTCTCTATTGACCACCGCTGGTTCTCCGCTCAGGTCGCGCTTCGCGCAGCGCCCCGACCCAACAGCAGATAGGCGACCGTCTTCCAGACCAGGATACACAGGAAGCTAAGACACAGCCCCCAGGGTACGATCAGCACGCCGACCGCTTCTCCGCCCATGGCAACAACTGCCAGAAACACCGCCAACCCCGCCAGGTGGCTCACGATGATTGCGCGGTCGTTGCCACGGGCGTAGAGCCCGATGTGCGGAATCATGCTGTAGGAGTACAGCGTCAGGGCAAGCAACAACCACTTCAACAAGTACAGGTGGTCGAGATAGACCCCTTTGCCCAACCAACCCACGACGGGCGCGGCCGATACCAGCACCAGCAGCGCGAGCACCGTCGTCGCGATCACCACCTCCCGGGAAAATGTCCGCATCCGCTGGTGAAAATCCGCTTTGTCAGCCGCCTTGGCGGCGCCAACGATCTTCGGGTACGCGTACACCACGAGGCCGGCTTCCAGAAAGGCCGCCAGGCTGTTGGCAATGCCCACAAAAAGCGTATAAGCGCCCAGCACTTCCAATCCGCCCAGGGCCTGCACCCAGTAGCGGTCGACCGCGAATAAAGCCTTGATGACCAGGGCACTCGCCAGAAACGGCAGCGCTGAACGCACCCCCCTGAAAATCCAGCGCCAATGGATGTTTGCGGCCAGCGCCGAGCGGTTGAGTTGCGCCATTCGCCAGAGACCAATGCCACAGGCAGAGCTAACGCCCAGGGCCCAGCCGCCGAGCACGACGTCGAGGTCTCGCGCACCGGTGAATCGCCACATCACCGCGATTACCGGCAGGCACCAGCCACCGGCTCGACAAAAAAGAAGCAGGCTGGCCAGATGCTGTTCGTCCAGCATCAGCAGGGTGCGATTGAGCTCCTGGGCCAGGTGCTCCAATAGCAGCAGCGGAAAAAACCACATCGCCAATGACCAGGGCAGCAGCTCCAGCTGAAACAGCAGCAACCCGAACGGCACCACCAGTACATAGAGTGCGAGGTACAAACTGTATTGGTCACGCACCAACAGGGTTTGCTGCGGCGGCGGCGCCCCGATCAACTGACGGGCGACATAGCTGTGAAATTCAAGGCCAACCAGGTACAGAAGATAGCCGGTGGACACGGCCAACAGGCCGTACAAACCCAAGTCCCTGGGTTCCAGCCAGCGCGCCAAGAGAACCAACATCGCGAACTTGCTAAGTTGGGCGAGTCCTCTCAAGGACACACTAAGGAATCTTTTGGTATTGGAGGTCATCGCGCCGTCAAAGCCTTGGCCCATCCATAATCGACACGGGCCCACCATCGCCACGCTCGATCATGGATACCAGCTCTGCAACGCTTGCTTCGGCCTTGGCCATGTTTGTTCCTTCGATCAGGCACCGAGCAGGAAGCGCTCGCGGTGCCACTGCAAATAATGCCGGTGCTCGCTGGCCAACCAGCGCAGCATCATGTCCGGTTGGATGCCAAGGCAGTGCAGGTCGCCCTGGGATAGACGGGCGCTGGTCGGCAGATGCCCGGCATCGTCAAAGCTGATCAGAAAACGGTCGAACAGCGCATCGAGATTGGCCACCAGCAGAAAGCCATTGAAGGCATCCAGCCGCTCGGCATCGTCGGCGCATTCCGCCCAGGGCTTGGCATGGCTGGCGCGCAGCGCTTCGGTCACGGTTGCGCCGGTCACCGCACAGGCACCGCCCCAGTAGGTCAGCAGCGCATCGCGATAACGATCCTGCCCCACCCGCTGGCGCACCAGGCGTTCGACTTCTGTGCCTCGGCTTTCGGTCGGCAAGTCTGCCAGTGCTTGCACGACGGCGGTGCGGTAATCCCGCACCGCCTGATTCGGCAGCGCCTGCGACAGGTTGGCCGCACGGCGCAGCAGTGCCGCCAGATCGGCCAGGTTAGGCACGCGGAACACGCCATCGCCGTCCGACCAGAGCTTGAAGCTGCGCAACAACTCCGGCACCAGCGCAGGCGAGGCGGGCTGGAAGCGCACCTCAAAGCCGCCGGCCAACGGCACCACTGCCGCACTGCTTCGGTGGCGCGCCGAGGCCAGCGTCACGGCATCGCCAGCCGCTGGCAAGACATGCTCGAAGCCATTGTCATGACCGGTTTTCTCGATGAGGGTGCGTTGTAGAGGGTTCATTCCGAAACCCCGGATGAATATTCGAGCCTATTCCACTCTATTGCCCGCTTGCGCCAGTGGGTATCGATGGCCTGAGTGAAGTCATGCCGGACCAGCTTGGCGCGGGCTTCGCACCACTCGGGCGATTCGCGACGAATTACCACGCCCTCCAGTGGGCCTTGGCGGTAATGGCTCGGTTTCGTGGCGACCAACTGCCACAGTGCCGTCACTGTGGTCTTGCCTTGCAGCACTTGCGGTACCGTCACCAACCCCGCACGGCTTGCCAGTGCATTGCGGCGGGCACTGCTCCAGAAGTGGTCTGTGCTGCGGTCATACACATCAAAGAGCAGAAACCAGTCCGGCAGTGCGGGATAGTCCAGCGAATGGCGCGCGGCACACCACTCGCCAAAGAGGATCAGGTTGGGCGTGAGCACGGCACGTAGGCCATCAAAGTGTTGTGCCAACCAGGCTGGCAGACGGGCGAATTGACCGGCGTGGGGCTGCGCCAGATATTGCCCCCGGTTCTGCGCACGCAGACCGCCATCCGGGGCGAGAGACAGGCCGACATTGGCGCCATCCAGCTTTTCCTCCACCACCACATCATCCGCCAGCAGGGCGGTCACCTCACGGGGCGACAACACCTTGTCATCGCGCGGCGAGCCTTCGCCCAGCCAGGCAAGATGCGGCGTGTGGGGAAAGCGGAAGAACTCGGTCATGGCTCAGTCCGGCAATGCAGGCAACGGCCTGTTGGGAAACTTATTGCCATAAAAGCCGCAAGCGTCCTCTGGGCACAAAAATTCGACACGAACACCCTTGGCGTGCAGGGCAGGCCACCAGTCCAACCATTTGCAATCTGCCGCTTGCCATACAGGCGGCTTATCGGGATGGGCATTGGCCACTGCCGCGAATTTGCGATCTGGCGCATCGAAGGCGGGTTCCAGCGCTGGATCGGGAAACTCAGCAAAACAATTTGCCGCAGTCTCTGTCAGCGACATCTGTTCCACCCGCTTTGCACTCCCCGCCTCTCGCAATAACCATTTCAGGAATACATCGCCAACCCCTTTGGGTGGATTGAGGCTGGTTTTATGCTGGTATTCACCCAATATCCTGTAGCCATCGTCAATCACGGTTATGCCCGACTTTTGCATCGCCTGCAAACGCCGCACACATTCGAGCACGCAGTCCGCCGATACATCAGCGTGCTGTTCATTGGCCACCAACAAGACATTGGTATCAATTACTGCCAGCATCATTCGCCTGCTTCCTTGGCAAGTTCTTTCTTGCGTTGCATCGCCGCCAAGGTGCGCCCGGCAATGTCGGCCATCTCATCGCCAAAGAAGTATTCCGGCCAGTTTTCGATCTCGCCAAACATGTTCAGGCGCAGCGGTTCCAGTTCGGTGGCGGAACCGGCGCGGCGGCAGAAGTAAACCGCGATATCTTCTGGTGCCACGGCACCTTCGGCGACGCGCCGTTGCAGGCGATTGAGAAAATGCTCGGAATGGCTTTCTACGATCAGTTGAACATTCCGCTCCTTGCCATTCTCGCGGGCCTGGGTGGCCGAGATAAACACATCTGCCAGCTCGGCCTGCACCTGCGGATGCAAATGAATTTCTGGCTGCTCCATCCAGATGGTCGAATTCGGGGGGCAATAGAAAGCCTGAACCAGGGCCGGCAAGACCTGTGAGACACCAAAGCCGACATCGGTAATCCGCGATGGCACTGCGTTCCGCCTTGCTTTCCTGGCCGGTGTAGCGCTTCACGGTGAAGGGGCGAAGCTCTGGCGCATAGCCATGCAGAAACTTGTCGAGCTCTTCCAGTTGGCTGTTGGCCAGGGCGTTCATCGGATAGATGACGATGGCCCGGGTGCGTGCTTTGCCGTCGGATTGCTTGGCCTTGAGAATGCGGTCAATGATCGGGATGAAGAAGGACAGGGACTTTCCCGACCCCGTGCCGGTCGTGACCACGTAGCTTTGACGTCCCTGACCTTTGGCCAGGGCTTCCATCTGGTGTTTGTAAAGGTGCAAGGGCTGTGGCGAACCTTCGGTTTTCCCGACCTGGAAAATGTCTGCGCAGGCAGAATCCAGGATGCCCTGCTCCACCAGTTGCTGCACCGTGCCCTGGCGTTGGTAGTTCGGGTTGATCTGCACCAGCGGCTCAGGCCAGTAGCGGCCTTGCGCGTATTGATATTCGACCTCGGCCTGGATATCGGGTGCGGCGATACGCACGAAGCTGCGGGAAAAGCTGCCATAGCGTTCGATGAGCTGGTCGCGGAATTGGAAAACGTTATCCATGGTGAGCCCTCACTGATCCATCTTGTAGCCAATCGCCAGAACCGTACTACCGGAGGTGCCTGCCGTGACGCGCTTCCACTTCGCCCCCCGCCCCTTGCCGGTCGATTCGATCAGTCCTTCTGATTTCATCGCCCGCAGCACCAGCCGCACCATGTCCCGGCTCACGCCCGGGCAAGCTTCTTCAATCTCGGAAATCGAAAACGGCGGGGTGCGCCCCAGGACTTCCGCGCGCACCCGGTCGCCTTTGCTGCCGCGGCCACGCTCGACGGTGCCGACACGCTCCTCGAACTCGCGGTAGGCGCGCAGCAGGGCCCCCCAGAAGTAATCGAGCCAGGGTTTGACGTCATGTTGCCCTTGATGCCAGCCCTGTGAGCTGGCTTCCAGCGTCTCGTAATAGCCCTCCTTGGTTTCCTCGAAGATGCGCTCCAGGCTGATGTAGCGACCCACGGCATGGTCGAAGTGGTAGAGCAGCAACAGGGTCAGCAAGCGGGACATGCGGCCGTTGCCGTCCGGGAAGGGGTGGATACACAGGAAGTCGAGCATCGCCAGCGGCACCAGCACCAGTGGGTCGGCCAGGTGCTGATCCAGTGCGGTGGCGTGGTGCCGGGTCAGATCGGCCATGGCCATCGGCGTCAAATGCGCGGCGACCGGCTGGAAGCGCAGCCGTGACCTGCCGTCCGGGTGGCGTTCGATGATGTCGTTGTTGGTAGCCTTCCAGCGCCCGCCGGCCTGCGGCAGGTAGCGATACAGCAGGGTGTGCAGTTGCAGCACCACGCCTTCGTTGAAGGGCATGTGTGCGGCCGACTCGTGAACCAACGCCAGGGCGTCGCGGTAGCCGGCGATCTCCTGTTCGGAGCGACTCTTTGGTGCTGCATTGCGGATGACCAGAGACTTCAGTCGCGAGGGCGCGACGACAACACCTTCCAGACGGTTGGACGACTCGGTGGATTCGACCACCGCGATCTGACGGAGGCCCTTGAGAGCTTCCGGAGACTGGGCGACGTAGAGCTGTTGCTTGCCCTGATACTCGCCCAATGCGCGCAGTGTGGCGGCCTGGGTACCATCGAAGCGAAGCGCGGTGAGGTACTCGGGGGTAAGCGAGTGCATGGAAATGTATGCTCAGGCTATCTGAATTGGGCAATCATAGCCATTAAATAGGGTATTGTCTTTTTAAATACCTTTTTAAGATCGTTCGGTTACCCCTATTTTCACGACCGATGGCCTTGCGGAGAGGGAGGTCGCCCTGTCTGGCAGGGTGCGACCACGTAAACCACGGCCTATAAAGGGCATTGGGGCACTGTCCTTCGAGAGTTCATGTGCGCATAGACGTATCCAAGGCATCGAACTTGTCCGTCCAGAAGCGCTTCAGTCCGTCGACCCAACTCGCCAGCTCGTCGACGCCTTCCTTGTCGAGCTCCTAGATCGGGGCTGTCCGATTTTTTGTGTGTGAGGCGGTTTGGTCTCTTTCCGCTTCAACCGGATTTTTTCATGAGCGAGCCCCTGTGAAGCGATCTTCGTAGAGTATCGCGAACTGGTTCATGGCGGCTTTCCAATCTCTCGTGAA
>CBDDRG010000277.1:0-10485 GCA_965232975.1 uncultured bacterium
TTCTCATAAATCTCAAGGCATTCGTCAAAATATCTGCCTGCGGCAACGCGGTTGGATCGACAACCTGCGCGTGTTCAACTCCCGCGTAATCCCAGTTGCGCAACCAAGTGAGCTGGCGTTTCGCCAGCTGGCGGGTAGCAGCGCGCGCGCGCGCAATCATCTCGTCGTAATTGTAGTCTCCCGCCAAGAAGCCCCACACTTGGCGATAGCCGACGGCGCGCAGCGACGGCAGATCGGTGGACAGGTCGCCGCGCCGATACAGTACTTCGACTTCACCGAGCAAACCCTGTTCGATCATGCGCTGAAAGCGTTGCGCGATATCCCCGTGAAGCCGCGCTCGATCCCGAGGCAAGAGCGCCAGTTGTATTACCCGATAACTGCCCCCCAGTGGGCGAACCCGTTCCGCGCCGCAACCCGCCCGTTTCAGCGCCGATAGCGGTACACCCGTGAGTTGGTGAATCTCGAGCGCCCGCTGGATGCGCTGAGCGTGATTGGGATGCAGCGCCGCTGCGGTATCGGGATCGATCGCCGCCAGACGCGCGTGGAGTCCCGGCCATCCGAGCACTTCGGCATCCCGCGCCAACTGGCGGCGAAACTCGGGGCACGCCGTCGGCAGTTCTGTCAGCCCATCGAGTAACGCCCGGAAATAGAGCATGGTGCCGCCCACCAATAACGGAATTCGGCCCATTGCGGTTATAGCAGCCATTTCGCGCCGGGCATCCCGTAAAAACTCGGCTACCGAGTAGGGCTCGGCCGGATCGCGGATATCAATCAAGCGATGGGGCACCCGTGCCAACAGGTGCGCGTCCGGCTTTGCGGTGCCGATGTCGAGGCCGCGATACACCATTGCCGAATCGACGCTGATGATCTCCACCGGCAGGCGCCCAGCCAGGGCGACCGCCAAATCGGTTTTACCCGCCGCCGTGGGCCCAAGCAGAAAAATGGCGGGCGGCAACTGGGCCATTGCAACCATGGACTACCGTCCTCGCAGGAATAGGCGATCCAGTTCGGTCGCCGTTATCTGTACCCACGTAGGGCGCCCATGGTTGCACTGCCCGCCGCGCTCGGTCGCCTCCATATCCCGCAGCAATGCGTTCATCTCGGGGACACTCAACCGCCGTTTGGCGCGCACTGAGCCGTGGCAGGCCATGGTTCCCAGGATCTCATCGATACGGACCTCGATCCGGTCGCTGGCGCCTTCACTCACCAGATCGGTGAGCATGTCCGCCAGCAGCGGAGCCACGTCAACGCTCCGCAGTAGCGCGGGGGCCTCCCGGATGAGCAGACTCTCGGGGCCGGTGCGCTGGATCACCAAGCCCAGCCGGGCAAAGTGCGCGGCATGTTCTTCGACCGCATCGGCCTCCCGCTCGCCCACGTTCATGGCTTGGGGTACCAGCAACGGCTGGGACACCACACCGGCGCCGGTATGGGCCAGCTTCATTTGTTCGTACAGGATGCGTTCATGGGCGGCATGCATATCGACCACGACCAGGCCATGGTCGTTCGCGGCGAGAACGTAGGTGTCGTGCAATTGCGCAAGCGCAAAGCCAAGGGGCGGCACCGGGGTGTCAGTCGGCGCCAGCTGATGCGCGCGCGGGCCATCCCCGACCCCATGGAGCGCGTCGTAGATCGCCATCCGCTCAGTGACGCCGCGCACAGACCCACCCCCGGCACCTGCGGGATTAAAACCCATGGCGTGCTGGGGACTAATGCTGGGCTCGCGACTCTCGCCCGGCGTTGCGGCCACCGGCGCCACAGGAACAGCCGCCCGCCCGGGACGAATATCCGCCAACGTCTGGTGCAGCGTGTGAAACAGAAAATCGTGCACTGTCCGGCTATCGCGAAAGCGCAATTCAGACTTCGCGGGATGCACATTGACGTCCACTTCCCGGTGGTCCAACTCCAGGAACAGCACATAGGCGGGGTGGCGCGACTGGTACAGCACGTCCCGATAGGCCTGCCGCACCGCGTGAGTGAGCACCTTGTCACGCACGCTGCGGCCGTTGACAAAAAAATACTGGAGATCGGGCTGACTGCGGGACCAGGTCGGCGCGCCCAACCAGCCCCACAAGCGCAAGCCGGCGCGCTCGCCTTCGAGATACCAGGCATTTTCCACGAACGGCAGCCCACAAAGGGCGCTGACGCGCCGCTCGCGGTCGCTTTGACTGGTCGCAGCGCGCACGCTGTGAGCCTGTTTGCCGTTGTGGCGCAAACTGAAATCGACGCCGAAGTGGCTGAGCGTGATGCGTTTGACGACGTCTTCGACACGGGCGTATTCGGTTTTTTCGGCGCGGAGAAATTTGCGCCGCGCCGGCGTGTTGTAAAACAGATCGCGCACCTCGATCGTCGCCCCCGGTGGATGCGCCGCCGGCTCGATGCGCACGCCGCCGTCGCGACCTTCGGCAACCACTCGCCAGGCGCGCTGCTGGGCGGCGGTATTGGCGGTCAAACTGAGTCGCGACACCGAGCCGATGCTCGCCAGCGCCTCGCCGCGAAAACCCAGGGTCGCGACTTTTTCCAGGTCGTCGAGATTGGCAATTTTGCTGGTCGCGTGGCGGCTGACCGCGAGAACGAGGTCCTCCTTGGCAATGCCTGCGCCGTTATCGCGCACGCGAATCAGCTTGACGCCGCCCTGCTCGACGTCAATTTCGATGCTGTCGGCACCGGCATCCAGGCTGTTTTCGAGAAGCTCCTTGAGCACCGACGCAGGGCGCTCCACCACTTCGCCGGCGGCAATCTGGTTGGCCAAGTGGGGATCGAGCAAATGAATCCGTGCCACCGATGCTGCCCGCTAGGATGAGGGCGGAATTTTAAGGCGCTGTCCCACCTGAATTGAAGTGTCGTGCATGCCGTTGTGGCGCAACAGCTCGGTAACGGAGGTGTCGTAGTCCTGCGCGATGTTCGACAGCGTATCACCCGATGTAATCACATGGACGGCATTGGTGCCGCCACCGGCAGCGAGCGCCGGCGCCGGGCGCCAGACCATCGCCGCGACCCTGGTGCCCACCGGCGGGCGGGCGTAGAAATGGCCTTTGATACCGCTAAAGATCGCACTCGCCAGCTGTCGCTGGTAACCGGGGTCGCTCAAACGACGCGCCTCGTCCGGATTGGAAATGAAGCCCGTCTCCACCAGAATCGAGGCGATATCGGGCGACTTCAACACCAGGAAACCGGCCTGTTCGACATGGCGAATGTGCAACCGGGCAACCCCACCCATCGCCTTCAACACGCGCGCGCCCACTTCGATGCTACTGGCGAGCGTCGCGGTCATCGACAGGTCGAGCAGCACACTGGCCAGCATCTCGTCCTTGTCGCGCAGGCTCACGCCACCGACACCACCGATGAGGTCGGAGTTGTTTTCGCGCTGCGCCAGATAGCGTGCGGTTTCACTGGTGGCGCCGCGAGTGGACAGCGCATAGACCGAAGCTCCCCGCGCGCGCGGGTCGTCAAAGGCGTCGGCATGGATGGAGACGAGCAGATCGGCGCGCTTTTTTCGCGCGATGTCAGCGCGTCGGCGCAGCGGAATATAGTGATCGCCGGTGCGGATCAACACCGCGCTGAAGCCGGGTTCGCTGTCGATCTGTCGCTTCAACTGCCGGCTGATGGCAAGCGCCACGTCTTTCTCGCGCACACGATTGGGCCCGATGGCACCGGGGTCATTACCGCCATGCCCGGCATCCAGCGCGATGACGATATTGCGCTGGCGCGGCTGAGCAAGTGGCCGACTCGCTCGCTGCGCCGGCTTTGGGCGGCCGGCTACCGCCGGACGCGGCAGTATGTCCACCACCACCCGGTTGCCGTAACCACCCTGCGGATCCAGTGCGAAGGTGCGCGTGGCGACGCCGGCGGCAAGCTCGAGGACGATACGCAGGCCGTCACCGCGCCGTTCGCTGGAGATGGCGGTCACGGTAGCTGGCGGCAGTTGCAATCTGGAAAAGTCGTATTTGGTCGCGGTGCCGGGCAAATCGATCACACAACGGGTTGCCTTGGCGTCGGTGGCCGCTTTGTAGTTGACGGCGGCACTGAGATCGAACACCAGCCGGGTGTACTCAGCGCCAGTGGAAAGCCGCACCCGATCCAGATTCGCTGCCAGCGCAGGCGACAGCACGAACAGGCCGAGCCACACCCCCCGGCGCAGTAGTACCCGCCGCAGTGGTGTTAGAAGCCGCCTGATCGCCATCAATCGCATTTGACCAACCCGCTCGTCTGTGTGGTGACCACCGCCCCCACAGCGGTGTCCGCGCGAAGTTTGTGGGCCTATCGACCATTAGCCAGCGCCACCAATGCCGATTCTCCTACCGCGGTGCTGGCTACCAAAACCAGCCGGCGTCGCGTTGCCATGGTCGCGAACTGGATCACCAGATCCGGCCCCGGCGTCAATTCGCCCCCGCGCTCAGGCCACTCAATCAGGCACAGGGCTGCGTCTTCGAGATAGTCTCGGATGCCTATCAACTCCAGCTCTTGCGGGCTGGCCAAACGATAAAGATCAAAGTGGTACACCGCACCGCCGGCCAACAGGTAGGGCTCGACCAAGGTATAAGTAGGGCTTTTGACGGCACCGGAGTGGCCGCGGGCGCGCAACACACCGCGACACAGCGTGGTCTTGCCAGCACCCAAGTCTCCCTCCAGATGCACGACGCCGTGCTGAAGTACCGCCCCCAACGCCCGACCGAGGCTTTCCATGGCATCGGCATCGACCACCTCGCGGGTGAGGGTTTTCATCATAATCCGTTGACAAGTCTTTGTATTGTAGAAAACAAATCCGTTGCCAGCAATCCCCGCTCACCGGTTTTTGCGACTACTGCGTCGGCCGCGACCGCGTGCAGACAAACCCCTGTCTGCGCCGCCAGCGTCGGCGCCATGCATTGCGCGAGCAGACCCCCAATGATTCCGCTCAGCACGTCTCCCATACCACCGCTGGCCATGCCGGGATTGCCGGCTGCGCACAAGCCGACAGGTGCCGACGACCCACTGTGGATCAGGGTGCCGGCGCCCTTGAGGACGACGACGCCGGGATATTTCTGCCACAGGGCCGCACACGTGGAGAAGCGGTCTGCCTGTACCTCGGCATTGCCGATGCCAAGCAGGCGGGCGGCCTCCCCCGGATGCGGTGTCAAAATCCAGCGGCCGGCATCGCCCCAGGGCGCGACGCGCCCTTCGGCGAGGATATTGAGGGCGTCTGCATCCAACACCAGCGGCAGGTTGGCCTTCACCGCCCGCTGCAATAATTGCTCCGACCACGGCGAGCGACCGAGACCCGGACCCACCACCAGCACCGTCGGCCCAGTCAACCAGGGCTCCAGCTCCTGACCGGAATCGATCCCTTTGACCATCAGTTCGGGGCGGCGCGCCAGCAGGGCGGCCACATGCTGGGGTCGGGTGGCAACACTGACCAAACCGGCACCCACCCGCAACGCGGCCTCGGCTGCCATGGCGACAGCGCCACCAAAACCCAGATCGCCACCAATCACCATGACGTGGCCGAAGTGCCCCTTGTGCGCATCCCGCGCCCGCGCCGGCAAGCGGGCAAGCAGGCGCGGCAAATCGAGTCGCTCGACGGTCGCGGGCTGGTGTCGATAGACGGCGGCCGGCACTTGCAGATCCCGCAACACGACCTCGCCGGCCAGCGCCGGACCGCGTCCGGTAAAGAGCCCGCGCTTGAGACCGATAAAACTGACCGTCACCGTGGCGGCGACCGCCACGCCCAGTTCGGCCCCGGTGTCACTGCACAAACCCGAGGGGATATCGACGGCGAGCACCGGGCGCCGCGCCTGGTTGATAGCCTCGATGGCGCGGCGGTAGTGTTCGCGCACGGCGCCGGACACACCGATCCCGAGCAGCGCATCCACGACCACGCCGGTATCCACCTGCACCGCCGTGGTAAACGGGATCATCGCGACCTGTTGCTCCTGCGCGAACGCCCAGGCGGCACGGGCATCCCCGCGCAGGCTTTCGGCGGCGGCGAGCTGTATCACCTGCACTGGAATGTTCTGCTGGGCCGCCAAGCCCGCGATGATGTAGCCGTCGCCGGCATTGTTGCCACCGCCGCAGAACACAGTGACGAGTTCCGGCTGTGGCCAGCGCGCGCGCAACACATCGAAGGCCGCCCAGGCTGCGCGGCGCATCAGTACAATACCGGGAATGCCCTGATCCTCGATCGCGCACCGATCCAGCTCGCGCACCTCGGCCGCCGTGTACAGTGGGTCGGAAAGCTCCGTCATGCCGGTTGCCCGCTCGGGTAGAATCGCCGCGAATTATAGAGTACGCACGGGTACGGACGCGCCGCACTATGACGAACACCGAGGCCGTTGCTGAACCCGACTTTCAGGATCTGGTGACCAAGATTCGGGTCTGGGGCCGTGAGCTGGGCTTTCAGCAGATCGGCGTCACCGACGTCGATCTGGATGCCGCGGGCGGGCGATTGCGCACCTGGCTCGCCCGCGGCTACCAGGGCAGCATGAGCTGGATGGCGGCACACGGCGACAAACGCTGGCGCCTGGACCAGTTGCTGCCCGGCACCCTGCGTGCCATCAGTGCGCGAATGGACTATTTGCCACCGGACAGCGGCCTGATCGCCTGCTTGCGCGATGGCGACAAGGCCTATCTGTCCCGTTATGCTCTGGGCCGCGACTACCATCGGCTGATCCGCCATCGCCTCGGCATTCTCGCCCATCAGATTGAAGAGGCAACTGGTGCACCTATGATCCAGCGCCCGTTTGTCGACAGCGCGCCGGTCATGGAAAAGCCCCTTGCGGAAAAAGCCGGGCTCGGCTGGATTGGCAAGAACACACTGCTGATCAACCGCGATGCCGGCTCCTGGTTTTTCCTGGGCGAATTGTTGACCAGCCTGCCATTGCCCATCGATACCCCACCCGCCCAGCCCGGCTGCGGCAACTGTCGGGCCTGCCTCAAAATTTGCCCGACCGGTGCATTCCCCGAGCCCTATGTACTGGACGCCCGTCGTTGCATCTCTTATCTGACCATCGAAAATAAAGGCCCCATTCCGCTGGAATTTCGCAAGGCGATGGGCAACCGAGTATTCGGCTGCGATGACTGTCAGTTGATCTGTCCGTGGAATCGCTTTGCCAAACCCACCCAGGAAAGCGCTTTTCTGCCACGCCACGGCCTCGACAACACGGCATTGGCGGCACTGTTCCTGTGGTCGGAAGCAGAATTTCTGACCAACACCCAGGGTTCGCCGATTCGTCGCATCAGCCACGAGCACTGGTTGCGCAATCTCGCGGTGGGGTTGGGCAATGCGCCGACGACGCCAGCAGTGCGGGCGGCGCTCGCCGCTCGCCAACACCACCCGTCAGCGTTGGTCCGCGAGCATGTCGCCTGGGCCCTTAACGAGCACCACTCGGCAGGTTGAAACACCCCTGAAAGGCCGGTATAGTGCGCCGCCTCAACAAATGACTAGAGTCAGGAGCAACGCCCGGTGGCCAACACACCCCAAGCACGCAAGCGCGCGCGCCAGAACGAGATCCGCCGCCAACACAATGCCAGTTTGCGGTCGATGGCGCGCACCTACCTCAAAAAGGTAAACGCTGCGCTGGCGGCAGGTGATTTGGGCGCGGCCAGGGCGGCCTATGCCGTCGCCGTCCCGGTAGTTGACCGCGTGGCTGACAAAGGCGGCTTGATGCACAAAAACAAGGCCGCTCGCCACAAGAGTCGCCTGAACCAGAAAATCAAGGCGTTGGCGACCAGCCAGGCTGGCTGAGATCGGCTCAGGGTTGCGGGAGCGTTTCCAGGGCTCGCGGGAACACCAGGCGGCGGAGATCATGGGGCGCCGCACCACTGCCCTTACCACTGCCCTTCGGTTTTAACGACGCCCAAACTCTATGGGCGATAGCCGCCATGAACACACTCAGAGCACCACCAGATTGTCCCGGTGGATCAATTCGTCGTCGTCGCAATAGCCCAGAATACCCGCAATTTTGGCGCTGCTCTTGCCGATGATCTGGCGCGCTTCGTCGGCGCTGTAATTCGCCATCCCCCGGCCTATCTCTAAGCCAGCTTGATCGACACAACGCACGACCTCTCCGCGCGTAAACCGACCGGACACCGCCTTCACGCCCACCGGCAGTAGACTTTTGCCCTGTTGGCGCAACATCTGCACCGCGCCAGCATCCAACGTCAGGGTGCCACGCACTTGCAGATGGCTGGCAAGCCACTGTTTGCGCGCCACCAATGGCTCCTCGCTCGATACCAGAAAGGTTCCCAGCACCTCGCCGTCGGCGAGGCGGTTGAGCACCCGCTCTTCGCGGCCGCTGACAATCAGGGTATCGGCGCCAGAGCGGGCGGCCAGACGCGCCGCTTGCAGTTTGGTAACCATGCCGCCGCGCCCCAGGCCGCTGGTGCTGCCGCCGGCCAGCGCGTCCAGCGCCGGGTCGCCGGCTCTGGCTTCGACGATCAGGGCGGCGTTCGGCGACACGCGGGGATCAGCTTCGAACAGGCCAGCCTGATCGGTCAGAATGACCAGCAGCTCGGCGTCGATCAGATTGGCGACGAGGGCTGCCAGCGTATCGTTGTCGCCAAAGCGGATTTCGTCGGTGACCACGGTATCGTTCTCGTTGACCACCGGCACCACCTTCAACGCGATCAACGTCTTCAACGTACTGCGTGCGTTCAGATAGCGCTGGCGATTGGCGAGATCGTCGTGAACCAGCAGGATCTGCGCAGTGTGGCGGTTGAAGCGCTGGAATTCGGACTCGTAGGCTTCCACCAGCCCCATCTGACCCACCGCGGCCGCGGCCTGCAACTCGTGGACGGGCTGTGGTCGCGCTTTCCAACCCAGCCGAACCACGCCCTCGGCGATCGCACCGGACGACACCAACACCACTTCGATGCCGCGATCCTGCAACGCGACGATCTGGCCGACCCAGCTCGCGATCGCCGCGCGATCGAGCCCGCGGCCGTTATTGGTCAGCAGCGCGCTGCCGATTTTTACCACCCAGCGGCGGGTACTGCACAGCGAGGCGCGCGCTGCGGCGACCGCGCTATCAATGGTGGTCTTGGTCGTCGTGTGGGTTATCGTCATGTCACACCGCTGCCCGGGATGGCGGCAGCACCAGCTTCAACAATCAATAAATGGAAGTGTTCGACGCCGACCTGCTATCAGTGCGCATAGTGTATTTCGACACCGTCGTCAACGTCGCCATTATCGTCATCGTCGACCTCGCCAGCGCCCGCGTTTCGCAACTGTGCGATGCGCTCACGCGCCTCGGCCTGCATCCGCGTCTGCATGTCGCGCTCGCGCTCCGCCGCTTCAGGATCGGATTTTTCTTGCTCCCGCCGCGCTTCCAGATGCGACAGAACCTCGGTGCACAAAGCTTGTGTGCCGGTTTTGGCAAGGGCCGACACGCAGTACACCGGCCCCTCCCAACCCGATTCGGCAACCAGCTGCCGGCAGCGGTCGCCAACCCCGTCGGCCGGCAGCAGGTCGATTTTGTTGAGCACCAGCCAGCAGTCCCGCTCCGCCAGCGTGGGGCTGAAGCGAGCGAGTTCGCGGGCGATCACGCGCACATTGGCTACTGGGTCTGAATCATCCAGCGGAACCATGTCTACCAGGTGCAGCAGCAAGCGCGTGCGCGTCAAATGGCGCAGGAACCGAATGCCGAGACCAGCACCATCGGCCGCGCCCTCGACCAAGCCTGGGATGTCGGCGACCACGAAGCTGCGATGGGCTTCGACTTTCACCACGCCCAGATTGGGCACCAGGGTGGTGAAGGGATAGTCGGCGACCTTGGGTTTGGCGGCCGAAACCGCCCGGATAAAGGTCGACTTGCCCGCGTTGGGAAGACCGAGCAGGCCCACATCGGCGAGAATTTTCAGCTCCAACTTGAGGTTGCGAATCGCACCCTCGCTGCCGGGAGAAGTCCGCACTGGCGCCTGAATGATGCTCGATTTATAGCGCGTGTTGCCGAGACCGTGAAACCCGCCCTGCGCCACCAGCAACCGCTGACCGGGGGCCGTCAGGTCGCCCACAATGGCGCTGCCGTCCTGATCAATTACGGTGGTGCCCACCGGCACCCGCAACACCAAATCATCGCCGCTGCGGCCGGTGCGATTGCGGCTGCGGCCGTTTTCGCCGCGCTCCGCCGCGAAACTCCGCTGGTAGCGAAAATCGACCAAGGTGTTGATGTTCTCGTCCGCCACCAGAAATACGCTGCCGCCATCACCGCCATCACCGCCGTCCGGGCCGCCGCGATCAATATATTTTTCGCGCCGAAAGCTCAGGCAGCCGTTACCGCCGTCGCCGGCGGTGACACTGATAGATGCCTCATCGACAAATTTCAAAGCCTTATCCCTGGGGAATCAAGCGGCAAATCATACGCTACGACCCAGTAGTGTCCCAACGTTGATCGATTGATAGACAGCAACTGATTGAAACGAAAGTGAAAAATCATGGTCTGTTCTGGTCTCGATTTGAACTCCGCCGCTGACCTTTGCCACCCTGCGAGAAACTTACTCGCTGGGGGCGTC
>CBDDRG010000278.1:0-4854 GCA_965232975.1 uncultured bacterium
GCTGGTTTCGGCAACGCCATCGGTGCCGATTTCGAGGCCGTGGCCGCCCTGACCGTGACCTTCATGGCCGCCTTCATGGCTCGCCGCCTCGTCGTGGGGCATGCCGTGATCCATCGCAAAAGGGTGATCGACGCCGTGAAAGTGGATGGTGTGGGGCAGGTAGTGGCTGTTTTCCAGCACCACCGTGACCTGGTCGCCCTGCTCGACGCGGATCGAGGGCGACGGCGCGCGCAGCAGTGAGTTGGCCTTGCGGGTCTCGAAGTTCTCGGTGGACATGCCGACCGATTTGGGTGCGAACACCCACAGCCCGGGCTGGATGCCGGGCGCGATGTCGAAATTGGTGATGGGCACCGGGACATCCGGCGAGTTGCCGTTCAGCTCGGCGATTTCGAGGCGGATGGTGATCTCGTCGGGATCGCCATCGCCGTCCAGATCGCGCCCCAGTTCCACCGCGTCGGGCGTCAGCCCGGACTTGAGCAGCGTGGCCTGGCTGACGTTGTTGGTGCCCCTGGTGACGGCCGCGATCAGGTAGGGGTTGTCGGCGGTACAGCCAGCCGCAGCGGCGATCTCGACGCCGTCGATGGTCTGCGCCTTGCGCCAGCCGAGCATATCGGAGGGGCAGATTGCTTCATTCTCGGGCAGCGTGTAGCTCGCCGACTCTGGCGCGGCGCTGTAGCCGCCAGTGCCCAGCTTGTTGTAAAGGGCCACGCGCCAGTTGTGCGGCACCCAGTTCGCGGGCGCCGTGGCGTAGGCGGTGACGGCCAGCGCCAGGGTGGCGCCCGACCACAGGGCAAAGCTTTTAAGTTTGAATTTAGTCATCGGGGATTGTCTGGGGTTGTCTGGGATTGTGTGATGTGCAGTGTCGGCAAAGAGCGGGTTTGGGCCGCATGGATAGTACAGGTTCTCCCGGCGCGCGCGGGGCGCGGTCAGGCGGTTTCAGCCCCGCCGTTCACCGCCACCCAACGGCCTCAGGTAGGGCTCGAATCTGGACAGGTACAGCGTATGTGGCGGCACGTCCTGAAGCACTATCGCGCCGGCGCCAATGACCGCGCCGGCGCCGACAGTGACGGCGCCGATGATGATCGCGCCGACGCTGATCTCCACATTATCGCCGATCACCGGGTACTGGCCGTTGCTCTGGCCAAGGGTGACGTTCTGGCGAATCACACAGTTCTCGCCCAGTTTGACCTGGTTGCCGATGACAATGCCGACCGGGTGCAGGAACTGGGTCGATTTCGGGGTCTTGTGGAGCTTGATGTCGCAGGATGTGAGCAGGCGCAGATCCCAGCCGCGAGCGATCACCACCAGTAGGTCGCGCACGAAGTTGCGCAAGCGCTTGACCTTGTGCAGCAGCGGCCGGATCAAGCCGCGATAGAGGTTCATGGTCGATGGGTTGTCCTGCCGTTTAGCCACTGGCCGGATTATAGCGGCAGGCCTGGCTCGCGCCCGAAATCGCGGCGGTAGAGCTGGCGGGCGCGGGCGCTGACCTGGTTCAGCAGCACCTGGTGCTCGCGCAAAAGCGGGCGCAGAGGCTGGCGAAAGTAGGCTTTGAGAAAGCGCAACACATCCCTGCGGGTGAGGCCGATGTCGAGCGCCGAAAAATAAATGCTGGCGAGATCCTTGACCCGCCAGCGGCGGGGCAGGTGGCGGCGCATCTGCGCCCGATGCAAATCCACCAGAAACAGGCGCGGGCGCTCGGGCGTGGCGGGGGCCGGGACATCGGGCAAAAAATGGCAGAGATACAGGTCGCGGTGATTGATGCCGTGCTGGTGCAGGCGGCGAGCGATGGCGGCGACCTGGTCGATCAGGGCGTGGCGGACGCGCCGGGACGGGGGCTGTGCCGGCCAGGTGGCGGCGTGGCGGGCCAGACTGAGGGTGTCGCCCAGTTCGGCCGTGATCAAAAACGATTCCCGGCGCGCGGGGTTGCAACCGCGCTCGCCGAAGGCGACCGCGGTCAGCGTATCGACGCCGAGTTGGGGCAGCCGGTTGATGGCCTGCCATTCGTTGCGGGCCCCGGTCACCGGCCATTTCAATTGCAGGAAATTCTTCAGTATCTCGCGCCAGCCGATGCCGCGGTGGAGCTTGCGGTAATAGGTGTTGCCGGCGAGCTGAAAGCGCAGCGTTTGGCGGCCCTCGCGGTCGCGGATGACCTCGCCGGCGAGCGCCCGCACCTCGGCAAACACATCGCGGCCGCGCCACAGGTGCGCCAGTTCGCCCCGCAGCACCAGTTTCATCGGCCCACCGGTGCGCCGTGCCGCGACGCGTCCGCCGCTTGCGCACCGACTTGCGCGCTGAGTTTTGCACCCACGGCCTCGATGATGTCCACCGCGACCTGGGGGCGGGCGTACAGGCTGGGATCGCCGGCGAGCGCACGGCCGCGCTCGCGCCAGGTGGCGCGGGGCACCGCGAGCACCGCGGCGATGGCCTGTACCAGCGCCTCGGGTTGAAAGGGCGACGGGATCACCCGACCCATGTCCGCCCGCGCGACATAGTGGGCGTAGCCGCAGACGTCGGTGGCAATCACCGGCAGCCCGGCGATCATCGCCTCGATGAGGACATTGCCGGTGTTCTCCTCATAGGCCGGGTGCAGCAATACGTCCGCGCCCTGGAGCAGTTCCGGCACGTCGCCGCGCCCCCCGAGAAAGTGGACGCGGTCGGCGACACCCAGACGGCGCGCCTGGCGCAGGTAGCGCCCGGGGTCGCCGGTGCCGGCGACCAGCAGGCGCGCGTCGCGTTGATGGCTGCGGACGAGTTCCGCCAGCGCGGCGATGCAGCGATCCACGCCCTTGCGCTGAAAGCCGGAGCCCAGCGCGAGCAGCAAGTGTTGGCCGTCGGCTGCGTTCAGCTCCCGGCGCAGCGCGGCGCGCAGCGCGGCAAAATTGGCCGGCTCGGCGCGGTTGTGGGCGATGCCGGGCGGCAGGGTATGAAAGCGCGCGGCGGGCGTCCGGTGACACTCGTGAAAGCGCGGCCGTTCGAGAATCGACACCTCCAGAATCGCCGTCGCCGCGTCGGCGCCAAACACCCGGCGTTCGAAGTCCAGGTACGTACGACTGCGCGGGGTCAGCCGCGCCCAGGGGTTGTTGCGGTGCCGGGCCTTCCAGGCAAAGCAGGTGTCGGCGGCGTAGTAGACATCGAGCCCCGGCAGTTTGTTGAAGCCAACCACCAGATCCCTATCGCCGGCGAGGGCGCGGGCGGCGTCGGCGGCGAAGTTGGCCATGCGCGTCGCGTTGGTCCAGCCGCGCCGGGGCAGCACCTGCACTTCAATGCCGGGCGGTGGTGGCGCCTCCCAGGCGGTACAGAGCACGCGCACGCGGTGGCCGCGGGCGACGGCGGCCTGGGCGATCGCCAGCATGTTGCGTTGCAGGCCGCCATAGGGGAAATACTTGAACAGCAGAAAGGCGAGCTTCACGGCAAACGCCCGGCAGGTGCCAGCGCAGCGAGTGCCGCCAGCACCTGCTCCGGCCCCAGCTCAGTCAGGCAGCGCAGATGCTGGAGCGGACACTCGCGCTGAAAACACGGGCCGCAATCGACCGGAATGGACAGGCTGGCGACGCGTTCGCCAAGCGGAGGGGTGAACGCCGGGGAGGTCGAGCCATAGACCGCCACCAGCGGTCGATCCAGCGCGGCGGCGATATGCATCAGTCCCGAATCGTTGCTGACCACGGCGGCGGCGACGGCGAGCAGATCGATCGCCTCGGCTAGGGCGGTGAGGCCGGCGAGTGCGTGCACATGCGCCTGCACCGGCGCGGGCAGCGCCTGGGTGATGGCCTGGGCCACGGCCCGGTCGTTGGCGGAGCCGAACAGCCACACCTGCCAGCCGCGCGCGATCATCGCCTCCGCGACCGCGGCGTAGTGGCGCTCGGGCCAGCGCTTGGCCGAACCGAACTCCGCGCCTGGGCAGACGGCGAGCACCGGGCGCTCGCAACCGAGTTCGAACTGGGCGAGCAGGGCCGCTAGCCGGTCGCCATCGGCGCGCAGCCTGGGTGTGGGAATGCGGAGGGGAGTGGCCGCCTCCGCCGCGTCAGCCAGCGCGACAAAGCGCTCGACCATGCGCGGATAGCGTTTTTCATCGAGCGCGCGGACATCGTTGAGCAGCCCGTTGCGCATTTCGCCGCGCCAGCCGGTGCGCAGCGGGATGCGGGCAAAAAACGGGATCAGTGCGGACTTGAACGAGTTGGGCAGCAGGATGGCCTGATCGTAGCGCCCGCGCAGCTCGCGCCCCAGGCGCCAGCGCTCGCCGAGGGCCAGGCGGCCGTGGCCGACGGGCATCGTGAGCGCGTCGTCCACCTCGGGCATCCGCTGCAGCAGCGGAAAGCTCCAGGCGGGCGCCAGCACATCGATAACGGTAGCTGGACGGCGCTCTTTGAGCGCGATGAACAGCGCCTGCGCCATGACCATGTCGCCGACCCAGGACGGCCCGACGACCAGGATGCGGGGCGCCGCCATGGCGGTAGCAATGACCCGGCGTTACTCCGCGACGGGGCTCAGCCACTCGGGGTGGTTGCCGTTGCGGCCGCGCACGGCGTCGAAGTAAAGGCTTTGCAGGCGCGTCGTGAGCGGGCCGCGCACACCGCTGCCGATGACCCGGTTGTCGATCTCGCAGATCGGCAGCACCTCCGCTGCGGTGCCGGTGAAGAAGGTCTCGTCGGCGATGTAGGTCTCGTCGCGGGTGATGCGGCGCTCGCGCACTTCATAGCCGATTTCAGCGGCGAGCTGGATCACGGTGTCGCGGGTGATGCCGTCCAGGCACGAAGTCAGCTCGGGCGTATAGATGACGCCGTTGCGCACCATGAAGAAGTTCTCGCCGCTGCCCTCGGCGACATAGCCCTCGGCGTCGAGCAGCAGCGCCTCTTC
>CBDDRG010000279.1:0-2692 GCA_965232975.1 uncultured bacterium
ACGACGGCGGCGTCGAGCACATCCGGGTGCTGGTACAGCGCATCCTCGACTTCGATGCAATAAATGTTCTCGCCACCGCGAATCAGCATGTCCTTGGCGCGATCGACGACGAACAGAAAGCCTTCGTCGTCCAGATAACCCAGATCGCCGGTACGCAGCCAGCCGTCGCCGAAACTGGCGGCGTTGGCTTCCGGCCTGTTCCAGTACCCTCTGATGACCTGCGGCCCACTGATCCAGATTTCGCCGATCTGGCCGGTCGCTGCGCACTGCCCCTCGGCGGCAACGATCTTCACGCTGCTTACCGGCGCGGGCAGCCCGGCGCTTTTGGGCTTCGCCAGATAGTCCTCGGCGATATTGGCGGTGGTGAGCGCGCTGGTTTCGGTCAGTCCATAACCGTTGCTTGCCGACGCATTCGGAAAAGCGGCCTTGACCAGCCTGGCAAGCTCCGGCGAGGGCGGCGCGCCGCCGTACAAAACGGCGCGGATGGAAGAAGTGTCGTGCTGGCTGAACAACGGCGATTCGATGACCTGCAGCGGCATCGAGGGCACGCCGCCAAAGGAGTTGAGCCGCTCGCGCGCAATCAGCTGAATGGCCCGATCGGCATCCCACTTGTACATGAACACGATCTTGCTGCCGGCGAGGGTGCTGCCGCACAGCATCGACAGCGAGCCGGTGACGTGGAACAGCGGCGCACTGATGAGCTGGCCCATCTGCTCGGTGGGTGCCACGGGCTCGCGGCCGTAGCGGTATTCGGTGCGCGCGCGCAGGTACAGGCCGCTGATCTGGTTGGTGCAGATATTGCGATGCGTGCTGACCGCGCCCTTGGGGTTGCCGGTGGTGCCCGAGGTGTAAAACAGCGTGGCGTCGTCATCGGGGTGAATATCCGCCACCGGCAGCTCGGCCGCAGCGCTGCCGGCGGCCAGCAGTGATGCCAGGGGGATGCCGCCGGCGGGCACATCATCGTCCGCGCGGGTCACGACCAGGGCTTCGACATGGGCGAGATCCGGTGAGGCGCCCAACCTCCGGGCGCGCTCGCCATCGGCAAACAGCAGGCGGGCACCGCTGTCGCGCAGCGCATAGCCGTGTTCCGCGGCCGTCCACCAGGCATTCAGCGGCACGATGATCGCGCCGATGGCGACCGTCGCCCAGAACACCACCGGCCATTCCGGATAATTGCGCATCGCCAGCGCGACTCGGTCACCCTTGCGAATGCCGAAGCGCGCGGTCAGGGCGTGGGCGAGCGCGGCGACCTGGGCATAGTGGTCGGCATAGGTCAGGCGCTCTTCCTCGTAAATCAGGTAATCGCGGCTCGCGAACTGGCGGCTGGCCTCGACAATGGCGCGCAGACTGGGCGGGGCATTCTTCCAGACCTTGGTGGTCACCCCCCTGACATCGGTTTCGACGATTTCAAAGGGCGAGCCCGGAGCCGTCAATTGCTGGTCGAGTATCGCAACGGGGATGGGAATAGCAATGGTGGTCGCTTCTGGCATTGACGCGTCTCCGGCTGGTTTTCCGAGCCTAGCAGCCGGCGTCGGCAGGCTCAAAACCCATCCATCGCGGCCCGGGATCACTCGCCACAACCGGCCAAACGCTGGCCATGGACGGTATGGATGGTCATTGCGTAGCGCCTTCTGCCAAGAGCGGGCGAGCTTCCTGCCAAGAGCGGGCGAGCTTCAGCTTGCCGACGGTGACCGGCGTGACTAGGATTGACCGAGGCGCGGGTGAGCAGCGGCTATCGCAGTGCATCTGACGTCGGACAATAACCCAGGAGATCGACCTCATGAGCGACCCGGTGCGCGCCTCGGATACCCCTTACCCGATCGAAGTAACGGCAGGTAAGACCTACTACTGGTGCAGTTGCGGCCAGAGCAAGAAGCAGCCGTTTTGCGACAGCTCGCACAAGGGCAGCACTTTTGTGCCGTTGGCCTACCAGGCGACAAAGACCGGCAAGGTCTATTTTTGCGGCTGCAAGGCCACCGGCAAACAGCCGCTGTGTGACGGCACGCACAGCAAAAAGCTGTAGCTCGCGGTCGCGAAGACCCAGCAGCCGGCGTCGGCGCGCCCGGGCCAGAGCCCAAGCCTGCGTTGGCGCTGCGCTGGCCGCGCGCGGCGCGCCGCACACGGCCACCTTGGATTCGCTGCCCATTCCCGCCGACCGCACCCACCCGTAACCCGCCAACCGAGGCCGCACCCGTGAAAATCGGCATCAAAGACATGGTCGCCAAGGCCGAGCAGGAAATCACCGCGCTGACCGCGGCCGAGGTCAAGGCCCGCCTCGCCGATCCCGCCTATCTGTTGGTGGATCTGCGCGACATCCGCGAGCTGACCCGTGACGGCAAGATTCCCGGCGCATTTCATGCGCCGCGGGGCATGCTGGAGTTCTGGATCGACCCAGAAAGTCCCTATCACAACGAGAAGTTCGCATCCGGCAAGACCTTCATTTTTTACTGCAGCAAGGGCTGGCGCTCGGCGCTGTCGACCCAGACTGCGCAGACCATGGGGCTGAGTCCGGTGTGCCATCTCGCCGGTGGCTTTGAGGCCTGGAAGGCGTCTGGCGGCGAGGTGGAGACGGTGGCGAAAAAAGCCTGAGCTGCCCCCTCTGGCAGCTTTGTCACCGTTGCCTCATGCCAAGCTTTTGCCGACGATTTCGCTGACATCGCGGGACAGCGCGGGCGCCGCGCGCAGCCGCTCG
>CBDDRG010000280.1:0-5866 GCA_965232975.1 uncultured bacterium
GAACAGCCGATAGCGGAGGCGGAGGCGGGCGACCGCCCAACCCCCCTGGTAGACCGTCTCGCGACAGATGATCTCGATATCGCGAGGACGCTCACGCGGCGTTGAATTCACGGCAAACTCCGGCCCGACCGAGACCGCGCAACTCTAGCTACGACCACAACTATTGTCCAGGACGCAAAAGTCACTGCGGCGACCAGAAGCCCAATTGCTCAAGGTGTTAGGAGTTGCGCTGCACAATCCCCATCAGCTTGTGAATCAGCAACGCCGCGGCGAAATCGTAGGCGTGAAAGCCGGCGATGGGCGTGAACTCCAACAGGTCAAAGCCGATCAGGTGGCGCTGCCGCACCACCGATTCGAACAGGCCCAGCGTCTGATACCAGCCGAGGCCACCGGGCACAGGGGTGCCGGTACCCGGAAATACAGAAGGGTCGAGGCCGTCGATGTCCAGCGTGAAAAACACCTTGGGCGGAAAGTCGTCCGGCAGATCGATGGCGCTGATCTGTTGCGGCACCAGCAGGTCGGCGTCGAGGTGGCGCACGCCGTGGCGCAGGCGGGTGGCGATCTCCTCCTCGCAATACGCGCGAATACCGAGTTGGAACAGCGGGATGCCGGCGTCCACCACCCGTTTCATCACCGACGCATGACTCAGCGGATCGCCCTCGTAACGGTCGCGCAGGTCGGCGTGGGCGTCGATCTGCACCACGCCGAAGTCGTGAAAACCTGCTTGCAGATAACCCTGAATCACGCCCCAGGTGACGGTGTGCTCGCCGCCGATAGCGATGGGCATCTTGCCCATGCGCAGGCTCTCGGAGACGCTGGCGGCGATGCGGGCTATGACGTCATCGGCGGTGCCGCTGCAATCGATGGCGGCCTTGGTAAAAATGCCGTCATCGCTGGGGCGACTGTTACCGTCCCAGACTTCGAGCTGCCAGGAGGCTTGCAGAATCGCCGCCGGGCCGCGACTGGTGCCGCCGCCGTAGGAGGTGGTGCGCTCGTAGGGCACCGGGATCACGTGAAAACGGGCATCGGCGGGCGCCGGCATGGCGATTTCGGAGCCCAGAAACGCGGGGAATTCGCCGGTTGGAGCGGTCGTTTCGGTCATGAGGGAGCGGTTTTCATGGGTAGGGGCGGCTTTCCTGACGTGTCATCGCGGTTGTTTGACCAGCCGCAGATAGGGCTTCAGCGTTTTCCAGCCCTGCGCGAACAGGCCCTTGGCCTCGGCGTCGGTCACCGAGGGCACGATGATGACATCGTCGCCATCGCGCCAGTTGACCGGCGTCGCCACCTTGTGGCGGGCGGTCAATTGCATGGAATCGAGCACGCGCAGGATCTCGTCGAAATTGCGGCCCGTGGTCATCGGGTAGGTCATCATCAGCTTGATTTTCTTGTCCGGCCCGATGATGAACACCGAGCGCACGGTGGCGTTGGTCGCCGCCGTGCGGCCCGCGGCGGTACCGGTCTCGCTCGCCGGCAGCATGTTGTACAGCTTGGCGACGGCGAGATCGGGCTCGCCGATCATCGGTAAGTTCACCGCGTGGCCCTGGTTCTCCTCAATGTCGTCGGCCCAGCGGGCGTGATTGTCGACGGGATCGACGCTCAAGCCGATGACCTTGCAGTTGCGCCTGGCGAACTCCGGCGCCAGCTTCGCCACGTAGCCCAGTTCGGTGGTGCACACCGGCGTGAAGTCCTTGGGGTGGGAAAACAGGATCGCCCAGCTATCGCCAATCCAGGCGTGGAAATCGATGGTGCCCTGGGTGGTGACAGCGGTGAAGTTGGGTGCTTCGTCATTGATGCGCAGGGACATGGGAACCTCCGGCAGGCATGGATTGCAGTGCTCTCGGGATATGCAGTGCGGCGCCAGCGTAACAATGCGGGCGCCGATGTCAAAGTGGCCGGCGGTGCGGCCCCGGCTCGGGCCCGACCCAGTGCTTCCTCACGGACGCCCGGCATGTCTGCCGGCCCTCGCCGGTGGCCGTGAAGTATGCCCCCTCCTCGGCGTTATGCCGAACGGTCGCTTGTGGCTTGCCGACTTGCGCCGGCCTTATTGAGAACAGCCGGCGCGCGCTGTTCGCCGAGAATCAGGCGCTGGAGCGGCTCGCAAGGGCCGCTGAGTGGAGGCCGCGCGATGTCAGGTCGTCCGACGATCTGCTCAATTCGCAGGATGTTGAAAAAAGGCTTTCCTGCTCTTTTTCAACCCGGCTCGTCGCAGTGCGCACCCTGCGGCTGCGCAAGGCCCTGGTCACACCTGGACACGCGCGGCGTCGATGCCACCGACGCCGCCCACGGGAATTGCTTTTCCTCCGGTTCTTCCGGCGAGCCTATTTGGCAACAGACAATTTTCAGAACCTGTTATTTGCGGAACCTGTCATTTGCGGAAATAGCTGCACGGGTTTTTCACCATCAGGGTGTTGATTTTGTCTTCCGACACCCCCGCCTCGCGCATGGCGGGCAAAATGTGGCGTGAGATATGCCCCAGGTTCCAGTTCGGTGACGCGGCAATCATGCTGTTCAGCACCCCGGTATCGCGGCCGCGCCAGCATTGGAGCGAGTCATGGGACAGCATGATGCGGTCATACCCGACACTGAGCAGCCCCATCAGCGACGCCAGCCGCAGCTTGTCCGACGCAATGGACTCGATGCCAAAGCGGTCGAAGCCCAGCCACGCGCCGCGCTCGAGAATGTCGAAATAGTAGCGCATGTCGCCGACACCGCAGGCGTGGCCGATCAGCACCTTGTTAAAGTCGACCTTTTCCTCGTCGAAAATATCCAGCGTCTCGCGGCCAAGGGGATCCATCTCGTCGTTATGGCAGAGGATCGGCGTAGCCGTTGCATTGCTCGCCCGCGCGGCCGCCCGCAAACATTTCACCTCGGTGTCCTTGATGCCCTGCCCCGGCGGGGTGAGGCCGTGAATGCCACCACAGGCGGTCTTGATGATGCCGGCCTTGATGCCGGTTTTGCCGATGCCATCCTGTATTTCACTGACGTACTGCTCGGCGATGCCATCGATATCCATCAACCGAAAGTGCATCGGGATACCCAGGGCATCGTTATACAAACCCGTGGCAATGACGATCTGGATTCCCGATCTGTCCGACATTTCGGCGGAAAACTCCGGATCGCGCCCCAGTTCCATCGGGCACGGATCGACGAAGCTGGTGATTCCCAGATCGCGGATTTCCTTCAGTTTGTCGACGATCCGCGCGCCTTCCTTTTTGCGGTCAAAATCGACATGGTCGAGCTCCCAGCCGGGCCAGCCGATGCCCAGGTGTTCATGAATCAACGTGGTTCCGAGATCCTCGACGTTGATCGGGCCTAAAACGGAATTGATCTTCATGGCGGTTCCCCTGTTTTTGAAATTATTGCGCGGACGGTTGGATCGCCCGAGGAATAGTGCACGAGATATCCGCCAAGCTCCAGTTCGGCTTGAGCGCGGATCGAGGTGGAGATCGGGGCAGGTGCGGTCAGCCGTCCCGGCTTGGCAGTTTTGCCGGCGGCGCGGCCTCAGGGCCGCTCACGACAACCGGTTGCGGAAATCGGCGTAACCAAACTCGCGAATGATGTCCAGCGCGTCGGTGCGCGAATCCCACAGCGCGATGGCGGGCAGGCTAATGCCGTTGAAGGTCGTGGTCTTGACCATGGTGTAGTGCGCCATGTCGTCGAACACCAGCCGCTGGCCGACCTGCAGTGGCGCGGCAAAGCTGTAGTCGCCGATGACATCGCCGGCGAGGCAGGTCATGCCGCCGAGGCGGTAGCTGTGGGGCAGGGCTCCGGCCACGTCGGCGCCCAACACCTGCGGCCGATAGGGCATTTCCAGTACATCGGGCATATGGCAGGTCGCGGAGGTATCCAGAATGGCCTGATCCATGCCATTCCAGGTCAGGTCGAGCACTTCGGTGACGAGGGCGCCGGTGTGAATGGCGACGGCTTCACCGGGCTCCAGATAGACCTGAACCCGATGGCGGCGGGTGAAATCCTGAATCACCGCGATCAGCTCGTCGACCTGATAGTCGGCGCGCGTGATGTGGTGCCCGCCGCCGAAATTGACCCATTCCATCTGCGGCAGCAAATGCCCGAATTTGGCTTCGACGGTCGCCAGCGTGCGTTGCAGCGGCGGCAAGTCCTGCTCGCACAGGGTATGGAAATGCAGGCCGCTGATGCCGTCGAGATACTGCGGATCAGCAGCTTCGGTGACGAACTGCACCAACGGAATGCCGAGGCGCGAGCAGGGCGCGCAGGGATCGTACAGCGGCACTGCGCCCTCGGAGTGCTCGGGGTTGATGCGCAGGCCGAAGCGCAACTCGGGGCGTTGGCGCTGGGCGGCGCGGGCGAGGTCCTGAAACCGGCGCCACTGGCCGAACGAGTTGAACACCACATGGTGGGCGAAGCCGAAGATTTCGCGCAGGTCGGCTTCGGTGTAAGCAGCGGAAAACACATGCACTTCGCCGCCGTATTCTTCGCGGCCCAACCTTGCTTCATGCAGCCCGCTGGCGCAGGTGCCGGACAGATAACGCGCGATCAGCGGCGCCAGCCGCCACAGCGAAAACGCCTTCAGCGCGGCCAGCACCCGGGCGCCGCTGTCGCGCTGGACGCGGGCGAGAATCGCCAGATTGGCCTCGACCGCGGCCACATCGACGACATAGCAGGGGCTCGGCACCCGGCTCGGATCAAAGCGCTGGAAGCTGTTGGGGCGGGCGTTGGCGGACACGGCGGAAAGGTCAGTCACCGAGGCCATTGTCGGCGAGTTCGACCACTTGCCAGGGCAGGCCGTACCGGTTCAGGTCGGCCATGAACGGATCGGGGTCGAACTGCTCCATGTTCCACACGCCGGCTCGCATCCACTTGCCCTCCAGCATCATCTTGGCGCCGATCATGGCCGGCACCCCGGTGGTGTAGGAGATAGCCTGGGACTCCACTTCCCTGTAGCAGTCGCCGTGGTCGCAGATATTGTAGACATAGACGGTTTTACGCTGGCCGTCCTTGACGCCGGTGGCGACACAGCCGATGCAGGTCTTGCCCTGCGTGAGCGGCCCCAGGCTCGCCGGATCCGGCAGCAGCGCTTTCAGGAATTGCAGCGGCACGATGTCCTGGCCCTGGAATCTGACCGGGTCGATGCGGGTCATGCCCACGTTGCCGAGCACTTCGAGGTGCTTCAGATAGTTGTCCGAGAACGTCATCCAGAAGCGCGCGCGGCGCAGTTTGGGAAAGTGTTTGGCGATGGATTCCAGCTCCTCGTGGTACATCAGGTAGATCTTCATCGGCCCGATGCCGTCGGGAAACTGGAAATCCCGCGCCACCGACAGGGGCGGGGTAGTGCGCCATTCGCCATTTTCCCAATAGCGGCCCGCGGCGGTGACTTCGCGGATGTTGATCTCCGGGTTGAAGTTGGTCGCGAAGGGCTGGCCGTGGCTGCCGGCATTGGCGTCGATGATGTCGAGTTCGTGAATCTCGTCAAGCAAGTGCTTCTGGATATACGCGGTGTAGACGTTGGTCACGCCGGGGTCGAAGCCGGAGCCGAGCAGGGCCATCAAGCCGGCCTTTTGGAAGCGATCCTGATACGCCCACTGCCAGCTGTACTGAAATTTGGCCTCGTCTGGCGGCTCGTAGTTGGCGGTATCCAGGTAGTGCACGCCGGCCTGCAGGCAGGCATCCATGATGGTCAGATCCTGATAGGGCAGTGCGACATTGATCACCAGCGCGGGTTTTTCGCGTTTGATCAGTGCGGCCAGAGCGGGAACATCATCTGCGTCCACCTGCGCCGTTGTGATCGCCGCGTCGGGGTGCTTGGCGCGGATCTGCGCGGCGATTTTCTTGCACTTGGCCTCGGTGCGACTCGCCAGCAGAATTTCGGAAAATACTGCCGGCACCT
>CBDDRG010000281.1:0-3027 GCA_965232975.1 uncultured bacterium
GGCCATCGCGACCATGCCGGATGGGCATCGGCATGGGCGCGATGGTGGCCATCGCGACCATGGCGATCCCCATCCGGGGCACCCTGTTCATGACCACTGACGGCGGAGCCGGCGCCCGTGGCAGTGCGCTGCTGCAACTGCTGCGCTTTTCGAGTCCGTCGCTGCCCATCGGCGGCTTCGCCTGGTCGCAGGGGCTGGAAACTGCCATCGACCGCGGCTGGATTGCGGATGCCGAGGCGCTCGCGGACTGGCTCAGCGGTGTGCTGGACCACGTCTTCGCGCATCAGGAGTTGCCGCTGTTGATCCGCCTGCTGACGGCGGAACCGGACGCCTTTGTGGGCTGGAATGACCTGGGGCTGGCTCTGCGCGAAACCGCCGAACTGCACGCGCAGGATGTGCAGACCGGCGGCGCGCTGCTGCGCCTGTTGCGCTCGCTCGAGGTGCCGGCCGCGCTGGCCTGGCCGGCAGACGCACAGCTCGGCCATCTCGCCGCCTATGCCTTGGCTTGCCGCCACCATGGCATCGGTTATGAGTTGGCGGCGACCGGGCTGGTATGGAGTTGGCTCGACAACCAGATCGCCGCTGCATTGAAGCTGTTTCCACTCGGTCAGACGGCCGGGCAGCTCGTCCTGGAGCACCTGACGCGGCGCGTCGAAGAGGTGCTACAGCGGGCGACCCGCATCGCCGACGGCGAAATCGGCATCGGCCTTGCGGGCGCGACACTGGCGAGCATGCTTCATGAAACCCAGTACAGCCGGCTGTTCAGGTCTTGACAGCGCCATCTTTGAAGCCGGCGTGTCCTGGCCGCGCCGGCTGACAGGCGGGGCGAGCGCGGGGCGTTATCGTCGCCTATACTGGAGCGGCCGCCGAAAGATGCTCTCGATCCATAATTGACACTCAAATAATCTGAATTTAAACGGGTTAAGGACTTTTTCGCAGACTGTCCTTAAGACTAGAATCAGCGGCCCACGACGATAGCAGCCCCTATGTCCACTCGCCGCGCACGGTTGCTCCGCCCACCTCTCGTCGCCATTGCGGTGGTGCTCGCCAGTACCGGCCTCGCGGCGGGGCCGGCTCCCGCCCCGGTTGCCGCGTCCTCGCCGGCAAATTCCGCAGCAGCAGCGGGCGACAAAAAGAGTTTTGAGGCTTGGCTGGTTGCCACCAACCCAACGGCGAGCCCCACGCCGGCGACAACTGCGGCGACCCCGGCGGCGACCCCTGCGGCAGCCAGCGTCGGCAGGCAGGCGACGGCTGACAATGCGCCCGCAACACCTGTCGACAGGCCCACATCTTCTTCTGTGAAGGCCCGGGCCACAGCCGATGCGAGAGCCAGCGCAGCCAAAACCGCCAAAACCGCGACACCCGCGCCAAAAAGCGTGGTGCCGACCCGCAAGTCGGCGACAACAGCCAGAAAAACAGTGGTCACGAAAACAACGACCAGAAAGACAGTCGCCACCAAGGCCAAGGCGACCGTTAAAACCGCGGCGCGGCGGTCGGCACCGGTCAAATCCCGTGTCGCCGTCAAGCGGCGCACGACAGTCGCGCAGCGCAGCTCGCGCCCGCCCGCCCCGTCGAGCGCGCGGGGCCCCGCCCAGCTCCAGTTGGCCGCGGCCAGCGCATTGATGGTGGACTCACTGACCGGCGAGGCGATCTATCTGAAAAATGCCGACAGGCAGATGTCCATCGCCTCCATCACCAAATTGATGACGGCCATGGTGGTATTGGATTCAAAGCCGGATCTACAGTCGACCATCACCATCAGCGCGCAGGACGTCGACCACCTGAAGCACACGACGTCGCGGCTACCGGTCGGCGCCAGCCTGACCCGTGGCAAACTGCTTCAGCTCGCGTTGATGTCGTCCGAAAACCGTGCGGCATCTGCACTGTCGCGCGCCTACCCGGGCGGCCGGGCCAAGTTCATCAAGGCCATGCAGGCCAAGGCCCTCAGCCTCGGCATGAACAACTCCCGCTTCAACGATCCCACGGGGCTGACCCCGACCAATGTGTCAACCGCCGCCGACTTGGTGAAACTGGTGAAAGCGGCGAGCAGCTATGACCTGATTCGCCGCTTCACCACCACCACGGACGATGAAATCCGGCTCGGCTCCACCAAGTATCCGCTGGCCTACAACAATACCAACCGTCTGGTGCGCGCCGGGCAGTGGGACATTGCGCTCAGCAAGACGGGTTTCATCAATGAGGCCGGCCACTGCCTGGTCATGCTCGCCAATGTCGCCCAGCGGCCAGTGGTGATGGTATTTCTCGACGCGCCGGGCAAGCTCACCCCCTTCGGCGACGCCAACCGGTTCAAGACCTGGCTGGAGGCCGGTGGTGGCAGCGGCCAAAGGCTGGCGACAATCAACAAGTAGCGCCATGCGGCGGCACCGCGGCCGCCTCAGGCTGGCGCCGTCGGAAGCTAATCGTCGAGCGTGAAGATGATCTTCAGCTCTACTTCGTAGTCCTTGATCTCCCCCTTCTGCACCAGCACGCGCTCGGCGATGACCTCGATGGTCTCGATGCCGCGCAGCGTCTGGCGCGCCCGCTTGAGGCCTTTCTGCGTGGCGTCCTGCCAGCTGATGGGCGAGGTCGAGGTAACGGTCGATACGCTGGATACGGGCATGATCGTATTCCTGGAGTGGCTAGTCCTACAGGTGCAGTTGGTCGGGCGGGGTGATCTCGAATTGCAGATAGCCGCGCACCCGGTAGTCGAGTTCGCCGCCGGCGCGGACGGTGATGGTCTTGCTGATCACGTCGATGGCGCGGATGCCGCGCAGCGTGCGGTTGGTGCGCACCAGAATCGCCGCGACCGCGTCCTCAAAGGACACTGTCGAGGTGCCCACCAGTTCGTTGGCTTTGGAGACAAGCATCGCGCGATCCCTCCAGGTTGAGAGCTGCTGATACCGTGGTCTGGGCTCAACTCGGCCGCGGCACCGATTCGAGCGCGTAATGGAGCATTCCGTTTTTGTCTTCGACGCGCACATGGCCGCCGTCTTCCAGCATGTCGAGATGGCCCATGACCTCGGAGAT
>CBDDRG010000282.1:0-18350 GCA_965232975.1 uncultured bacterium
TCTCGGCGATGGCGCGCGTTTCGGCGCGCGCATCGCCTGGTCCCGGGAGGTCGAGCCGCTGGAAACCGGCGGCGGTATCCGCCGCGCGCTGCCGCTGCTCGGCGATGCACCCTTCATGCTGATCAATGCCGATCTGTGGACGGACTATCCCTTGGCGCGGCTGGCAGCAACCGGATTGGTAAGGGGAAGTGACGCCCATCTGGTGCTGGTGTCCAATCCCGCCCACAACCCGGACGGCGACTTTGCGTTGGCGGCCGATGGCCGCGTCGGCGTGCGCAGCGGCGCCGGCCCCGGGTTGACCTTCAGCGGCATCAGCGTGGTGCGTCCCGCGCTGATCGCCGGGCACCCGACGGCGACGGCGAAATTTCCGCTGCGCGATGTGCTCGTGGCCGGTATCCGCGCTGGTCGGGTCAGCGGCGAACTCTATGGCGGCGACTGGTGGGATCTGGGCACACCGGAACGCTTGCAGGCACTGAATGCGCGCCTGCGCGCCTCAACCAAGCGCTGAAGCCCCATTTTTGCCGGACGATGTGCGCTGCAACGGGGCATCGGCGATACAATGCGCAGCCTTTGATGCGCTGCGGTCGGGGCAACCGATGCGGTATCAATCCAGTTGGCGTGAGGAAACCATGTTTACAGCACTGAATCCGTTACCCGCGGATCCCATCCTAGGCCTGCTGGCCGCCTATCGCCTCGATCCACGGGATCACAAAGTCGATCTCGGGGTGGGCGTCTACAAGGACGAGGCGGGCGTGACGCCGATCGTCGCTGCGGTCACCGCGGCCGAGATTCGCCTGCAGCAGACCGAAACCACCAAGGTCTATATCGGGCCGACCGGTGTTCCCGAATTCAACGACGCCATCCGCGACCTGATGTTTGGCGCCACTCATCCGGTGCTCGTCGACCAGCGCGTGCGCACGGTGCTCACCCCCGGCGGCTGCGGCGCGCTGCGCGTCGGCGCCGAGCTGCTGAAGCGCGCGGCGCCCGCCACCACCATCTGGGTCAGCGATCCGACCTGGGCCAACCACATGCCGCTGCTCGGCAACGCCGGCCTCAAGCTCGCGCAGTACCCCTATTACGATCAGGCCAGCAGCAGCCTCAAATTCGACGCCATGATGGACACACTCGCCAAGGTTGGCAGCGGCGACGTGGTGTTGCTGCACGGCTGCTGCCACAACCCCTGTGGCGCCGATCTGAATCCGGAGCAGTGGCGGGAGGTGGCGGCGCTCGCCCAGCGCAACGGTTTCCTGCCCTATATCGATCTCGCCTATCAAGGCTTTGGCGAGGGTCTCGAAGAAGACGCCTATGGCGTGCGCCTGATGGCGGAGGCAGTGCCCGAGGTGCTGGTGGCGAGCTCCTGCTCCAAGAATTTCGGCCTGTATCGGGAGCGCGTCGGCAGCCTGTCGGTCGTCGCTGCCACGGCCAGTGCCGCCGATACCACGCTGACCCATGTCAACAGCGTGGTGCGCGGCAACTATTCCATGCCGCCGTCCCACGGTGGCGCCATCGTCGCGATCATTCTCAATGACCCCGAGCTGCGCGCGAGCTGGGTCGCCGAGTTGGCGGTCATGCGCGACCGCATCAACGGGCTGCGCGCGTTGCTGGTGGCGAAACTGGCGGCGGCGGACGCGCCCCGCGACTTCAGCTTTATCCAGCGCGAGCGCGGCATGTTTTCGTTTCTGGGTATCACCGCCCGGCAGGTCGCGAAGCTGCGCGAGATCTACGGCATTTACATGGTCGATTCGAGCCGCATCAACGTCGCCGGCATCAGCGCCGCCAACATCGACTATGTGGCGAAGGCCATCGTCGCCGTGCTCAGGGAAGCCTGAAGCACGGATTTCGATCCGCGTTCCAACGACCAAGTTAGCCATCACTGCTCGTCAAAAAAATCAGAATCAACTTTCTTCACTTCGTAAGTACTACTGTTCGAAACGCCCACATTGAAATCAATCATGAACTCGGCTAGCTGAACCCCGTCAACTAGCACCACCCGAGGATCAATACTTTGAACGTACGCAAGTGCTTCTGACGAAAAGCTTCCGGTCGTTATGAACACCCCCTTTCGCGCCCTCCGTCCGTGCAGAGCGCCTACGAACTTCTGAATCTCTGGCCGACCAACGGTTCCTTCCCAACGCTTCGCCTGAAGATAAACCATTTCCAGGCCGAGCCTGTCTTCTGCAATGACTCCATCAATTCCTTCGTCGCCGGACCTTCCAATGGCTTCGCCAGACCCTCCGCCAGCGCGCCCGTAACCCATGTTTAGCAACAGATCTACGACAAGTTGCTCGAAGAACCTAGGGCTACACGATTTGACCCTATCGAGCAGATCAGACGCTAAGCTTTTACGAATACTGGTGTAAGCGGCTTCAAGAATTTCCTCCGGAGTCCCCAATTCGCCCGATTCTTCCGGGGCTGCAGATGAAGTCTGCTCGCGAGAGCGAAAATCCAGAAACTCCGGGTATCGCTCAAGAAAATTGATAGTGATTGCTTCGGGCGGATTGACCAGAACCTCCTGTCCTCTCGGAGCAATCTGGAACTGACCACGACTAGGAGATGAGAGTAGCCCCCCGCGCTGCAGGTAGACCTTGGCCCAAGCCACGCGATTGGTAAACCGGCTCTGCCTACCACTTGGCAATAACTCTTCTTGCTCAGCCAGCGATAGCCCAAAGTGCTCTGCGAGCTGCGAACGCACTTCGGCTAGCGACCGGACCTTCCCATCAGATGCGATCTTCAAAAGCGGCAGAGTGATCTCTTGAAAGCGAGGCACTGGCATGTCGTGTTTCCTGTATGGCTAACAAAATTTATACCCCCCATTCCAACAAAAAAGGCCCGCTGAGATCAGCGGGCCTTTTGCGAACACTGAAAGCGTTACTTATCCGACGCCTTGTAGCCACCGTACATCTTGCGCAGCTCGGTTTTGAGGATCTTGCCGGCGCCGGACTTCGGCAGTTCCGACACAAAATACGCCGTCTTGGGTACCTTGAAGCGGGCCAGCTGCTGGTTGCAGTGACCGATCAGGTCGGCCTCGGTCATGGTGGCACCCGGCTTGAGCACGATGATTGCCGCCGGCACCTCCTGCCATTTTTCGTGGGGAATGCCGATGACCGCGACTTCGGCCACCGCCGCGTGGCGGTAGATCGCTTGCTCCAGCTCGGCCGGGTACACGTTCTCGCCGCCGCTGATGATCATGTCCTTCTTGCGGTCGACGATATACAGGAAGCCCTCCTCGTCGAGATAGCCGAGGTCGCCGGAGTGGTACCAGCCGCCGCGCAGCGCTTCCGCCGTCGCTTCCGGTTTGTTCCAGTAGCCCTTCAGCATGTTGGGGCCGCGGCACAGCACTTCGCCAATGGCGCGCGCCGGCACGTCGCGATCCTCGTCATCGACGATGCGGACATCGACAAAAAATGCTGGGTAGCCGACGGAGCCGTTTTTGCGTTCGCAATCCCATTTGTCGAGGATGGATACCAGCGGTGCCAACTCGGTCATGCCGAAGCCTTCGTAGATGGCCAGGTTGCGCTCCTGGAAGTACTTCAGGATCTTCAGTGGCGTCGGCGCGGCGCCGGTCATCAGGAACTCGACCGAACTCAGGTCGTAGTCTTTCGTGCCCAGCTCATCGACGATCATCTGCCACATCGAGGGCACGCAGAACAGGCCGGTGATGCGCTCGCGCTCGGTGGCTTCGAGCACGGCGCGGGCATCGAACGCGGGCAGCGTCACCACGGTGCCGCCCTGAAACAGCGTCGGCAGCACGGTGACGCTGGTGCCGCCGATATGGAACATGGGCGCGACGCCCAGCGCGACGGTGCCGGCGTGGATCGGCAGCCGCTGGGTGGTGTGGAATACGTTCCAGGTGTGGTTGGCGTGGGTCAGCATGGCGCCCTTGGGCCGCCCGGTGGTGCCCGAGGTGTACATCAGCAGCGCGACATCGTCGGCGTTGACGGTGGCGTTGATCTCCTCGTCGGACGCGGCGGCGAGAAATGCTTCGTATTCGTCCTCATCGTCGCAGCTGTTGCTGCGCCCGCAGTAGACGATCTTGTCGAAGTGCACGCCGTGCTGGAGGCCTTCGGCCAGATGGCGGAATTCGGCGTGATAGAAGAAGGTGCGCGCGCCGGAATCCTGCACGATGTACTCGATTTCGGGCACCGTCAGGCGGAAGTTGATGGGCAGGAAGATCGCGCCAAGCTTGGCGACGGCAAAAATGAGTTCGAGCTGGGCGTGGCCGTTCTGCAACAGAGAACACACGCGGTCGCCAGGGCGCACGCCGCTGTCGCGCAGCGCGTTGGCGAGGCGGTTGCAGCGCCGGTTAAGTTCTTTATAAGTGAAGCGCCGCTGGCGGTCGACGAGGGCCAGCCGGTTGCCGGAAATCATTTCGCGCTTGGTAAGCCAATAACCCAGACCCTGATCCATAGCAGCCTCTCTAATCTAATATGTTGGGTGGAGATTAAATCTGTAGGGAGTTTTCGCGGGGTGGCGGTATTGCGTCGCCAACTGCGGGGCCGCCTGCGAGGCGCGGAGAATAGCAATTTCACTTAGGGCCAGCAACGATTTGCGGCCGGCGCGGTCCACGGCTTCTGTGAGCGCGGGTTTTTACCCATAATGGCGCGCTCATTTTGGCCATGCAGGAGCTCGGCATTGACTGACGCAATTGTTTTCAGGGCGCTGGTGTGGCGCGTGGTGCTGGCGGTGGCGTTGATCGCCGTCACCTGGGCCTCCCTCTCCCCCATGCCTGCGCAGGCATCCATGGCCAACCTGGACAAGGTATTCCATGTCGGCGCCTACATTGCCTTTTACCTGTTGGCGTGGCGCGCGTTTCCGGGTTCGGCGCTGCAATGGCGATTGCATGTGCCGCTGCTGATTTTCGGCATGGTGATCGAAGTTCTGCAGGGGCTGACCGACTATCGCTCCATGGAGGCGTTGGACGTGCTCGCCGATGCCACGGGCTTGGGCATCGGCTGCCTGCTGCTGTCGCTGTGGCCAGGCCGGGCGCGCTGGTTGCAGCGATCCCTCGCCAGCGCCGGGCAAGGTTAGGTGGCTGCCATCGACTGGCGCGTTACGCGCGCCGCCGTGTGGCGACCGCGGGCCGGTTGCCTGCGGCCGGTCAAACGGCTGGATGCGGTGCGCCTCGACGATTTGTTGGGCATCGACCGTCAGAAGCAGGCGCTGCAACAGAATATCGAGCGGTTTCTGGCCGGCGCGGCAGCCAACAACATGTTGCTGTGGGGCAGCCGCGGCACCGGCAAGTCATCGCTGGTCAAGGCGCTGCTGAACCAATACGCGGAGAGCAATCTGCGCATCATCGAAATCGACAAGGACGATCTGGCGGATCTGCCCGAAATCGTCGATGAGGTTCGCGAGCTACCTCAGCGCTTTTTGATCTTCTGCGACGATCTGTCCTTTGAAGCCGGCGAAACCGCCTACAAACACTTGAAGAGCGTGCTCGAGGGCTCGATCGAGTTGCCGCCCGAGAACGTGCTGGTCTGCGCCACCTCCAACCGCCGCCACCTGGTCAGCGAACGCACGGCGGACAATACCGGCATCGAGCTGGTCGATGGCGAGTTGCACTATGGCGATACCGTCGAGGAGAAGCTGTCGCTCGCTGATCGCTTCGGCCTGTGGCTGTCGTTCTACCCCAACACCACCGCGCAGTATCTGGCGATCGTGGATCACCTGTTCGCCGGCGCCGACTGTGATCGGGACGCGCTGTACGCGGCAGCAAAACAGTTCGCGATGACCCGCGCGTCCAAGAGCGGGCGCACCGCGCGCCAGTTTTTTTGCGCCCACGGCGGCATCCGCCAGCTCGGTGGCGAGCCGCGTTAGGCGTCGGCGAGCTTCACCAGCATCTTGCCCAGATTGGCGCCGCTGAACAGGCCGATCAGTGCTGCCGGCGCCTGGTCGATGCCTGCGACCACGGTCTCCTGGTTCACCAGCTTGCCGGCCGCGCGCCAGCCCTGCATTGCCGCCACAAACGCCTGGTGGTGTTCGGCCATGTAATCCAGTACCACGAAGCCCTTCATGGTGACGCCCAGCGTGACCACCTTGAACAGGTTCTTGATGCCCGGGCGCTGCTCGACGGGCGTGTTGTAGTCGGCGATGCTGCCGCACAGGATCGCGCGCCCATTCTTGCGCATGTTCATCAGCGCGCCATCGAGCTGCACGCCGCCGACATTGTCGAACACCAGATCGATGCCCTGCGGGCACAGCCGCGCCAGCGCCGCGGCGTGATCGGGCTCATCGCGGTAGTTGAAGGCGGCGTCGATTTTCGCGGTGTCGAGCAGCCAACTGACCTTGGCGGTGGAGCCCGCGCTGCCCACCACGGTGCAGCCGAGCGCCTTGGCGATTTGACATACCAACGACCCCACCGCGCCCGCTGCACCGGTGACGTAGACGCGATCGCCCGCCTTGGCCCCACCGAGCACGACGGTGCCGACATAGGCGGTGATACCCGGCATGCCGAGGATGCCCAAATAGTCCTGCGGCGCGATGCCGGCGGTGTCGCGCACACCCAGGCCCTTGCCACTGCTGACAAAGTATTCGCGCCAGCCAAGCATGCTTTCTACCGCAGTGCCCACGGGCAGCTTGTCATTGTGCGAGGCAATGACGATGCCCATGGCACCGCCTTCCAGGGGCTGATTGAGCTGGAACGGTGGAATATAGCTTTTGACGTCGTTCATGCGCGGACGCATATAGGGATCGACGGACATCCACAGATTTTTGACCAGCACCTGGCCGGGTTCGAGGTGCTCGCCGACCTGCGTTGCGACGAGCTGGAAACAACTGGCGTCGGGCGCGCCCTCCGGGCGTTTGACAAGGTGGATTTCGCGGCTGATCACGGTGTTGGCTCCTCGGTAATTGGATAAAGGGGGAATCGATGATGTTGGCGGTGAGGTCGCAACGTCGTCGCGCATACCGGTCTAGGTCAGCGCGTCCCGCAGCCCCAGGCGCAGGTTTGCCGGGCTCAGCGGCGGTGCGCCGCTCAGGCACAGCACCAGATCCATCAGCGCATCCCAAGGCGGAGTATCCCCCAATCCCTTGATGGCGCGATCGACAGCGGCGAGCTGGCGCACCAGCAGGTCAAGCTGGGTCGGTTTGAGGCGCCGTAGTGCCCGCTGGATCTGGGGTTTGCGCGGGTCGGGCGCGCCGTCGAGCGCCGCCCAGAGCGCGCGCAGTTCGCGCGCCAGCGCCCACAGGATCAGCGTCGGATCGGTGCCGTCGTCGCGCAGCCCGCGCAGTGTGCGCGCGGCGCCGCGCTGGTCGCCGGCGAGCGCCCGTTGCGCCAAGTCGAACAAATTGTAGCGGGCGCTGTCGGCGACCAGCACCGACAGCGTGGCGCCGTCGATCTCGCCGGGGGGCGCCAGCAGCGCCAGTTTGGCGATCTCCTGGGTTGCCGCCAGCAGGTTGCCCTCGACGCGCTCAGCGAGGATGGCCAGCGCCTCCGCGCTGGCGCGCAGCCCGGCGCGCTGCAGGCGGGCGCCGATCCACTGGGGCAGTTGAGCTGCGCCGACGGGCCAGATCTGCACCTGCACGCCGGCCTGGTCGAGGGGGCGCGCCCACTTGCTGTTGAGCGCGGCGCGGTCCAGCTTGGCGGTGATGACCAGCAGCAGGTTGTCGGCGGCTGGCGCTGCGCAGTACTGCTGCAGCGCCTTGCTGCCCTGATCGCCGGGTTTGCCGCCGGGCAGCCGGACTTCAAGGATTTTTTGGGCGGCAAACAGCGACCGCGCATTGGCTTCGGCGAGCAGCCGCTGCCAGTCGAAGTTGCGCTCGCTGGCGTGGAACAGTTCGCGCTCGCCAAAACCCCGGTCGCGGGCGGCGGCGCGAATGGCGTCGCAGCTCTCCTGCATCAGCAGTGGATCGTCGCCACTGACCAGATAAACCGGCGCCAGGGTTTTGGCAAGGTGGGCGCCGAGCTGCTCCGCGCGTACCTGCATGGCCGGAATCAGCTCGCCGGCGCTTTGGCGTCGGCCAACGGCGCCAGGCGGCGGAGCTGGCGGACGATCTGCTGCGCCAGATCCGCCTGCATTTCACGCTTCAGGAGTTCCGCTTCGTTGTCGCTGGCGAGCGCGTTGATCTCGGTGTATTCATAACTGCGTTCAACCACCACGGTGGCGCGGGGCAGCACGGGCCTGCCCTCCCGGTCGAGCACCGTGAAGTCGGCCTCCTCGGTCAGCAACAGTTCGGCGGCGCGACTGCTGGCATTGACGGTGGCGGTGCGGCTGTCCGCGCGCTCGGCGAGGATCACCAGACTGTAGTCGGCGGCGGTGGCGTCGCCGACCACTTCGACGTCGCCGTCGCGCAGGTAGCTGTTCAGGCTGGTGACCAGATGGCTGTGGTGGTCGCTCGCGCTCAGATAGAAGCGACCTATTGGTGGCACCTCCGTGGCCCCGCGCAGATGCCAGCCACAGCCGGCCGTGAGGAGCGCCGCAGTCAGGGCGAACAGCGGCAGCCAGGTTCTTTGCATCGGGTGGCCTCGGGTAACGGCAAGGGCGGGGTGGGCACGGGGCCGGCGGCGGGCGGCGCGGGTCACGACGCCACGATATTGACCAGTTTGGTCGGCACCACGATGACTTTACGGATGCTCTTGCCGGCGGTAAAGCGCTGGGCGTTGGGCTCCGCGAGGGCCAGTTGCTCGACGACAGCGGCGGCGGCGTCCACCGCGACCTCGATATGGCCGCGCACCTTGCCATTGACCTGCACGACGAGCCGGATGCTGTCGCGGCCGAGGGCGGATTCATCCACCTGCGGCCAGGTCGCGTCGATAACCGGCTCGCGGTGGCCGAGCGCCAGCCACAGGTGGTGGCAGATATGGGGTGCGATGGGCGCGAGCAATTGCACCGCGGCGGTCAGCACCTCGCGCTCGATAGCGACTGCGGCGGCGTCGGTTGCATCCAGCCGCCCCAGCGCATTGAGCAGCTCCATGACCGCGGCGATGGCGGTGTTGAAGGTCTGGCGCTGGCCGTAATCGTGGCTGACCTTGGCGATGGTCTCATGCAGTTTGCGGCGCAGCGCGCGACCGTCGTCGTCGAGCTCCGACAGGTCGAGCGTGGGCGGCTCTCCCCTGGCGAGGTGCGCCGCGACCAGCTTCCACAGCCGGCGCAGAAAGCGATGGGCGCCGGCGACGCCCTCGTCCGACCATTCCAGACTTTGTTCTGGAGGCGCCGCGAACATGGTAAACAGCCGCACGGTATCGGCGCCGTACTTGTCGATCAGCGCCTGGGGGTCAACCGTGTTGCCCTTGGATTTGGACATCTTGCTGCCGTCTTTCAGCACCATGCCCTGGCACAGCAGCCGCGTGAAGGGCTCGTCGCACTGCACCAGCCCCTCGTCGCGCAGCAGCTTGTGGAAGAAGCGCGCATAGAGCAGATGCAGGATGGCGTGTTCGATGCCGCCGACATATTGATCGACGGGCAGCCAGTAGTTGGCCCGCACCGGGTCGAGCATGCCGCCGGTGAAGTCCGGGCAGGTGAAGCGGGCGTAGTACCAGGACGACTCCATGAAGGTGTCGAAGGTGTCGGTTTCGCGGGTCAGGGCGCGGCCGTCGAGTTCCGCCCGCTGCCACTGCACATCGGTTTTCAGCGGCGAGCGCACGCCGTCGAGGATGACGTCCTCGGGCAGCAACACCGGCAGGCGGTCGGCGGGCACCGGAATCTCGACGCCGTCGTCGCCGTGCAGCATGGGGATGGGCGCCCCCCAGTAGCGCTGGCGCGACACTCCCCAGTCGCGCAGCCGGTATTGGGTGGCGACACTGCCCCTGCCGAGGCGGCCGAGCTCCGCCGCGATCGCCGCAAAGGCGGCGTCGAAATCGAGGCCATCGAAGGCGCCGGAATTCACCAGCCGGCCCTTGGCCAGAAACGCTCCGGCGGTCAGATCGCAGGCGCCACCATCGGCCGGCGCGATCACCTGAGCGATGGGCAGGCCGTACTGGGTGGCGAATTCCCAGTCGCGCTGGTCGTGGGCGGGCACCGCCATGACGGCGCCCGAGCCGTAGTCCATCAGCACATAGTTGGCGATCCACACCGGCACCGGCGCGCCGGTCAAGGGGTGCAGCGCGCTGATGCCGGTCGCCATGCCCTGCTTGGCCATGGTCGCGACCGTCGCCTCGGCGACCGACTGGCGCTTGCAGTCGGCGATAAAGGCGGCCAGCGCGGGGTTCTCCGCCGCCAGCGCGAGACTGATCGGGTGCTCGGCGGCGAGGCTCAGGTAGGTCGCGCCCATCAGGGTGTCGGGGCGGGTGGTGTAGACCTCGATCTTGTCGAGCCCGGCGATGGGCGTGGCGAGATCGAAGCTCAGGTTGACGCCCCGGCTCTTACCGATCCAGTTGCGCTGCATCGTGCGCACCTGCTCCGGCCAGCCGTCGAGCTGGTCGAGGTCGCCCAGCAGCTCGTCGGCGTAGGCGGTGATGCGCAGGAACCACTGCGGAATCTCGCGGCGTTCGACCAGCGCGCCGCTGCGCCAGCCGCGCCCGTCGATGACCTGTTCGTTGGCGAGCACGGTCTCGTCGACCGGATCCCAGTTCACCGCGCTGGTCTTTTTGTAGACCAGGCCCTTCGCGTACAGCCGGGTGAAGAACCACTGCTCCCAGCGGTAGTAGTCGGGCTTGCAGGTGGCGAGCTCGCGGCTCCAGTCGTAGCCGAAGCCGAGTGCCCGCAACTGGCCTTTCATGTATTCGATGTTGCTGTAGGTCCAGGCCGCCGGCGCCGTGTCGTTGTTGATGGCGGCGTTCTCGGCAGGCAGGCCAAAGGCGTCCCAGCCCATGGGTTGCAGCACATTCTTGCCCCGCGCGCGCTGAAAGCGGCTGATCACATCGGCGATGGTGTAGTTGCGCACATGGCCCATGTGCAGCTTGCCCCTGGGGTATGGGAACATCGCCAGACAGTAGTACTTTTCCCGGCTCGGGTCTTCGCGCACCTGAAACGAGGCGTTGGCATCCCAGTACGCGCGCGCCTCCCGCTCGACGACCGCGGGGTGGTAGTGTTCATTCATCGCGGGCATCGCGGGCATGGGAACGGATTCTGCGGTCGGGGCAACGGGCAGCGATTATAGGAGAAAGCCCGCTGGCGCGGGAAATCTGCGCCAGCGCGAACGCCGGCCACGGGGCTGCATGGGCGGTCAACTGCGCGCCGCGGGCGCGAAATTAAGCTGGCGCCAAATTTTTGACGTACTACACTTTGGCCAGGGTGTTGCCAAACGAGTTGGCAGCAACCCGAACCAGGGAATGGAGCCGCCGCATCCGAGCAGGAGGGGCGCGGGGGTTGGCAGCTCGCTTCGCGCGAGCATTTGGAAAGGGAATTCACGATGAAAAAGACAGATAAGCATAAAGCGCTATCAATCGCGCTCCTCGCCAGCATGCTTCCGGTGGCGCAGTGGGCCGGAGCCGTCGATGTCACCGTGGCCGGCTTTGTGCGCGAAGAGGCCGCCTATCAGATCAGCGATACCGAGAACCCCTACAACCGCGGCAACGCCAAAGTCAGCGGGCAACTTCCCAACACTTTCCTGGACTCCATCGACCCGGGTGGCGCGCCGCATTACTTCACGAAAAGGGATTTCGACAAGGAGCGGGACTGGAACCTGATGGCCACCCGCGCCGAGTTGAACATCAACTTGGGTTTCACCAGCAATTGGGCCGGCGTCGTGAAGCTCCGCGGCTACTACATGGCCGACGTCGACAACAGCTATGGCGACCCCAACAATTTTGAAGTGAAAAACCACGGCAATCGGGCCACGCTGCTGGAAATCAGCGATTCCAACTACATGCTGGATATCCCCGCGGCCTACCTCGATTACTCGAAGGGCCCGCTGTGGGTGCGCATCGGCCAGCAACAGATCGCCTGGGGTGAATCACTGTTTTTCCGCGTCGCCGACGTCGCCAACGGGCTCGACCTGCGCCGCCACCTGTTCCTCGATTTTGGCGCCGAGGAGTATGCCGATGAACGCATCGGTTCCCCCGGTATCCGGATCAGTTACAACCTGAATCAGAACTGGGAGGTGGAACTCTTTGCGCAAATGTTCCAGCCCAGCATCTACCCCAATGTGGGCACGCCCTATGCTTTCATCAATGACCCGTTCACGGTGCGCAACGACACCGGTTTCGACAAGGTGGACGATCAGATCAACGGCGGCTTCCGCCTGCGCGGGCAGTTCGGCGATCTGGGCGTGCAACTGTTCGCGGTCAGCCGCCACAATCCTGATCCCATCTTCCACTTCCTGCCGGGCGGGCAGACCGCGCTGGGCCCCGATTTCGCTGCGCAACCCTTTCGCTCCACGATGTTTCCGGGTTCCAACCGCGCTCCGGGGGAGGGAACCCTGGGCTCGCGGGACTGGAACGTTATGGCCACGATGTCCGGTATCGACCCGGTCGATGTGCTCAATGGACTCGCCGCCGACTACGCCTGGGTCGCCGATCAGCTGGAAACCGGCTTTGGTCTCACCGGCCCCGACTATCTGAAAGGCATTGCGGATACCAACGTCGTCATCGACGCCTTTTTCACCCAACTGGGGGATCTGGAGGCCGACATCGAGCCAATTTACGCCGCCGAAAACGTGTTCGGCGGCGGGCTCAACTATGTCTTCGCGGGCGCGCCAGACTCCCTACTGGACCAGTTGATCGTGCGCTTCGAGGCCTCCTACACGCCGGACAAGAAGTTCACCAACAGCCTGCGCAACGATTTCTACGAACACGATGAGTACGTCACCAGCCTGGTCGCCGAGAAGTACCAGAAGGTCTTCGACAACCTGCCGGCGACCTACTTTGTGTTTGAGTGGATGCACAAGTCCGAGAGCGATATGGTCGGTCGCGCGTTGAAATTTACCGGTGGCGATGCCAACCGGCGGCCCACGGGCGGGGAGGCGAACAACGGCTGGGATGGCGTGGTATTCGCCTTTCAGCAACCCTTCCCCAACCTGACCTGGCGCCTGGATATGGCCGTTCTTTACGATCTGGACGGCGGCTATCTGTTCCAACCCGGCGTGCGCTACAAACCCAACGGCGATTGGACGGTGGAGCTCTTCGCCAACATCATGAGCAGCAGCGACAACGCCAGCATCTTCGGCCCACTGGAGTGGAACGACGAGCTGACGCTGCGCGTCGGTTACCAGTTCTGACGGCAAGAGCCCGGTTCGGAGCCGTTGCCCGATAACGATTATTTCGCCCTGTCAGCGAGGCCTTGTCGGCACTTCGGTGCCGATTTTTTTCGCGCGGAGAACAGGCGTGGTTGGTGGGCTCCCGAGGGGTGCTCCGTGGAGTCGGGATTCCGCTTCGGGTTATCATCCGCGGCCTGTCGGCGGTCTGATCGAGGACTGATGGCCGCCAAACCATAAACCCGGGGGCCAGGCATGATCGTCAAACCCAAGATTCGCGGTTTCATCTGCACCAATGCCCATCCCGCCGGCTGTGCCGCCCACGTTCAGCAGCAGATCGACTACGTCAAACGCCAGGGCCCGATTGCCAACGGCGCCAGCAAGGCGCTGATCATCGGCGCGTCCACCGGGTATGGTCTGGCGTCGCGGATCACCGCAGCGTTCGGCTGTGGCGCCGATACCCTCGGCGTGTTCTTCGAAAAGCCCCCGGCGGACAATCGCACCGCCTCGGCGGGTTACTACAACTCGGCCGCGTTCCAGCGGGCCGCACGCGCGGAAGGCCTGTATGCCGACAGCATCAACGGCGACGCGTTCTCGGACGAGGTCAAGGATCAGGTCGTCGCCGCGCTCAAGCAAGGCATGGGCCCGGTCGATCTCGTGGTCTATTCCCTCGCCTCGCCCCGCCGCACCGATCCCCGCACCGGCATTACCTACACCTCCGCGCTCAAGCCCATCGGCCGCGCCTACACCATGCGCGGGCTGAACACCGACAAACTGCTGGTGGAGGATGTCACCGTCGAGCCGGCGTCCGACGAAGAGATCGCCAGCACCGTGAAGGTGATGGGCGGCGAGGACTGGGAGTGGTGGATCGAGCGCCTGCTGGCCGAGGGCCTGCTGGCCCCGGGCTGCAAGACCACCGCCTACACCTACATCGGCAAGGAGATGACCTGGCCGCTGTACGGCCACGCCAGCATCGGCATGGCCAAGCGGGATCTGGACCGGGCGTCGGCCGCCATCGACCAGAAATTGCGGGCGCTAGGCGGTGAATCCCGCGTCTCCGTGCTGAAGGCGCTGGTCACCCAGGCCAGCTCGGCGATCCCGATCATGCCGCTCTATATCTCAATCCTCTATAAAATCATGAAGGAAGAGGGCACCCACGAGGGCAGCATCGAGCAGATTCAGGGCCTGTTTGCGCGCCAGCTCTACAGCAAGGGCCAGCGCGACATCGACGAAGTTGGCCGCCTGCGCATGGACGGGCTGGAGTTGCGCGACGCGGTGCAGGACAAGGTCAAGGACTTGTGGGGGCGGGTGACCACGGCTACGGTGTCGCAGCTCACGGACTACCAGGGCTACCACGACGAGTTTCTGCGCCTGTTCGGCTTTGGCCTGCCCGGCGTGGATTACGATGCCGAGGTCGATCCGCTGGTCGAGCTCTAGCGGCACTGGCGCCGGGCAACCTCAATGTGCAGCATAACAACAACAGATGGGGTCGCCACGACGACCCGGAGGCGAGCATGACCACAACCCCAGCTACCGTCGATCAGTTCACCCCGCTGGTGCGGCGCATCACCGCGCCCAACGGCAGCAAGATGACCGGGCCCGGCACCAATACCTACCTGCTCGGCCGCGACGAAATCACGGTGCTCGATCCGGGCCCTCTTTACGACAGCCATCTCGATGCCATTCTCGCCGCCGGTGCCGGCCGCATCCGCCGCATCGTCGTCACCCACACCCACAAGGATCATTCCCCGCTCGCGGCCGCGCTGGCCGCGCGCACCGGCGCCGAGCTGATCGGTGCCTTGATGCCCGAGCCGGACGGGTTCCAGGACCTGAGCTTTCAGCCCAACACCAGCGTCAGCCACCGCGACGCCCTCACCACCGCCGAATTCACGCTGCGCGCCGTACACACGCCCGGGCATGTCGGCAATCACTACTGCTATCTGCTGGAAGAGGAAAAGCTGCTGTTCTCCGGCGACCACATCATGGACGGCTCGACCGTGGTCATCATCCCGCCCAGCGGCGACATGCGCGACTATCTCGATTCGCTGGCTCTGCTGAAAACCCTCGACATCCAGGCCATCGCGCCCGGCCACGGCAACCTGATTTCCGAGCCCATGAAGCTGATCGACGCGCTGATCCGCCACCGCCACTTCCGCGAACAGAAGGTGGTGACCGGCATGAAAAAAATCGGCGAGGGGAGCCTGCTCGACCTGTTGCCGGTGGTCTACGACGATGTCGATAAAGCCGTGCTCACCTTCGCCCGCTATTCCCTGTGGGCGCACCTGCGCAAGCTCGAGCGCGACGGCGTGGCCACCCGCACCGCCTCGGCCGCGGAGTTCGATCAGGAGCGCTGGGCGCTCGTGTAACTGCGCCGGCCCAACCCATTACCGGAACCACCACCATGGATATTTCGCTGCACAATCTCGCCGGATTGTTCGACCAGTTGGGTTTGCCGTCCGACGAAGACGCCATTCGCGCCTTTATCGACGAACACAGCCCCCTCGACCCCGAACTCGCGCTGGCCGATGCCGCTTTCTGGAACCCGGGGCAGCGGGAATTTCTGCTGGAAGCCCTCGCCGACGACTCCGACTGGACCGAGCTGGTCGAACATCTGGACGCGTTCCTGCGCCGTTAGCGAATAGCCTGCCGGGCCACCTGATCGCGGGCGGCTCATCCTGGGGCAGATCAGGCGGATACCTGCCCCCTGTTCAAGATCTCGATCAGGGGATGCAGCGCAAGGCAAAACTGACCGAAAAAGTGCAGCACACACGGACTATGTAGGCATTCTGAAGCCGGTTTTCGCGCCGCGATGCGCCCTTCAGCGAGATCTTGAACAGGTTTTTATACTGGCGCTCCCCGGTGTTGGCCGCATCATGGACACTCCCCGTCTCACTCCCGCTCTGCTGCACCCGCGCCACTGGCTGGTGTGGTTGGGTATGGGGCTGTGGTGGACAACTTCGCTGTTGCCGCGCCCGGCCATGTTCTGGCTCGGGCGCGGGCTGGGGCGGGCGATGTACCACCTCGGCGGCTTTCGCCGCGTCATCGCCACGCGCAATCTGGAGCTCTGTTTTCCGCACCTGACGCCGGTTGAACGCGACCTGCTGCTGCGCAAAAATTTCGAGAACACCGGCATCTCCCTGTTCGAATCCGCCATGGCCTGGTGGTGGCCCTGGCGCCGGCTAAGTCCATTGGTCACCTTTGCCGGGTTGGAGCACCTGCGCCAGCTCGATGGCCGCGGCGCCATTTTGCTGGTGATGCACTTCACCACGCTCGAAATCGCGGGCCAGGCGCTCGGTCACCATTTCGACTGCGATGGCATGTACCGCCCCCACAAGAACCGCGTGTATGACTACTGGCAGCGCCGCCGCCGCGTCGCCAGCCACCCCGATGCCAACTTCTTTCCCCGCGAGGATATCCGCGGGGTATTGCGCGCGCTGCGGCGGGGGCGGGCGGTCTGGTACGCCCCGGATCAAGACTACGGCCCCAAGCAGAGCGTGTTCGCGCCTTTTTTTGGTGTGGCCGCCGCCTCCATCACCGCGACTGCGCGACTCGCCAAGGCCGGCAATGCCGTCGTTCTGCCGCTCACCTTTGGCCGGCGCGCCGACGGCGGCTACTGGGTAACCCTGGGTTCGCCGCTGGGCGATTTTCCCCAGGGTGACGAGGTCGCCGATGCGACCCGGATCAACCAGCTCGTCGAGGCCGCCATCCGCCAGCAGCCCGAGCAGTACCTGTGGGTGCACCGGCGCTTCAAGACCCGGCCGCGCGGCGAGCCGTCACTGTATGGGGTCGATAAAATCCGGCGTAAAAGATCTCGCCAGCGGCGGTGACCGTCGCACCGGTTATCTCAACCGGCGAGGGTCAGGCGGGATGAAAAAGTATCCCTGGCTCGCGAGACACGATCCGGTCGCGTGGCGCAGGCGGCGCGGAGCCGGCGCCACCGCCCGCTCGGATCCGCGTTTCAGGTACCCAGCCGCACCGCGCCGTCGATGCGGATCATCTCGCCATTGAGCATCGAGTTTTCGCAGATCTGGCGCACCAGCGCGCCGAATTCGAGGGGGTTGCCCCAGCGTTTGGGGAAGGGCACGGTCGGGATGATGCGATCGATCCAGTCCTGCGGAATGCCACTCGCCAACGGGGTGTGGAACATACCCGGCGCGATCGTCAGCACGCGAATGCCGTAGGGCGCCAAATCCCGCGCCATCGGCAAGGTCATGCCCTGCACGCCGGCCTTGGATGCCGCATAGGCGACCTGACCGAGGGGGCCGTCTTCGGCAACCACAGAGGCGATATTGATGATGACGCCGCGCTCGCCGTCCGCGTTGAGCGGCGGCAGCCCGATCATCGCGTGCGCGGCGAGCCGCGCCACATTGAAGGTGCCAGTGAGGTTGACGCGGATCACGCGCTCGAATTCATCCAGCGGATGCGCGCCCTTGGGGCTTGCCGTGCGCACCGCGATATCGATGCCAGCGGCATTGAGCACGATGCGCGGCGTACCCAGCGTCGTGCCGACCTCCGCCAATGCCGCCTCAACGGCGGCGCCATCGACCACATCAGCACCCAGCGCGATGCCGCCCAGTTCCGCCGCCAGCGCGCGGGCCAACTCCAGGTTGCGATCCAGCAGCGCGCAGCGCACGCCGGCGGCGGTCAGCACCCGCGCCGCGCCGGCGCCAAGCCCTGATGCGCCGCCGGTGATCAATGCGGTCAAGCCTTGTAGGTTCACAATGGTCTCTCCTCGGTCAGGTGTTTTCGCACGCAAAAAAACTTGGCTCGGCGCCAGCTCCCGAGCACGCGCCTCGACGGCTGTTCAATGCCTGATCCATCCGTCGGCAAGTGCGCAGGGGAACCGCGACTGGGGGCTCAGGCGATCGGATCAATCGTGGCGACCGCCGGCAGAGCTTAACCCATGCATTTTCACATCAGCGTTTTGCCGGATGTGCGGGCAAGCGCCGGTCGCATTGGTGTCTTGAGAGGGGGCTCGCGAAATTCTAGCTGAACGCGGGTTGAGCGCATCGGCCGGCGGCGCGATGGTTATTTTGCGGCCAGACCGGAAGGTTCTGTCTGGAATCCGGATGTCGGCGCGGTCAAGACGTGTCCATTGCCAGGTTTTGCGGGATCGATAGCGTCAATGGGGAGTCAATAGGGGGTCAACAGAGTCAGACTCGATTGAACCTATTTCCGGCAGTTGACAGTGCACAAACCGGCTACAAGCTAGACTGGGAGCCAGTTTCAACGGATTTATCGAGGTCACCCAATGGGTGAAGCAAAAAGGCGTCAACTTG